>DATLMC010000167.1:0-15799 GCA_035537435.1 Pyrinomonadaceae bacterium | reverse complement strand
GACGCTCATCACTTGGCAAGGTGTGATGGTGAGCTACGCATTAGCCGTCGCTAGTTTGTAAAAGAGCGCGGCACGCAAGATAGCACAACTTGGGCTGCGCCGCCGCCCCGTTTGGGTGCGTGGGCGGCTGGCGCGGGCGGGAGGTTGCGCCGCAAGGCTCACCTGTCGTGGTGATGAAAAGTGTGAGCCACCCCCGCCGCTAATTCCTGTGAGCCTCACGATCCTCTTAGTTGAAGATAACCGCCTCGTCTCCGCGGCCGTCCGCGACCTCCTTGAAGGCGAAGGCTGGAGAGTCGAGTTCTACGCCAATGGCAATACGGCGATGAACCGGCTGGCGGGCGGAGTCCGCTACCACCTGCTCCTGCTCGATAATGAGGTGCCGGGGGCGACGGGGCTGGGACTGACGCGCTACGCCCGCAGCCTCCCGCGCTACCGCACGACTCCGATCATCATGCTCTCGGCGACCGACTGTGGCGCGGAGGCGCAGAGGGCGGGCGCGGACTTGTTCCTGAGCAAGCCCGATGATGTTCATGCGCTGATTGAAGCTGTGAGGAGGCTGACGGAATAATCCGTCAGTCAGACCTACAGCTTTACCCCACTACCGAACGGCGGCGCTAGATTTCGTTGTAAGTCGGGCGTAAAAGATTCGCCGCAGAGGCGCAAAGAACGCGAAGGGCGCGCGGAGGATAAGTTTTTCTCTGCGATAACTCCGCGCCCTGCGCGCCTCTGCGGCGAATTGATCGTTACGACCTAAATGCCAGCGGCAAAGTGATTACTCGGCGGCGGCGCGGCGCTTGATCTGGCCGCGCTGGAGGAAGCCGACGAGTTCGCCCCGGTCGTCTACCACGCCGAGCGCGCCCGCGCCGTTGCGCTTCATCAGCGCGTCGGCGTCCTGCAACGAGGCCTGCGGCTCGACGAAGAATTCGGGCGCGACGGGGCGCATCACTTCCGAGACGCGCGTCGAGTGCCAGCGCTCGCGCGGGAGTCGCTTCAGGTCTTCGAGCGTCAGTATCCCGTGCAGCCGACGCCCGCGCGCGACGGCGAAAGCGCCCTGGCGGTGCAGCGGCAGCACCGCGTCGACGAGGTGGCTGACGAGCGTGTCGGGCTCGACCGAGAAGGGGGCGGTCATCGCGTCGGCGACCGCGCGCGCGCCGCCCCCGCCGTAGGCCCTGTAGACCGCGCGCGCCGCGTCCCACAGGAAGAGCCCGACGAGCACCGACCAGAGCGCCATGAAGTAAGCCTGGTAGCGCAGGCCCATGTAGACGCCGTAGACGATGACGACGCCCGCGATCAACTGCCCGAACTGCGAGACGCGCCGCGTCGCCTGCGTCAGATCGCCGCCGCGGTGCCAGAGGAAGGCGCGCAGGACGCGCCCGCCGTCGAGCGGGTAGCCGGGCAGCAGGTTGAAGATCGCGAGCATCAGGTTGCCGCCCGCGGTGATGGCGAAGATCGCCCAGACGAGTTCGAGGCGGAAGACGAAGAAGGCTATCGAGCAGACGGCGAACGCGACGAGCGCGAAGATGAAACTTGAGGCGGGGCCTGCGACGGCGATGCGGAACTCGGCGCGCGCGCTGTCGGGCTCTCTGCGGAGCCGGGCGAGACCGCCGAAGGGGTGCAGCACGATCTCGACGATCTCGATGCCCTCCATCTTCGCGACGAGCGCGTGCGAGAGTTCGTGGCCGAAGACGGAGAGGAAGAGCAGGAAGGTCGTCGCCACGCCGACGACCCACGAGGTCACTTCACCCGTCGGCTTCAGATACCAGAAGCCGCGGTAGAAGTTCTCCGCGATGAGCCACGCCGAGAGCGCGAAGACGACGAACCAGCGGTAGTCGATCCTGACCGGGATGCCGAAGACGTTCGCGACGCGCACCTGCCGGTGGAGGATGTTGTCGAACCTCATAAAAGCCGTGACGGGTAAACCGTGACAGGTGACAAGAGTCAGATTGTCTTCTGCCTGACGTGTTTACTAAGTCCGATGATCATACGCCCGATGCCATCGAGCTCTGCGCGCAACCCTCGGTAAGTGGGTTCGCCGAGAAAACCTAGACGATGGGCGATTAGCAGCTCCGTCTCAAGCTCGCTGGCCGAGCCCTGGGCATTCGACAGGAAATAAGCGAACTCTTTGCCCGATTGTCGCGCCGCCCCTTCGGCGATATTAGCCGGCACAGAGACCGCCGCACGCCTGATCTGGGAGGTCAAACCGAACCTCTCGTCCTTCGGAAAGGATTCGGTCGATCTGTAGACCTTAACGACTAAATCCATCGCTTTATTCCAGACATCAAGATGTTCGTGAGGACGCATCTTGCTCTCCCCTTCCTGTCACTTGTCACGGTTTACTTGTCACGTCATTTCCGCCATCGACTCGGCGTCTAAGAGCGACGGCTCGCTGCGGGTGACGCGGCGCAGGAGCGGCGGCGAGTCGAAGAGCTGCGTGAGCCCCATGACGCAGGCGTGGCGCGGCTCCGCGACGACGCGCGTCGCGAGGCTCGTCTCGCGGTGCAGGAATTCGCCCAGACCTTCGAGCAGCGCGCCGCCGCCGGTGACGATGAGCCCGCGCTCGTAGATGTCGGAGACGACTTCGGGCTGTAGGCCGGAGAGCGCCTCGCGCACGCCCTCGGCGATCTTCAGCAGGATCGGCTGCGCGACGGCGTAGACCTCGTCGGCCGTCACGTCTATCGCGCCGGGTCGCCCCGTCGTCACCTCGCGCCCCTTGACGCTGACGCTGCGCGCCGGGTCCGCCGGCTCTATCGCGGAGCCCAGCTCGATCTTCAGGCGCTCGGCGGTCGGCCCGCCGATGCTTAGACCCCGGAAGCGGCGCAGACGTTCCATCAGCGCCGCATCTATGTCGTTGCTCCCCGTCCGCTCGGCGCGCGAGTAGACGATCATGCCGAGCGCGACGACGGCGATGTTCGTCGAGTCGCCGCCGAGATCGACGACCGCCGCCGACTGCTTGTCCTCGACGCTGACGCCCGCGCCGATGGCCGAGGCGAGCCCCTCCTCGACCATGTAGATGCGCCCGATGTGGGCGTGCTCGGCGGCGGTCAGCAGCGCCCGCTGCTCGACGTGCGTGACGCCTGAGAGCACGCTCATCACGGCGCGGCGGCTGAAGTGGGAGATGCCGCCGCGCGCCGCGCGGACGAAGTGCGAGAGCATCTTCCGCGTGTTGTCGAAGTCGGCGACGACGCCGTCGACGAGCGGGCGCACGAGCGTCACCTCGCGCGCCTCTCTACCCTGCATCTCGTGCGCCTCGCGCCCGATGGCGACGACCTCGCCCGTCATCTTGTTGACCGCCACGACCGACGGCTCGTCGACGACGACGCCGCGCCCGCGCACGGCGATGACCGTGTTCGACGAGCCCATGTCGATCGCCATCGAGTCGGAGACCAGGTCGCGCAGTGTCTGGAAATGCCAGAAGGAGCTGTTCCGGCGTTTGTAGTTGCGTCGCAGCATAGGGAGTCTCGGCCGGGGGTGCGTGCCGTCCTTACGATCTTAGTGTTGCCGTACGATGCCGACATATTAACACGCGGCGCGACGCGCCTGCGACATACGCCCCGGCGGAGGGTGGCGGCCCGGTTTGAGCTTGAGTGCGCCGGGAGACGAGATGCGCCACAGAGGCACGGAGGGCACGGAGGTCGCACGGAGAGTGAAATGTCAACTCCGTGTCCCGTCCGTGCCCTCGGCGTCTCTGCGGTGAGTCCCGCCCGCGCCCGGCGAGCGGGCCGCGCGGCGCAGCGCACCACCCGATCGATGCGTTTACTTCTCGCCCGCTCCCGGCTCGGCCATCTTACGGTGCTGCTCGGTACCGTAGCCGCGGGCAGGGACAAGCCCTGCCCCTACAGTTTTGCAACGCACTCTAAAACTCATAGTGCTTGATGGCTATTCCGTATCTGTCGTCTAATCTTCAAATTTGAATGTCGCGGCCGGTTCGGCCGCACACATTCTCCGCGCGGGAGCTGAGTTGTAAACTGGCTCTGACCTGTAACGCTTCCTTAACATGGGCGATATACGATGCACGCGCGTGAGCGATCCGCGAGCCGGGGGTTTGCGCCTCGGCACGGGGGCGACGCGCGAGGGTACGCGCTTCGCCGCAAAAATTTTTCCAGCCGCCCGACAAGCAAGGAGCCTTCATGACCAAACTCTCAACACGCGCCGTCGCGCTCGCCTGCGTCACCGTCGCCCTCTGCCTCGCCGCGCGCGCGCAGACGCCTCAGCCTTCGCCGAACGCCACCGCGACGCCTTCGCGAGCCGCGTCGAATAAGAGCGGCGACGGGGGCGACGGCGCGCTCGAAGCCGTGCGCAGGCAGTTGCGTGAGCAGCAGGATGAGATTGAGCGGCTGCGCGCCGCGGTCGCGGAACAGACCCGGCTGCTGGGCGAACTCCTCGCGCGCACGCAGCAGGGCGCGGAGACGACGAACACCGCGCAGATGCGTGAGGCGACCTACTCGGTCTACTCGGTCGACGGCGTGGCGGTGACCGGCGCGTTCGCCGCGCAGCAGTCGGGCGGCGCGGCGGCGAAGAACCCGCAGACCGAGCAGCCGCTCGAAGCGCGCGTGAGCGCACTCGAACAGCAGTCGAAGAAGTCTGGCGAGACGCTGTCGAAGCTCGGCGCTGTCACGTTCAGCGGCGACGTGCGGCTGCGCTACGAGAGCCAGTTCGGCCTGCTCAACGCCCTGCCGAACGCGGAGAACCCCTCAATCGTCGGCAACGAGCTCTCGCAGCGCAGCCGCGCCAGAGTCCGCGCGCGCCTCGCCCTGCGCGGCCAAATCGGCAAGCAGTTCGACTGGGGCTTGCGCCTCGCCACCGGCACGACGCCCGACGTGATCAGCACCAACCAGACGCTCACGGATTTTTTCGGTCGCAAGAGCTTCGCCGTCGATCAGGCGTTCGTCTCTTACAAGCCCTCCCGCGTGCCGGGCCTGCGCCTGCAGGCGGGCAAGTTCGAGACGCCCTGGCTCTTCACCGAGATGACCATCGATAACGATCTCATGCCCGAAGGTCTGAACGAGACCTACTCGCGCGACTTCCGACACGCGGGCGCGCTCAAGAACCTGACGCTCGTCGCGTGGCAGCTCCCGATGCTGGAGCGCGCGCCCGGCTTCGTCCTCGCCTCGAACGGTCAGCTCGACGCCGACGCCTCGCGCCGCGCCGGGCGCGACCTCGCCCTCTACGGCGCGCAGGCGCGCGCGCGCTTCGACCTGACGAAGCACACCGCGCTCACCGTCTCGGCCGCCGACCTGAATTTCAACGGCACGCAGTTCATCACGCCCGCGCAGGTCTTCGGCGCGAGCCTCCAAGTGCCCGTCACCCTCACCATCCCCGCGACCGCGACGACGCCCGCGCAAACGGTCACGACCACGGTCAACATCCCGCGCGACCTGCTCGTTAACGGCAGCAGCCTCGGCCTCTCCATCGGCAGCACGAACGCGACGAACCGCGACGGGCGGCTCTCTTCCGGCTACAACCTCGTCGATCTCATCGGCAGGCTCGAATGGACTGGGAGCAAGCGTTTCCCCGTCACCGCGCTCCTCGACTTCGTGACCAACACGCAGGTGCGCGACGTGATCTCTACGGGCGGGCGCGTGCTCGAAAACCACGAGAACAACGGCTACTGGGCAGAGCTACAGGTGGGCAGGGCGCGCGAGCGCGGCGACGCGCTCTTCGGCTACACCTTCGTCCGCATCGAGAAGGACGCGATCCTCGCGCCCTTCAACTTCTCAGACATCCTGCAAGCGTCCGACGTGCGCGCGCACCGCCTCCTCGCCTCCTACACGGTCGACCCGCGCGTCACGCTCTCCTTCACCGCCATCGTCTCGCAGCGCCCCAACGGGCTGCTTGGCCCGTTCGGCGCGACGCCCGCGGGCTCGCCGAACCGCCCGACCGTGCGCTTGCAGTTCGACACGCTGTTCCGTTTCTGATCAGTTGGGCAACAAGAAACAGGCTCACCACAGGGGACACGGGGGGCACGGAGGAAGCATAGAGTTAAATCCTTCCTCCGTGCCCCCCGCGCCCTCCGTGGTTAATAATCCGGCGCTCAGCACTCAAGCCCGCGTCTAACTAGATCACGTCCGCGAAATTCTTCCGCGACTTGGCGAACCACCAGTAGCCCGCGAGGAAGACGACGACGGCGACGAGCGTGAAGTAGGCGAGCCCGCGCCAGTCGGGCGGCGAGCCTTCGAGGATCACGCGGCGGTAGTTGGCGACGAGCGTCGCGAACGGGTTGAGGCCGACGAACCTCTGGTAGCGCGCGGGCACGACCTGCTCCGGGTAGATGATCGGCGTCAGGAAGAACCACGCGACGAGCACCAGCCCGATGGCCTGCGCCGTGTCGCGCAGGAACACGCCGAGCGAGGCGACGAACCACGACGCGCCCAACACGAACAGGAGTTGCGGCACGACGAGGGCGGGCAGCCACAGCAGGCTGGCGTGCAGCTCGCGGCGGATGACGACGGTCGCGACGACGAGCACGACCGTCCCGAACATCTGCGTCGCGTGCGCCGCCAGCACCTGCGAGACGGGCAGGGCTTCGAGCGGGAAGACGACGCGCTTGACGAGGTTCGCGTGGCTGACGATGACGGTCGCCGCCCCCTGCGCCGACTCCTGGAACGCCGTCCACGGCAGCAGCCCGCAGAAGAGGTAGAGCGCGTAGTCCCACGCGCTGCCCTGAGCGCCGAAGCGCGCCCCGAAGAGCCCCGCGAAGATGAACGTGTAGATCGCGATCATCACGGCGGGCGTCAGCATCGCCCACGCGAAGCCCAGCGCCGAGCCCCGGTACTTCGCCGCCAGCTCCTTCTTCGCCAGCGAGCGGACGAGTTCGTACCTGCCCGGCAACTCCCTCAAGGGCCGCCACACGAGCCGACGCTGATCCTGCGCGGAGATCATGCGCGAGATTGTAAACTAACGGCGGGCGGTATCAAGTGGCATCGGCCGGGCTGCCGGGTGATATAATGGCTCCCATGAAAATCCTGAACTTCACCGTCGTCATGACGCCCGACGAGACGGGCGGTTACGTCGTCACCTGCCCGGCGCTACCGGGGCTGGTGACGGAGGGCGACACTTTGGAGGAAGCGCGCGCGATGGCGGCCGACGCCATACGCGGCTATCTGGAAAGTCTCAAGAAGGACGGGGAGCCGATCCCCACCGACAACTCCATCACCGAAGAGGTCAGCGTCGAGTTCGCCTAGACCTGATTCAACTTCCCCGCCCGCCTTTAAAGCAGCTCCAAAAATTCTTCAACCGACAGACCCGACTGCTCGATGATCGACGCGAGCGTCCGCGGCTTCAAATCCTTACCGTGATACGGCACGGTCACTCTCAGCCCATCCTTCTTCAAGATGTAATGACTCCCCGCCATGTGAACATAAAAGCCGCCTCGTTCGAGCGCCCTGGTCACTATCTTGGGTTTTAAGGCCGGAAGTTTTCTCATCGCCCGTAATCCCCTCTTCACTTTCACTTAGCTTCTTCCCGACATCTCTCACCGTCTCAGCAATGATACTTGGAATAGAAATTTTATTTTTTCGGGGGGGTGTCCGGGTGTAAGTCATAACGGCAGCGATCACACTCAGAATCAAAGTTCCAGGGGGTATTACTCTACTCCCCTTGTTAATTGATAACCTCAACAATAGAATCCCACGCATGACCACCGCGCTGCGCGTCGAGGGCGTCGCGAAGCAGTACCGCATCTACGAACACCCGAGCGACCGGCTCGTCGAGTCGCTGACGCGCGGGCGCGTCCGGCGTCACCGCGAGTTCTGGGCGCTCAGGGACGTGAGCTTCGAGGTCGAGCGCGGGACGACGACCGGCATCGTCGGGCCGAACGGCAGCGGCAAGTCCACGCTCCTGCAGATCGTGACGGGGACGCTGGAGCCGACGCACGGGCGCGTGCTCGTCGAGGGGCGCGTCGCGGCGCTGTTGGAACTCGGCGCGGGCTTCAACCCGGAGTTCACGGGGCTCGAAAACGTCTACATGAACGCCGCGCTGATGGGGTTCTCGCGGCGCGAGACGGATGGCAGGCTCAAAGAGATCGAGCGGTTCGCAGAGATCGGCGACTTCCTGCACCAGCCCGTCAAGACCTACTCGTCGGGGATGTACGTCCGCCTCGCCTTCGCCATCGCCGTCAACACAGACCCCGACGTGCTCGTCGTCGACGAGGCGCTCTCCGTCGGCGACACGATCTTCCAGCACCGCTGCGTCCGGCGCATACGCGAGATGCAGGAGGCGGGGACGACGATCCTCTTCGTCTCGCACGAGCCGACGCTCGTGCGCGCCCTCTGCTCGCGCGCGATCTTCCTGAACGCCGGCCGGATGCTCGCCGACGGCCAGCCCGTCGACGTGCTCAACCGCTACCAGCGGCTCATCATGGCGCGCGAGGAGGCTTACGACGGCGAGTCGGCCTCGGACGCGGGCGCGCCGGCTGCGGACGCGGGCGCGGCGGCGGACGCGGGAGATGAGAGTGCTGCTGATCGAACGTCGGCGGCCGCCGGGCGCGCGCCGCTCACTTACACCTACCGGCACGGCAACCGCGACGCCGAGATCGTCTCGGCCGAGATCATCAACGCGCGCGGCGAGCCGGTCGAGTTGGTGGACTCCGGCGACGCCGTGGTCGTGCGCATGAGGATCCTTTTTCACCGCGACGTGGAGCGCCCCGTCTGCGGCTTCATGATCCGCAACCGGCACGGCATCAACGTCTACGGCACGAACACGGAGCAGCGCGGGCTCGCGCTCGGCGCGGCGCGCGCCGGCGAGCAGATCGAGGCGGAGTTCGCCTTCGACTGCTGGCTCGGTCAGGAACATTATTTCGTCTCGGTCGCCGCGCACAGCCCCGAAGGCGTCGCCTTCGACTGGATGGACGGCGTCATCTTCTTCCGCGTCGCCTGCCCCGTCGAGATGGAAGGTCTGGCGAACCTGAACGCGCGCGCCTCCGCCCGCCGCGCGGGCGGCGCGGCGGAGACGGAACGGGGCGGGGCCGGCGGCGTGCGCGTCGGCGCGGCCTGACGCTAACCCCGACGAACGACTGATGAGTGATGACTGACGAAGCGAGAAACACGGCGGCGGCCGACTCCGAGACGCCCGCCGCGTCGGCTTCGGCCGACGCGGCGGCGCGCGGCGTCCGCGAGAGCGCGACGACGCCCTCGCGCGGCGGTCTCGGGCCGCGCGAGGGCGTGCGCTACCGCGTCGAAGAGTTGTTCGCCTTCCACGACCGCGCGTTCGTCGAGAACGCTTTCCGCGCCGCGCTCGGTCGCGCGCCCGGCGCGGCCGAGTTCGAGGCGGCGCTCTCAGACCTGCGCGCGTCGCGCCGCGGCAAGCGGGAGATCATCGAAGACCTCGTCTTCTGCGAAGAGGGCGGGCGAAGCGGGGCGGCGGCGCGCATCGAGGGCGTCCGCGATCCGCGCCTCAAACGACGCCTGCGCGCTCTGCCGGTCGTCGGCTACCTGTGGCAGTTGCTCGCCGGCCTCGCGCGATTGCCCCGGCTGATGCGACACCAGCGCGAGTTCGAGGCTTACGCCCACGCGCAACAGCAGTTGCTCGCGGATCGCCTGGACGAGCAGGAGCGGCGCACCCAGGCGTCCATCGCCGAGCAGGTGCGCGTCGCGATGGCGGAGCGCTTCGAGGCCGACGTGTCCGCCCACATCGCCGACGCGCGCGAAGCCGTCCTCATGCTCTCGGACGCGCTCGCCTCACTTTCAGCGCACCACGAACAGGCCGTCAAACAGCGCGAACGGATCGAGGCGCGACTCGCCGCGAGCCTCGGCGCACACCAGCAAGGGATAGAGGAGTTGCAAAACGCACTCAACTCACAGCAGAGCGCGCTCGAAGCGACGCGGCGCGAGCTCGAAGGGCAGCGGCAGCAGCTCGGCGCGCACGAGGAGTTTCTGATTCAGGAGCAGCACGCCATCGTCGAGGCGCAGAAAGCCGCGCTCGCCGAGTTCGAGGAGCGCGTGCGCGGGGCCGAGGCGGCGGCGCGGCGCGCGCTCGAAGGACTGACGGGGCAGGGGCGCGCGCCCGCCGACGAGGCCGGCGCTCCGCCCGTCGCGAGGGAGGCATGAGGCTCGCCGTCGTGACCCCCTGGTTCGGGGCGGCCCAGCGCGGCGGCGCGGAGCAGCAGGCGCGCCAGGTCGCGCTCCGGCTCGCCGCGCGCGGTCACGCCGTCGAAGTCCTCACCACCCGCGCCCGCTCCTTCGCCGACGACTGGTCGGAGAACTACTACGAGCCCGGCGTCGAACGCGACGGCGCGCTCACCGTCCGCCGCTTCACCCTCGACGCCCGCGACGCGCGGCGTTTCGACGAGGCGAACGCGCGCCTGCTCGCCGCCCGCGCCGAAGACCTGAAGCCCGGCGTCCCGCCCGTCTCTCAAGAGGACGCGCGCGCCTTCGCCGACGAGAACATCAACTCCTCCGCGCTCGTCGCACACTTGCGCGAAGCGCGCGAGAGTTTCCGCGCCTTCCTACTGATCCCCTACCTCTACGGCACGACGCTGCGCGGCGTCCCCGCCGTCGCCGCGCGCGCCTGCCTGCAACCCTGCCTGCACGATGAAGCCTACGCCTACCTGCCCGCCGTCGCTGAAACATTCCGGCGCGCGCGCCGCGTCCTCTTCAACTCCGAGGGCGAGCGCGAGACGGCCCTCCGACTCTTCGGCCCCGGCGTCCACGCGCGCGGCCGATTCGTCGGCGAGGGCGTCGAGATGACTCACTTCGAGGAGACGCGGCTCGGCGACGCGCTCCCGGCCGCGTTGCGCGGCGCGCGCTTCGTCCTCTACCTCGGTCGGCGCGACGCGACGAAGAACGTCGATCTCCTCCTGCGCTCCTTCCGCCGCTTTAAAGAGACCTCGGACAGCGCCGATCTCAAGCTCGTCCTCGCGGGCGCGGGGCGCGAGTTGTTCGACGCGCCCGGCGAAGGCGTCCACGACCTCGGCGTCGTGAGTGACGCGACGAAGGCCGCGCTGCTCGGCGCGGCGCGCGCGCTCTTCCAGCCGAGCCGCAACGAGAGTTTTTCGCGCGCGCTGATGGAGGCGTGGCTGATGTCTCGCCCGGCGGCCGCGCACCGCGACTGTCCCGCCACCGCCCTCGCCGTCGAAGCGGCGCGCGGCGGGTGGCTCGCCGCGACCGCCGACGAGTGGGCGCGCGTCTTCGCCGCCGTCGCCGCCGCTTCCGACGAGGAGTTGCGCGCGCTCGGCGCGCGCGGTCACGCCTACGCGCGCGAGCACGCCGACTGGGACAAGACCATCGACCGTTACGAGGAGGTGTTCGCCGAACTCGACGCCGAGGCGACGGGCCGGCGCGCGCCGCGCGCCGGCGGCGGCCTGCGCGCGGTTCATCAACTCCTCCCTGACGCCGTCACCGGCGACGCGATCACCAATCACGCGCTCGCGATCCGCGACCACCTGCGCGGCGGCGGCTTCGAGTCCGACATCTTCGCGAAGCGCGTCGAGACGCCGCTCAAGCGCGAGGCGCGGCTCTTCGACGGCTCCGAGATCGACCGGGGCGCGGGCCTCATCTACCACCACTCCATCGGCTCGGAGGTGACCGCCGCCGCCCTCGCGCACGAGGGCGCGAAGTGTCTCGTCTACCACAACGTCACGCCCGCGGAATTTTTCGCGCCGTACCGGCCGGGCTTCGCGTGGCTGCTCGAAGCCGGGCGCGCCTCCCTGCGCCTCCTCGCGCGCCACTTCCCCTGCTCGGTCGGCGACTCCGAATTCAACGCGGCGGAACTGGCCGCCGCCGGCTTCGACGCGCCCGGCGTGCTCCCGATCATCGTCAGCCCCGACAAGTGGAACCTGGAGCCGGACGAGAACTCGATGCGAGACTTGCAGGACGGGAGAACGAACCTGCTCTTCGTCGGGCGCTCGGCTCCGAACAAGCGGCAGGACGCGCTGGTCGAGATTTTCGCGGAGTACCTGAGGCTCGACCCTTCGGCGCGCCTCTTGCTCGCGGGCGAGGCGCGCGCCTCCGATCCCTACTCGCGCCAACTCCTGCGCGAGATCGAGCGGCGCGGGCTCGCGCGCTCCGTCACGGTCACGGGCAAAATCGCGGACGCCGTGCTGCTGGCTTACTACCGCACGGCGCACCTATACTTGTCCGCGAGCGAGCACGAGGGCTTCGGCGTCCCGCTCGTCGAGGCGATGTGGTTCGACGTTCCCGTCCTGGCGCGGCGCGGCGCGGCCGTCGCGGAGACGCTCGGCGCGGCGGGGGCGATCTACGAGCCGGAAGAAACCCCGCCGGGGATCGCGCGCCTCGCGCACCGCCTCGCGCGCGCCGACGAAGAGTTGCGCCGCCGCGTCGTCGCGGCGCAGAGAGTCCGGCGCGAGGCGTTCACGCCCGACGCGCTGCGCCCCGTCCTCGAAAGCCTCCTGCGCCGGATGGAGTCGGCGCACGAACGGCGCGCCGAAGTCGCCTGACCGCTTCGGCCGCCCGCGTCGGACGATCAAGTTGAGCACGATCACGAACAACTCTGCGGACGCGCCGCCCGCCGCGCGCGCGGTCTCGCAAGGGCGCGCCGCGACGCGGGGGCAGGGCGGCGAGCCTGCGCCCCTGCTCGCCCTCGTCGTGCCCTGCTTCGACGAGGAGCCGGTCGTGCCCGCGGCGGCCGCGCGCCTCGCCGGGCTGCTCGAACGCCTCAACGCGGCCGGGAAGATCGACCCGGCGAGCTTCGTCTACTTCGTCGACGACGGCAGCCGCGACGGCACGTGGGGCGTGATCGAAGGGCTGCACCGCGCGGACCCCGCCGTCAAGGGCCTGAAGCTCGCGCGCAACGTCGGCGCGCAGAACGCCGTGCTCGCCGGGCTGCTCTCGGTGCGCGAGCGCGCCGACTGCGCCGTCACCATCGACGCCGACTTGCAGCAGGACGAGCGCGTCGTCGAGACGTTCCTCGAACGCTTCCGCGCGGGGGCGCAGATCGTCTACGGCGTGCGCCGCAACTACGCGACCGACTCCGCCCTCAAGCGCGTCGCCTCCGGCGTCTTCTACCGGCTGATGCGGCTGATGGACTCGCGCATCATCCCGCACCACTCCGAGTGCCGCCTCGTCTCGCGCAAAGCCATCGACGCCGTGGCGCAGTACCCGGAGTACAACGTCTTCCTGCGCGGCATCTTCGTCGACATCGGGTTCAAGTCCGAGATCGTGCCCTTCGACGTGCGCCGCCGCGTGGCGGGCAAATCGAAGCACGGCTTCAGGAAGCTGGTCGGGCTCGCGCTCGACGGCGTCACGTCCTTCAGCGTCGCGCCGCTCCGGCTCGTCACCGCGGCGGGCGCGCTCGTCTCGCTATTTAGCGGCGTGATGGCGCTCTACTACCTGTGGGAGCGGCTGATGGGGAGGACGCCGCCCGGCTGGGCTTCCACGATCATCCCGGTCTACTTCCTCGGCGGCGTGCAGATCATGTCGCTCGGCGTGGTCGGCGAGTACGTCGGCAAGATTTACAAGGAGGTCAAGGCGCGCCCGCGCTACATCAAAGACGAAGAGCTGTTCTGAGCCGGCTTCACCGAACAGAGCTTAAGAGCGCGTTGTAAAACTGCGCGTTGTAAAACCGTAGGGGCAGGGCTCGTCCCTGCCCGCCGGGCGACCGCGAGGTCGCTCAACCGATCCATCATCATCCGACATTGAATGATCACGAACCTTCACTCGCGCCGTCGCGACCGAGCGGGCAGGGACGAGCCCGGCCCCTCCGAATTTATTCTCCGTTCGAGGTTTTAAAACTGATCCTGATTGTGCGGGACGTGCGCGCGTGAAAGAGATCGACCACAGATGAAGATCGGAATCCTGGGCGCGGGCGTCGCCGGGCTGAGCAGCGCGTACTTCCTCCGCAGAGAGTTTCCCGACCTCGAAGTCCACGAGGCGGGCGACCGCGTCGGCGGGCTCGCGCGCAGCTTCCGCTGGCACGGCTTCGACTGCGACCTCGCGCCCCACCGCCTCTACACGACCGACGAGGAGCTGCTCCGAGAGATGCTCGCGCTCGTGCCGATGAAGCGCGTGCGCCGCCGGAGCCGGATCTACCTGCGCGGCAAGTGGATTCGCGATCCCGTCAACGCCGCCGAGATGGTGGTGCGCTTCTTCCCGCGCACGAGCCTGCGCCTCGTCTGGCACTACCTCGTGCGCCACGACCGGCACGGCGAGGACAGCTTCGAGGCGCTGGTGCTCGCGCGCTTCGGCGCGGGGCTCAACGAGCTGTTCTTCAAGCCCTACTCGGAAAAACTCTTCGGCATCCCCGCGAGCGAGATCTCGGCCGACTGGGGGCGTCGCAAGATCCGCGTCGCCGGACTTCGCGACATGGTGCGCCGCCGCTCCAAGCTCTACTTCAGAGACTTCCACTACCCGCGGCGGGGCGGCTACGGCGCGATCAGCGAGCGACTTCACGAGGAGGTCGCAGACCGCGTGCGACTCGACTCGCGGCTCGTCGGCGTGCGCCCCGTGAGCGGCGGCGGCTACGAGTGCCGCTTCGCCGACTCGGCGGGGGCGGAGCGCGCCGAAGAGTTCGACCTGCTCGTCAACACGCTCCCGCTCAACCTCTTCGCAGGGCTCTTCGGCCTCGACCTCTCCTTGCGCTTCCGCCCCGCCCGCATCACCTACCTGCTCGTCTCGCGCCCGCGCGTCACCGAGAACCACTGGTTCTACTTCGCCGACCGCGAGTTCATGATCAACCGCGTCGCCGAGTTCAAGAACTTCGTGGACGACACCGCGCCCGCCGACAAGACTGTGCTCTGCTGCGAGGTGACAGACCTCCGCGACTTCTCCGTCGGACGAGTCGTCTCCGAGCTGGAGAGCACGGGCGTCCTGAAGCCGGGCGAGGTGCTCGACTCGAAGGTCGTCGAGCTGGCGCACGCCTACCCCGTCTACGACCGCGGCTACGAGGCGCAGATGCTGAGAGCGCGCGACTTCTTCTCGGCGCACCCGCGCGTCCACCACGTCGGCCGTCACGCGCAGTTCGCGCACAAGGACGTGGACGAGATTTTCGACGAGGCGAAGCGACTCGCCCGGCGCATCGTCGCCGACGCCGACTCACCCGCCGACGGCCTCGCGCCCGAGGCGTGACGCGCGCCGCCGCGACCAGACCGACAACCCTGTTAACAACGCGACCGTGAGCGCGGATATGATCGCGCCGGCTCTCGCGGCGGGCGCGCGGTAGCGCATCTCGACGCGGTGGCGGCCCCCCGGAACCGCGACGGCTCGCAAAAGATAGTCCGCGAGATCGATCCGCGCCCGTGCGCCGTCAACGCTCGCCTCCCAGCCCGGATAGAAAATCTCACTCACCACCAGCACGCCCGGCGCTTCCGCCTCCGTCTCGACGACGATCCTGTTCGGCTCGTACTCCGCCACGCGCGCCCGGCCCGCCGCCGCCCCACCCCGCGCCGCGGCGGCGGGCAGGCGCGGCAACTCTTCCGCCCCGACTTCGAGCAGGGCCGTGCGCCGCGGGTCGAACTCTCTTGTGCCCTCGCCGCGGATGCGGCGCAACGCCTCCTCGCCGTCCACCGCTTCGACTTCGGAGACGAGCCACGCGCGTGGCAGGGCGCGCGTATTTCTCCACACGAGCGCGACGCCGTCGTCGTACTCCGCGCGCCAGCGCGCCGCGTCCAACACGCCCGCGCCCGCGCCCGTCTTCGCCAGCGGGCTCGAACGCCCGCCCGTCGAATCGTGCAGGCTCGCGCGCGCGACGTTGAGCGTCGCAACGTCGTCGACGTTCTCGATCTCGACGCGCGCGACGCGCAAAGTTTCGCCGAGCGGGACTGTGGCGAGGTAGCGGTGCGAGTCGAAGCTGCGCGACTCGTCGCCGGGCGCGGAGTCGAAGACGGCCGCGAGGCGGTGGCGCACGAGCG
>DATLMC010000166.1:0-62599 GCA_035537435.1 Pyrinomonadaceae bacterium | reverse complement strand
AGGTCGGGCGCTCGCGCTCGGGCGACTCCTGCACGTACTTCTCGATGGAGTTGACGATGCCGTCGAGCTTGGCCGCGGGGATCGGGCGCTTCTCGCAGGCGCGCAGGATGCCCGCCATCACCTTGTTGCGGTCGAACGGCTCGCGCCGGCCGTCCTTCTTGACGACCATGTAGGGGATTTCGTCGATCCGCTCGTAGGTGGTGAACCGCCGCTCGCAGCGCAGACACTCGCGCCGCCGCCGGATGGCGTCGCCTTCTCGCGACTCGCGCGAGTCAACCACCTTGTCCTCGATGTGGCCGCAGAATGGACACTTCATAACGACTCCTGTGTGACGGGCAAGTGGACGTTTGAAAAGCGAGGTACTGACCCGAACGCCTCAGAACACCTGATACCTCGGCGCGCCTGACACGTTGCCGCACCCGACGCGTCAACGCGCCGCCGACGCGCGCGCCTTCTCTTCAGCGGCGGGAAAATCGACCCGGCGCGCCGAATCGTCGCCTCCCTCTTCCGGCCCGCTGGTCGCGGCGCGGAGTCTGGAAAACTTCACGTCGCTGCGCAGGAAGTAGTAGAGACCGAGGAAGAGCGCCGGGCCGAAGACGACCAGGTGCAGCACGATGGAGACGGCCGTCGCCTTCGCTTCTGCGACGCCGAGGAACGTCAGGCCGCGCGCCGTCGCGACGTGGAACGCGCCGGCCGCGCCGCCCGGCGTCGGCACCAGCGAGCCGACGAGCGCGAAGCCGAGCACGAAGAGCGTCTCGCCCGCGCCGAAGGGCAGGTCGAAGGCGCGCAGCACGCACCAGTTCGCCAGCGCGATCGACGCCCACAGCACGACCGTCCACCCGACCGTCACCGCCAGAGCGCGCGCGTCCGTCAACACGCCGAGCGCGCGGCGCAGCTCGTCCAGCAGGCCCGTCAAAAATCTCCCGCCGCGCCTGACCCCCGCGGGCGCGCGCTCCAGCCGCGCGTCGAGCCAGCGAACGACCTCCGCGGCGCGCAGCCTGAACAGCACGAGCCCGACGACGCCCGCGACCGCCGCGGCCAGCAGCACGAACCCCGCGCGCCGCACCTGCGCGTAAGCCGCCGGGTCGCCGCCCGGCGCGCGGAACCAGATGAGGTTGATGGCAAAGAGCACGACGACCGCCGTCATGTCGTAGATGCGCTCGACCCCGATGGTCACGAACGACGCCGAGGGGCCGACGCGGCTGTCGATGAGCGGCAGAAACGACGGGCGCACCACCTCCCCCGTCCTGCCGACGAGGAAGACCGCGCCGAAGCCGACGGTCGTCGCCGCCAGGAGTTCGCGCCAGCCCGTGCGGGCGACCGGCGCGAGCAGCGCGCCCCACCGCAACGCCCGCACGACGTAGGTCGCGCAGACGACCGCCACGCCCGCGGCGACGAGCAGCCAGTCGGTGCCCGCCACCTCGCCGCCCACCCGCGCCCAGTCGACCCCGCGTGCGAACCACCAGAGCAGCAGCGCGGTCAGCAGGAGTAGTGCCGTGAACTTGACGAAGGGGCGCAAAACTCCAAAGGTCTCCGCGGGAATTCTCCCGCCTCAGGGGCGCGCGTCGCGTGCCACACGAACTGACTTCAAAAGCGGCTCAACACAATATGTTGTATGGCTCGAACAGGCTACAACATTAAGTGACGGGGTGCAACACGAAGGAATTGCGGACGTGCCGATTGCGGATTGCCGATAGCGGATTGCGGATTGAAGAGGTGGCGACTTCGGGTTTCGATCCCGGATTCGGGGACTTCGGGTTTCAAATCCGCAATCCGCAATCCGCAATCCGCATTCGTCCCGCCTTCCCACAACGCCCTTCATTTCCTATAATTTCGCAAGGAACTTTCCCGCTGGCGTCGTCGTTAAGCGTGTTCGACGTGGGAGTCGCCCGTGCATCCGGCCGGGAGACGGAAAGGACCAGACGGGTGGTGGGAGCCGTAAGAGCTTTGACTGCTGCGAGCGAAGGTGCTGAGCTGGTCAGGCGGTGTCGCGCGGGCGACGGCGCGGCGTGGGAGGAGATCGTGTCTCTGTTCTCGCGCCGCATCTACAACCTCGCCTACCGCTTCACCTCGCGCGCCGACGCGGCGGAGGACTTGACGCAGGAGGTCTTCGTCCGCGTCTACCGCTCGCTCGAACAGTACGACGCCAAGCAGGGCGACTTGCAGAACTGGCTCATGCGGCTCGCGCGCAACCTGATCATCGACGACTACCGCCGCCGCCAGCGCGCCCCGCAGGACACCCACGCCGAAGACCTCGAAGGCCACACCTATCATCTGCGCGCCGCGGGCGGCTCGCCGCAGCGCGAGATGGAGCGGCGCGAGCTGGGCGCGCAGGTGCAGGCCGGCATCGACAAGCTCCCGACCGATCTGCGCACCTGCGTCATCCTGCGCGACATCGAGGAGCTGAGCTACCAGGAGATCGTCGATCTCCTGAACATCCCGGAGGGCACGGTCAAGTCGCGCATCAACCGCGGGCGGATCGAGCTGGCGAAGATTCTGCGGCGGATGCGCGTCGTCGCGATGAGCGACGCCTAGCGCGGGGGAGAAATTTTTCGTTCCCGCAACGTTCGGCGCGGGGGGCGCTGGCGGCGCGGGTCGGGTAAAATCAACGAAGGGTGAAAAGAGACTATCAAGATGCTTTGCCCGGAATTTGAAGATCGGCTGACGGACTACCTCGAAGGCGCGCTCGCCTCCGACCCGCAGCGCGCGTGCGCCGAGCACGCCCTGCGCTGCCCCGTCTGTCACGATCTTTTGAACGAGGTCAAGAACACGCTGCGCGCCGTCGCCTCGGACGTCGTGCCCGCGCCGTCGCGCCAGCTCGAAGCGCGCATCCTCATGCAGACGACGCCGGAGACGGCGATGACCTGCGACGAGTTCGAGGATCACCTGACCGACTACCTCGACGGCTTCCTGCCCGCGCCGCTCTTCCACCGCTGGGAGCGCCACGCCGCGCTGTGCGCGCGCTGCACGAACCTGCCCGGCGAGGTGGTGCGCTCCATCGGCGCGTGCTACTCCTACATCAGCGAGGAGCAGGCGGTGCCGGCCGGCCTGCACGAGCGCATCCTTCAGGCGACGCTCGGCACGACCGAAGCCGAACTCGTGCGCCCGCCCCTCGGGGCGCGCTTCGCGGAGTGGATGCGGGGCTGGCTCGACGTGGTCGTCTCGCCGCAGCTCGCGACGGTCGCGACGATGGTGTTGGTCGCCGTCCTCGTCGGCACGAGCACGCTCTCGCCCGACGGCTCCATCGGCGGCATGTACCGCGCGAGCCTGCGCTTCGCCGCCCAGACTTACGAGTCCACGACGCGGGGCGCGGCATTCCTGCGCGGCGCGGGCGCGCAGCAACACTAGTTCGGCGCGGGGTGAACGGCGCGGCGGGCGGGCGCGATGAATTACTGAGCGCGCCGGCGCCGAAAGGTTATTGATGCGAACGAACAAGGGGACGGTCGAGGAGAGTTTCGGGGTGGTCGCGTTGAAGCCGATGAGGTGTTCTTACCACAGCACGAACGGGGCGGTCGTCGATTGCAGCCGGTGCGCGCGCCCGCTGTGCCCGGCGTGCGATCACCGCATCCGCGGCTTCCCCTACTGCCAGGACTGCATCGTGGCGGGCGTCGAGATGTTGCAGTCGCGCGTGCCGCTGCTCGAAGCGCGGCAGTCGCGCCCGCAGACTTCGCCGTGGGTCGCGCTGCTGCTCTCGTTCGTCGTGCCGGGCCTGGGCTCGGCTTACAACGGGCAGACCTCGAAGGCGCTCGTCCACTTCGCCCTCTTCGCGAGCTGCATCCAGTTCGCGGCGGTGACGAACGCGCTCGCCTTCTTCGTCCTCGCCGCCGTCGGCGTCTGGCTCTTCGCCGCGGTCGACGCCTTCCGCACGGCGCAGCTCATCCGCGCGGGTCTCGCGCCCGACGCCGAGATGGATTTCATCGCGCGCCGCCTCTACGGCCACCCGACCGCCTGGGCGGTGCTGCTCGTCGCGCTCGGCGCGCTCTTCCTGCTGAACTCGGTGCTGCGCGTCCGGCTGCCCGTCAGGCAGATGCTCCCGGCGGCGCTCGTCCTGCTCGGGGCGTACATGCTCTTCGACTACCTGCGGCGCGGCTCCCGGCGCGCGCGGGGCGAGGCGGCGTTCGACAACTTCCCGCACGCGGCGGGCGCACACTTCGGGGGGACGAGCTTCCGCACGGGCGAACTCGCCGCGCGGGTCGCCGAGCGTCGTCGCGACGACACGTTCCCGCCGCGCGTCTGACGACCTCGAGCGCGCGGGCTGCGCTCGCGTCGCGGCTGGGTTAGAATGGTTTTCGTCTGAGGGGGTTTTAGATCATGCCGGTATTCTTGAAGGCCGCGGGCGGGCTGGGCGCGATCATGGCGCTCATCGCGCTGCTCATCGTGCTGGTCAAACAGCTCATCGCGCTCGTCGCGTTCCTGATGGTGCTGCTGAAGGTCGCGGTCGTCGTCGCCTTCGTCGGCGTCTTCGTCCTCATCGTGCTGGCGATGCTGCGCTCGCGCGGGCGGCGCAGGCGCGAGGCGGACGGGATGTAGGTTCCGCGCCGGGGCGTTCAACTAGAAACATCGCGGGGCGGCGTTAACTTGCTGACACAGGCAAGTTAACGCCGCCCCGCGGCGCATTCGGCGGCGGAGTTTTCCACAGCCCGCGGTTGCAATGCCCGCCGGGCGTGTGATAGGGTGCAGCCCCTTATACAGGTCAATCGGCGTGCGGAAGGGTAGAAGGACCTCTCGAATTGCCGCCGGCTGCCTCTTTCAGGCAGGTCAAACTTAAAGAAGCCCCCAACCGTGGTTTCATACGCACCGTCGCCCGAACGGGGCTGGCAGTGCCTTTGACCGCTTTATCCGCGCCGTTTCCCGCTTGATTTTCGGGGCGCGGACGAAAGCGACCGAGAGGACACTTCCCCGATGAACAAAGACGACCGGCTCTACGCCTTCATCGTCGCGCACACCTCGCGCTCGCGCTCCACCATCCGGCGCATCGGCATCCATAAACGCTGGCTGAAAGTAGCGCCCGTCATCGCGATCCTCCTGCTGTGCGCCGCCGCCTACGGGTTCATAGGGATGTTCCGCGAGGGCGTCCACCTGCGGGTCGAGCGCGAGAACGAGCGCCTGAGGGTCGAGAACGACGCGCAGCGGCAGAAGCTCGAACAGTTGAAGGATCGCGTCGACGCCATCGAAGACGCCTCGCGCCGCCTCGCCGAAATCTCCGGCGTGACGGGCGAGGGCGCGGCGGTCGCGGGCGGCGCGGGCGGCCCCTCCGTCCCGATGGACGAGGCTTCAATCGCCGCGGTCGAGGCGCGCGCCGTGCTGCTCGAAGCGCAGTTGCAGACCTACGAGCAGGCGCTGCGCGAGAAGGCGCGCATCCCCTCGATCTGGCCCGTCGCGGGCGAGACGACCGACGGCTTCGGCGGACGCCACGATCCGTTCGGCGGCTCCTCCTTCGAGTTTCATCCGGGGCAGGACATCCGCGCCGAGCGCGGCACCGGGGTCGTCGCCGCGGCGACGGGCACGGTCTTGAGCGCCGGCTGGCAGAACGGCTACGGGCAGATGGTCGAGGTCTCGCACGGCGGCGGCTTGACGACCCGCTACGCGCACCTCTCGAAGATCGAGGTCGCCGCCGGGCAGCAGCTCGCGCGCGGCGACGTGGTCGGCCGCGTCGGTTCGACGGGTCGCTCGACGGGGCCGCACCTGCACTACGAGGTGCGCATCAATGGCGAGGCGGTGAACCCGCGCGCTTACCTGCCGGGGCCGGCCGACGCGGTGACGGAATCGGACGCGAAGCCGCGGGAGTGAGAATTTTTCCGCTTGACAGTCGCGCGCGCCATCGCTTAGTATGCGCCGTCATTTGAGGCGGGTGGAGGTTTTAACCTCATTCCTGCGACAGCTTTAGAAGTACCGCAATGAGTTTTCTGTAGTAAGTCGGGCTCGTGTTCGGTGAAGACAGCTCACCGGGCGCGGGCTTTTTCGTTTGCAGCCTCCGACAAGGGGCGCGTCTTCCCGCTAAGACTTAAGCGCACCCGGCTCAACCCCACAAACTGCGGCGCACCTGGGCACGCGCCCCGGCGCACCTTCAAACCGAATCGTTAGGAGGATTCGTCTGTTATGTCTAGAATTACCGGTAAGGTCAAGTGGTTCAACAACGCGAAGGGCTACGGCTTCATCGAGCAGCCCGGCTCTTCGGACATCTTCGTTCACTACTCCGCCATCCAGGGCGACGGCTTCAAGACGCTCGAAGAGGGTCAGACCGTCGAGTTCGAGGTCACGCAGGGTCCGAAGGGGCCGCAGGCGGAGCAAGTGACGAAGGTGTAATCTCCCCAGCTTTCGTTCGAAAGCCACTGACCGCTTGCCGGAATTCAAACAGCCGGGAAGCGCAAGACCAAGCCCCCGCCGCCGAGACGAACGCGCGGGGGGCGAAAAATTCGGGGCGCGGCGTTGTCGACGACAACATCGCGCCCCGAATCTTTTATTCTTATAAACTCTTTCCTACTTTTCAGCCTTCGCCTTGAAGCTGACGCGCCCGCCCTCCGTGTAAACCGAGTAGCGCACGCGCTCGCAGCCCAGCCGCTCTTTGAGGGCGTCGGTCTTCGACGCGATCATCTGCTGAAATTTCGCCAGCGATAAGTCCCCGACCGGCTCGCCGCAGGTCTTCTTCGCCTCGACGAGGGCGTCGTACAGACCGCGCACCGTCGCCTCGTCGCCGCGCGCGTCGGCGCAGACGAAGCTCGCGTGCCGCTCCTTCTCGGCGGCGGCGCGCCCCTTCCCCAGTTGCGCGCGGGCGGCGGCGACGGGGTCGCGCCCCTCCTCGCGATCCTGCACGTTGCGCCGCCACAGATCGCGCAGCGCGACGTAGCGCGCGACGAGCGAGTTGTAGCGGTAGCGCTGCGCGAAGGTGAGCTTGCGCTCGTCGCCGACCCTCTTGATGAGCGACTCGACGCGGCTCTTGGTGTCGTAGGGCGGGCGCTTCGTCGCGCCGTTGAAGAAGATGTCGAACTCGATCTTGAGCTTGCGGATGTCGTCTTCGAGGCGGACGAGCTGCTCGTCGATGGTCGGCTGCGGGTCGCGCTCGACGATCACCTTCTTGCGGTTGTTGGTGTGGCGCGCACGCTGCTCGTCCAGCAGGCGGCGCGCGAAAGCATTCTGTCTCGCCACGGTTGATGGAGGTCTCCTTGCCGCGCCCTCAAGCGGGGGAGGGCGCTGATCCGAACATAAGTCTTCGGCGTCGGGGGTGTCAATATAAATAGCACTCAGCAATCAGCCGTCAGCGGTCGGCCGAGCCGCGGCAACCTTACGAGTTTAAGCGCGCTTGACGTAGAATGGCGCGCGGCGGTGAGTGACTAGTCGAGACACGCCTCCTGTTTGGCCGACTGCTGACGGCTGATTGCTGAGTGCTCCTAACATGCCCCCACAGAATCTGATGCGCGCGCTGCCCTCGGTCGACGCGCTGCTGCGCGCCGCCGCGTCGGACTCCTCGCTGCGCGCCCGCGCGGGCGGCGCGCGGCTGGCGAGCCTGGCGCGCGGCGTCGCGGACGGGCTGCGCGAAGAGCTGCGCGCCGGGGCGGACGGCGATCACTCGCGCGAGTCGCTGCTGGCGGAGGCGCTCCGACGCCTGGCGCTGGCCGTCGAGCGCGACGCCGAGACGGGTTTGCGCCGCGTCATTAACGCGACGGGCGTCATCCTGCACACGAACCTGGGGCGCGCGCCGCTGTCGGCTAACGCGCGCCGCGCCGTCGCCGAAGAGGCCGCGGGCTACTGCGCGCTCGAATACGATCTCGCGACGGGCGCGCGCGGGCGGCGCGGAGGGCGCGTCGAGGCGCTGCTCGCGGAGTTGACAGGGGCGGAGGACGCGCTCGTCGTCAACAACTGCGCGGCGGCGGCGCTACTGGTCCTGACCGCGCTCGCGCGCGGCGGCGAGACCATCGTCTCGCGCGGCGAGCTGGTCGAGATCGGCGGCGACTTCCGCGTGCCCGACGTGATGGCGCAGTCGGGCACTTCGATGGTCGAGGTCGGCACGACCAACCGCACGAAGCTCTCCGACTACGCGCGCGCCGTCGCCGTCGCCACGCGCATGATCATGCGCGTGCACCCCTCGAACTACCGCGTCGTCGGCTTCACCTCGACGCCTTCACTCTCCGAACTCGCCGCGCTCGCCCGCGAAAACGATCTACCGCTGTACGAGGACGCGGGCTCCGGCGCGCTCGTCGATCTCGGCGCCCGCGGGCTGAGCGGCGAGCCCGTCATCCGCGACTCGATCCGGGAGGGCGCGGACGTAGTCACCTTCAGCGGCGACAAGCTGCTCGGCGCGTCGCAGGCCGGCTGCGTCGTCGGGCGGCGCGCGCTCGTCGGGGAGTGCCGCCGCCACCCCCTCTACCGCGCCCTGCGCGCCGACAAGCTGGCGCTCGCCGCCCTCGAAGCCACGCTCGACGCGCACCGGCGCGGCGCGGCCTTCGACGAAATCCCCGCGCTGCGGATGCTCGCCGCGCCGCGCGAGGAGATCGAGCGGCGCGCGCGCGCGTTCGTCCGCCGCGCCCGCGCGCGAGTCGGCGCGGGTGAGCTGTCGTTCGAGATCGTCCCCGGCGAGTCGGCAATCGGCGGCGGCTCCGCGCCGACCACGCACCCGCCGACCGCGCTCGTCGCCCTCACGCACGCGAGCCTGTCGGCCGACGCGCTCGAAGCGCGTTTGCGGCAGTCGAGCCCGCCCGTCGTCGCGCGCATTATGGAGAACCGGGTCGTCTTAGAC
Organism: Pyrinomonadaceae bacterium; assembly: GCA_035537435.1. GTDB lineage: Bacteria > Acidobacteriota > Blastocatellia > Pyrinomonadales > Pyrinomonadaceae > JAIVGV01. Next base: position 53,865 of record DATLMC010000166.1, on the reverse strand, counting down.
CTGCGCACCGTCGAGCCCGCCGAAGAGCTTGAGAGCATCGAAGCCCTCGCCGCCCTCTGACGCGCGGCGGGTCGGCCGTGAATGGGGCACGCGCGCGCGAAGATTTAGCTTGCCACGGGCGCGAGGCAATCGGTTATACTGAAGTCGTGCCGCGCCAGCGGCTTTCGGACTCTTAAGGACGCCCGCCCCGCCTCAACAATCCCAACACTTTGAAGCCTTCAAGCAAACAGATCGTCGTCAAACTGCTCTACCTCTGCGTCGCGCTCTTCCTGCTCGCCGCACTCGGGCTGCAACTGCTCGGCAACATGGGCCGACTCCCGGCGACGATGCCGTCGGCGCTGCCGACGTTCATCTCGATCGCGGCCCTGCTCATCGCGCTCGGCGTCCTCGTGCGCCGCCTCTGGATCATCGACCGGCTGCTCACGCGCGAGCTGCCGCCGCGCGCGCCCTCCTTCTTCCCCGACCACCCCGTCCACGAGGTGATGCAGATGCACGAGGCGGAGAAGGAGCGGGCCGTCAGGATTTCGAGCCTCTCGCACGAGCTGCGCACGCCCCTCACCAGCATCAACGGCTTCTCCGAACTGCTCATGCAGGACGACTCGGTGACGGGCGAGGCGCGCGAGTTCGCCGCCCTCATCCACACCGAGGCGCAGCGGCTGACCACGATGGTCAACACCGTGCTGACCGAGGCACAGCTCTCCGCGGAAATCCGTGAATCGTGAAGCAAAAAAGCCGTGACAGGTGACGGGTGACAGGATAGAAGTTCTGAGTGATGAGTACTGAGTGAAAAGCAGACCGCTTTAGCTCAGTACTCATCACTCAGAACTTTCTCGTCACCCGTCACGGTTTACCTGTCACGGCTTTTGCGGTCTACCTGAGACGGATTTTGTTGATCGTGCCCCTGCAGGTGGCCGCCTTGCAGCGGCACCTTTTTTTGTCGGAGTGGAGCGTGGTCTCGTAGTCGAGCGTGATCTCTTCGCCCGGAAGGATGTCGCGCAGGGCCATGAAGAGGATGTGCCCGCGCGTGATGCGCATGTAAGAGTTGGGCTGGCAGGAGTGGTTGATGTAGTGCGTGCCGTTGCCGCCGCGGCTGCCGTCGAGGCTCCAGCGGCGGTCGACGGCGCAGATGCGGAGCACCCGCCGGCGGCTCGCGCGCCGCTCCGCCTCGCGCGTCGAGATGCGCTCGCCCGCGTACTCGGCGATCTTGCGCCCCTTCGGGAAAAAACTGGTCGCGAAGCAGCCCCTCCCGTCGATGGGCGAGACTTTGACGGAGAGACCGGGGGCGAGTTTCATCGGGGGATTGTCCGTTGTCCGTGGTCAGTCGTCCGTTGCCCTATCCCACGAGCAACGAGTTACGGATTGAGGAAACAACTGACAACGGACGACTGAACACGGACAGCTATTTCACCCTGAAGCTGCGGGCGATGCCGTCGGTCTGTGCGCGCACGCGCAGGAGCGTGTCCTTCGCGCCGGTGAAGTGGAGCACGTAGACGGTGCGGGGGTCGGCTTGCAGGTAGTAGATGACGCCGACCATCGGCTTGCCGCCGCCGGTGAACTCATAGGACGAGGCGATGCCCTTGAGGCGGCCGGGGAAATTGTCCTGCCGGCCCTCGACGTAGCCGCGCTGGAAGCGCAGCTTGTTGTCCTGATCGCGCCGCGCCAGGTCTTCGAGCTTCGCGCCGTCGCCGACCAGCTCCTTGCGGATGCGCAGCAGCCCGTCGCCGCGGTCGCCGTAGACGAACTCGACGTGCTCGTGGACGCTGTCGGCGCGCGGCACGGCGCGCCACGTCGCGTTCGGCAGGTCGAGCGCGTACTCGATCTTCTCGGTCGTGTAAGTCTGCGCGTCCTGCGCCCGCGCGGCCGGCGAGGCGGCGGCGAAGGCGAGCGCGAGTGCCGCGGTGGTGAGCAGGCGTCGCATATTGTTTGTTTTAACTCCTGAATGTCGCCGCGCTTTCGTCGACTTCCGACGGCGCGCGGCGGGCTGTCCCGTTCAGACTCTTTAGATGCCGCTTCGGCGGTTATGTTGCCCGCCGGTTTACGGGGCGGCGCGCTCCAGGGCCTCGCGCTGGGCGGCGAAGAGTTGCGCGAGACCGCCCGCGGCGAGCGCGAGCAGCGCGTCCATCTCCTCGCGCGCGAAAGCCTCGCCCTCGGCCGTCCCCTGCACCTCGACGAACTTCCCCTCGCCCGTGCAGACGACGTTCATGTCCACCCCGGCGCGCGAGTCCTCGTCGTACTTGAGATCGAGCAGCGGCACGCCCTCGACGATGCCGACGCTCACGGCCGCGATCTCGCCCCTGACGGGCGACGAGGTGATGAGCCCCTTGCGTTGCAGGCGTCGGCAGGCGAGCGCGAAGGCGACGTAAGCGCCCGTGATCGAGGCCGTGCGCGTGCCGCCGTCCGCCTGGAGCACGTCGCAGTCGATGGTCAGCGTGCGCTCGCCGAGGCGGGAGAGATCGCAGACGGCCCGCAAGCTACGACCGATGAGGCGCTGGATCTCGTGCGTGCGCCCCGAAGGCGAGCCGCGCTTGACGTCGCGCTGCGTGCGCTGCTGCGTGGCGCGCGGGAGCATCGCGTACTCGGCGGTCAACCAGCCCTGGCCCGTGTTGCGCCGGAAGCGCGGCACGGACTCTTCGAGCGTCGCCGCGCAGATGACGCGCGTCTCGCCCATCTCGATGAGAGCCGACCCTTCGGCGTAGGGCATGAAGTCGGTCGTGATGCGCACCTCGCGCAGCTCGTCGGCGCGGCGCGAGTCCGTGCGCGTGAAGTTTCGTTTAGCTGACAACTGGTTGCTCCGCTGGCGCGAGCCTGTCCTGCCCCCAGACTTCGACCGCTTCGAGGACTGAGGGCGCGCTGCCCAAAAACCTTTCGGCGACGCGGGCGAAACGATCCGCCGCGTCCGTCACGAAGAAGTGATCCAGATCATCGCACAGGCGGCGCTCGCGCGCACGCTCGGCGAAAAGTTTTCCGGTCGCCGTGTTGGTCTTCCGGCGTAGCTTCCTCCGGTCTAACAACTCTTCGACGCTCGCCGCGGCCGCCTCGCCCGAGTCGATCAGCCTGACGCCCGCGCCGACGGTCTGCTGGATCACGCGGCGCAGGATCGGGTAGTGGGTGCAGCCGAGCACGAGCGCGTCCACCGCGCCGCCGCGGAAGTCTTTCAGGTACTCGGCCGCCACCTCGCGCGCCACGCCGGAGTCCGCCCAGCCCTCTTCGGCGAGCGCGACGAAGAGCGGGCAGGCGCGCTCGACGACTTCGAGCGACGGCGCGAGCCGCTCGATCTCGCGGCGGTACGCGCCGCTCTGCACGGTCGCCTCGGTCGCGACGACGCCGACCCTCTTCCCTTCAGAGCTTTCGACGACCGCGCGCGCCCCCGGCTCGATCACCCCGACGACGGGCACGCCTACCCCGGCGCGGATCGCGGGCAGCGCCAGCGCCGACGCCGTGTTGCACGCCACGACCAGCAGCTTGATCCCGCGCGCCTCTAAAAACCGCGCGTTCTCTAAAGCGTAGCGCTCGACCGTCGCCAAGGACTTCGTCCCGTAGGGCACGCGCGCCGTGTCGCCGAGGTAGACGAAGCGCTCGTTCGGCAGGCGGTCGTGCAGCGCGCGGTAGACGGTCAGACCGCCGACGCCGCTGTCGAAGATTCCGATGGGCAGGCTGGTGTTCAAATCAAGGCAGACCAGCGAGGAAGACTCTCAGTCGAAGACTTCCGACACGCGGCAGCGGAAGCCGGGCAGGAGCTCGCCGCCGTCGATCTCGTCGTCTTCCGTCAACGTAATCGCGTCGGTCGGCGAACGGTGGACGGTGACGGTGCGCTTTCGTGGGTTGACGTTCCAGACCTCAAGAGCACCGCCCCCGAACCAGTCGCCCGTCTTCTTCTTCTCAACCTTCCTCGGCGAGTCGTCCGGCGAGAGGACTTCGACAGCCAAGTCGGGCGCGCCCACTGGGTAACCCTTCGCGATGCCTTCGCGCTCGACGCGCTCGCGTCGGATGAAACACACGTCGGGCGCGCGCACGGTGTCGGGATTTGATTCCAGCTTGAAACCTGTCTCCGCGCCGAAGACTATGCCGAGTTTATTTGCTCTAACGTGCTGACCGAAAAGCACTGTGAGTGTGGCGATGATCGCGCCGTGCTCGCCGCCGCCTGGAGACATCGTGATCAGCTCCCCTTTAATGAGTTCGTAACGAAACCTGCCGCGGGGCAGTGTGAGGAGTTCGTCCGCCGTCATCAGTCGGGTGGTCGTCGTCATGTCTCCCTCGCTTTCGCGCGCGAAAAAAGGGCGGTCGCGCGGGTCGGATGTTATCACACCGCCGACTCGTTTGACCGCCCTCATCTTAAAGTGGAGGTGCCGAGAATCGAACTCGGGTCCAAAGGTCGCGCCCGCCGGAATCTACATGCTTAGACGCTTCTCTGGTGCCCGGCTCTCCCGTGCGCGTTCGCCGTCCGCGGGTAAGTGAAGCGACGAAGACCCCGCAGCCGGCTAGCCCGTTTATCTCGCCCGCCGCACCCGGACACGTGCGGCGGGCCAGCTCAACTGAGTGACATCTCGCTCCGCGCGCTTGAGCAACTTGCGGCGAGACGCTTGCTGGTTAAGGTTAATTAAGCAGCAAGGGCCAATTCGTTAGAGTTGGCAATTGTGTTTCTCAAAGCTTTTTAACGAGCCGCTTAGAGTAAGCCCGGCATGCATCCGCACGAACGTCAAGACCCCTGTCGAGACCTTTCACCCCCGTGCCGCGTAGGATTGTAACACGGTCAACCGTAAACCGTGGCGGTTGGCGAGTAAAAGCACTCCCGCCCGCCTCCCGCCACGGTTTACGATTTACGGTCTTTAGACGTTCGCGCGCGCCTTTCGGTTGCGTTATAATCTTCCACGTCGGCCGTCTCTCCCCGTTTCGCTAGCGCCGCTTCCCGCGGACTTTCGCCGCCGCCCGGCGCGCCTTTCGACTTGAGAAGGATCGTCTTTCATGTCAACTAAATTAACGCGCCCGAACGCGCCCGCCCGACGCAACTTCGCGCCGCCGCCGCAGCGCCGCCGCTCCGCGCTCCGCCGCTTCTGGCTGCCCGCCACGCTCCTGCTGGCGCTCGCCGCCGGGGGCTTGACCGGCGTCGTCGTCGCCTACCAGCTCAACTACTCGAAGGCGGCGGGCGAGGTCGCCGCGCTCGCCACCTACCAGCCGAGCCAGGTGACGCGCGTCTACGCCGACGACGGCAAGACCGTGATCGGCGAGTTCGCCATCGAGCGGCGCATCCCGCTGCGCTACGACGAGATCCCGCCCGTCCTGAAGAACGCCATCCTCGCCGTCGAGGACGCGCGCTTCTTCAGCCACAACGGCATCGATCCCGTCCGTATCGCCGGCGCGGCGTGGAAGAACTTCACGGAAGACAGGCGCGAGGGCGGATCGACTCTGACGCAGCAGCTCGCCAAAAACCTCTTCCTCACACGCGAGCAGACCTACACGCGCAAGGTCAACGAGTGGCTCATCGCGCTCCAGATCGAGCGCTACTACACGAAGCAGCAGATCATGGAGATGTACGTCAATCACATCTTCCTCGGCGCGCGCGCCTACGGCTTCGAGGCCGCCGCGCAGGTCTACTTCAACAAGCACGCCAAAGACCTCACGCTCGAAGAGGCGGCGCTTCTGGCGGGCATCCCGCGCTCGACTTCAAAGTACTCGCCGACCGTTAACATCGCGGCGGCGAAGGAGCGGCGCGATCTCGTCCTCGACCTGATGGCTAAGAACGGCTTCGCCTCGCAGGGCGAGACCGACGCCGCCAAGGCCCGCCCGATCAAGATCGCCGACACCGCCTGGTATCCGCCGCCCGCGGCCTCGCACGCGTGGTTCGAGTACCCGGTCGAGGAGGTGAGGCAGTACGTCGAAGACAAGTACACGACGCGCGTCGCCTTCAGCGGCCTCTCGATCTACACCTCGATCAACCCCGACGCGCAGAAGCGCGCCTACGAGGCCGTGCGCGCGGGCTTGCGCCGCTACGACCGCTCGCACTCCGGCTGGCGCTCCGACTACAAGAACATCGCCGCGGAGGACAACGACAACAACCCGCAGCCGACGCAGCAGCAGCTCAACGGCTACGTCATCCCCGAATGGTACGCCAACAACTTCGCGCCCGACACCTACGTGCGCGGGCTCGTGATGAGCGTCGACCGCGCGAAGAACGAGGCGAGGGTGCGCTTCGGGGGCTACACCGCGACCGTCACGGCGAAAGACATGGGGGCGTCGAACCGCCAGCCGAAGGACGAGCTGAAGCCGGGCGACCTCTGCGAGTTCCACGTCGACGAGGTCGACACGGACGCGCGCCGACTCAAGGTAGAGCTGTCGCAGATACCCGCCATCCAGGGCGCGCTCTACACCATCAACGCGAAGACGGGCGAGGTCGCCGCCATGATCGGCGGCTACGACTTCTACACCAACAAGTTCAACAACGCGACGCAGGCTTACCGCCAGACCGGCTCGTGCTTCAAGCCGTTCGTCTACACGGCGGCGGTCGAGTGGGGCATGACGCCCGACACCACGCTCTCCGGCGCGCCGATCACGCGCGGCAAGTGGCAGCCGCACAACTACGACGGCTCGACGAGCTGCGGCAACGTGCCGATGAAGACGGCGCTCGCGCGCTCTCTGAACATCCCGGCGGTGCACACGCTCGACATGATCGGCATCCAGACCGGCGCGCAGATGGTCAGAAGGTTCGGCATCACCGTCCCGATGGCCCCGTACCTGCCGTCGGCGCTCGGCGCGACCGAAGTGCCGCTCGATCAGATGGTCTCCGCTTATTCCGCGTTCCCGAACAAGGGCATCCGCGTGAAGAACCACCTCGTGCGCCGCGTCTTAGACCGCGACGGCGCGCCGCTCGAAGAGTTCGAGAAGACGACCTACAAGGTGACGAGCGAGTACGTCGCGCTCACCATGGTCTCGATGATGCGCGGCGTCACGTCGGGCGGGGGCACCGCCCCGGCTGCGTCGAGCGTCGGCGTCCCCGTCGCGGGCAAGACCGGCACCGTCAACGATCACACGGACGTGTGGTTCATCGGCTACACGCCGACCTACGTGACGGGCGTCTGGATGGGCTACCCCGACCGCAAGAAGAACCTCGGCTCGGACATGACGGGCGGGCACGGCGCGCTGCCGATCTGGATCGACTTCATGAAAGACTTCCTGAAGGGCAAGGAGAAGGAGAAGTTCCCGGAGCCGCCGAAGATGCCGGAAGACATCAAGGAGCTCTACCAGCAGCGGCAGCGCGAGATGCGCGAGGAGCAGATCGCCGAGATGTCGCAGGTCAGGGCGCTGCGCGGCGACGAGGGGACGACCGACCCGAGCGCCGCGCCCAACGAGACCTCGCCGCTTGAGCCCATCACGCTGCCGCCGCCCGCGGGCGACAGCGGCGCGCCGCGCGACTCCTCCGACGCGCCGAAGCCCCCGAAGCCGCAGCCGGTCGTCGTCCCCGACCTCGCCCCGCCCGCGCCGGCCGACAAACCGGCGACGCGCCCGCGCGAGGTCGAGCCGCCCAAGAAGAAGGGCAAGAAGGGCGGCAACGACAACCGCGACAACTGACCTTGACGCTGAGACGGCGGGAGGGGCTGGGGGAAGAGATCATTGGCGCTCTCCTACCAGCCCCTCCCCCTTTTCATTGATGTCTCTGCGAAAAGTTATCAGCAATCACAAATAAGACCAGGCAGATTAGACGGCGAAATAAGCGTAATATATTACTGCCTTTAGGGCGTGTAATTTAAGTTGGCCGTTAAATTGTGTGATCAATTTATTTGGCATCGAATAACGCGGTAGTAAACAGGGGTGCGGCGCACCTAACAAGGGCATGAACCCGACCCGCGACACCGGCGGCTGTCATGTTCCGGAAAGGGTGCCCGTGGGCGGGTGATGCGGGGCGTCGGGTGCGCAGTGGTGGGATCATGAACGACGAAGTGAGAGGCATCGAGCAGTTGATTAGAGCGGCGATAGCGCGGGGTGAGTTCGACGACCTCCCCGGCAAGGGTCAGCCGCTCGATCTCGACTCTTACTTCCAGTCGCCGGATCACCTGAGGATGGGGCACTCCATCCTGAAGAACGGTGGGTTCGTGCCCGAGGAGGTTCAACTTCTAAAGGACATGGAGTCGCTGCGCGAAGAGCTAAAGACTTGCCCCGACGAGGCGCGTCAGAAGGACTTGGGCAGAGCCCTTCAGGAGAAGAGCCTCAGCTACAGCCTGTTGATGGAGCGTGCGAGAAGAACGAGGCGATGAGATGCCGCGCGCCTCGCGAAGACCCGCGCGGCGGGCTCGCGCCTTAAATCCCCTACCCCAGAATCTTCCCCAGGTAGTACGGCAGCATCTTGCGCCACCAGGGCCAGTCGTGATCCACGTCGTGGCCCCACATCTCAAGGTGGTGCGGGATGTTTTTGGCGCGCAGGATGTTCGAGAGTTCGCGGCTGCGCTCGGGCGCCTCCCACTTGCCCTGCCCCGTGACGACGTAGATGGCGTCGGCGCGCCGGAGCAGCGGGAGGAAGTTCTCGTCGTTGAGGTTCGGCAGGTACGAGACGGGGTTGTTGAAGTAGACGTGGTCGTCGTGGTAGCCGTCGAAGTACGAGCGCACGTCGTAGCTGCCCGCCATGGCGATGACGCCGCGGAAGAGATCGGGCCGGCGGAAGTAGGCGTTGGCCGAGAGGGTCGCGCCGAGGCTCGCGCCCGTCACCAGCGGCCGCGCCCGCTCGTCGCCCGCGTCGCGGCGGATGAGCGGCAAGACCTCTTCGGTCAGGTACTCGTTGTAGCGCGTCAGGAGCAGCGCCTTGAGCTGCGGCGGGGCTTTCTCGTTCAGCAGGCTGTGGCGGTTGACGCTGTTAACCGAATAGGCGCGCACCCGGCCCGCCTCGATGAACTCACGGATCGAGTCGACCAGGTGGAAACGCTCGTACTCCAGGTAATCCGCCGCGGCGGTCGGCAGCATCAACAGCGGCGCCCCGGCGTGGCCGTAAGCCACGAGCGGCATCTCCATCCCCAGACGCGGGCTGAACCACGCGGTCGTCCGACGCTGCATACTTAACCCCCTCCCCTCGCCACGCGCGGCGAAGACCAAGCGAATGCGATCCGACTTTTACCTAATACTTTCGCGGCGACAGATAATCTCTCACTTCCCGCGCGCGACGCAAGCATCGCGCGCGACTCTTTCGCGCGTCGTCCGCCCCGCTTGACGCTCACGCCGGGCCTCTGCTATAAAAATTTCCCCGCGTCGAGCAGTACACTCCACGCAGGCTGTCCACATTCCGCAGTAGCTCAATGGCAGAGCATCCGGCTGTTAACCGGAGGGTTGTAGGTTCGAGTCCTACCTGCGGAGTTTTAATCCTCAAGCAGAACGGGCGTCCGAGGACGCCCGTTCTGCTTGGTACCCGCATTGATACCCACAATCACGTTTTCCGTCGCGATGTTCTGTCTCCCGCCCGACTCAGCGCACGGGGCGACTGCCGCCGCGCACCTGCAACCCGATCAGCCTCGCCGGGAACGCGCCGAAGTCTTCGACCTCCCAGGTGTTGCCGTCCCTGAGACGAACCTTCGCCGCCGGGATCAGCATCCCCTCATTCCCGCCCCGGCGCAGGTACAACTCCGCGTAGCCGAACCTGTAATCCTGCGAGCGCGTGCCGTAGCGCAGCTCGGAAATGTGCAGGTCACGCTCGTAGAGGACGACGAGCTTCGAGCCCCCGTCCTGCGGCACGGAGATGATGGCGTTGGCGACGACGCCGACGCCCGTGCCGAGCCGAATCCTTCCGGCCTCCATTCTCGAAAGCGTCCGCAGCAACTCGTCCTGCCCGCCGGATTGCAGCGCCGCCTGGAGCCGTTGCACGTCCTCCGGCGAGCTGAGCCGGTTAATGTTGAGCGTAAACGCTTGCGATTGACCTGCGCGCCTCCCGCCGACGAAGTACACCGTGCCGGTGACGGTGCGCCCCGCCAGCCCGCCCCCCTGACCCCGCGCCTCCGATGCCGGCCGGAAGAGCGTGAGCGCCATGACGCAACACAGCGCGCATAACAAGCCGCCTCTCGACCAGCCGCCTCTCGTTCTTCTCTCCATCGTCGCCTCCCGATTCGTAACCTTCTCCGTGACTCGCACACGCGAACCAGACACCCGGTCTCGACCTGCCCCAGGCATTCTCCGCCGCCGCGCGCACTCTCAAATTCCTCGCCGCTGAGCCTCCAGCCCGCTAGAGAGCGCGGGCGACGAGTCCGGCGGCATTATAGGGGAAGGGACAGAGTATCAACGCACGGCGCTGCTGTCTGTGCGTTCACGTACTACGCGCGACGCCCTGAGCGGGCGATTGCCGTCTCCGCCGTCAACCGAGACTCATTCGGCGGCCGATCCTCTAGCGCGCTTAACGCAACTTGGCTAGAATGCCCACGCCACTTGAACAGTCCTTGCCCACGGAGAAAACTTCTGATGACGACGCGCCATAAGACCCACGCCCTCATCCTCTGCCTCCTGCTCATCTGCGCCGCCGACTCCACCGCCCGCGCGGAGAGCGCGAAGCCGCTGCTGCTGCGCCGCCCGACCGTGAGCCGCACGCAGGTCGCTTTCGTCTACGGCGGCGATCTCTGGGTCGTTTCGCGCGAGGGCGGCGAGGCGCGACGCCTCACCGCCGGCACAGGGGTCGAGACCGACCCGCATTTCTCGCCCGACGGCGCGCAGATCGCCTTCACGGGCGAGTACGACGGCAACGTCGACGTGTACGTCCTGCCCGCCGCGGGCGGCGTCCCGCGCCGACTCACCTACCACCCCGCGGCGGATTTCGTCGTCGGGTGGACGCCCGACGGGAGCCGCATCCTCTTCGCGTCGAGCCGCACGAGCCCCAGCGGCTCCGACCGCCTCTACACCATCCCCACCACGGGCGGCGCGGAGGTGATGACGGAACTCCCCTTGCCGACCGCCGGAGACGCTTCCTACTCGCCCGACGGGTCGCGCGTCGCCTACGTGCCCGTCCAGCAGTGGCAGGCGGCCTGGAAGCGTTACCGCGGCGGGCAGACCAAGCCGATCTGGATCGCCAACCTCTCTGACTCGTCAATCGAGAAGCTGCCGCGCGACAACTCGAACGACTTCAACCCGATGTGGATCGGTCAGACCGTCTACTTCCTCTCCGACCGCGCGGGCGCGGTCTCGCTCTTCGCCTACGACACGGCGGCGAAGACGGTCAGGCAGGTCGTCGAGAACAACGGGCTCGATCTCAAGTCGGCCTCGGCGGGCGCGGGCGCGATCGCCTACGAGCAGTTCGGCACGATCTACCTCTACGACATCGCCGCGCGCGCCTCGAAGCGTCTGGACGTGACGGTCGCGGGCGACCTGGCGGAGGTGCGCCCGCGCTTCCTGAAGATCGAGCCGCGCCGCATCCGCAACGCCGCGCTCTCGCCCACGGGCGCGCGCGCGCGGTCTTCGAGGCGCGCGGCGAAATCCTGACCGTGCCCGCCGAGAAGGGCGACGTGCGCGATCTCACGAACACCACGGGCGCGGTCGAGCGCGATCCGGCCTGGTCTCCGGACGGCAAGTGGATCGCCTACTTCTCCGACGAGTCCGGCGAGTACGCGCTGCACCTGAGGGATCAGTCGGGCATGAATGATGCGCGCAAGATCGATCTCGGTCAGCCGCCCTCTTTCTTCTACTCGCCGCGCTGGTCGCCCGACTCGAAGCGGATCGCCTACACGGACAAGCGCATGAACGTCTGGTACGTCGACACGGATCACCCGACGCCGGTGCGCGTCGACTCGGACGCCTACGAGCTGCCGTTCCACTCGCTCGATCCCGCGTGGTCGCCCGACGGCAAGTGGCTCGCCTACACCAGGCAGCTCACGAACCACCTGCACGCCGTCTTCCTCTACTCGATAGACCAGAAGAAGTCTTCGCAGGTCACCGACGGCATGAGCGACGCGCGCTACCCCGTCTTCGACCGCAGCGGCAAGTACCTCTACTTCGCCGCGAGCACCGACATCGCGCTCGCCAACAGCTGGCTTGAGATGTCGAGCATCAACCGCCCCTACACGCGCAGCGTCTACATGATCGTGCTCGACAAGACGCAAGCCTCCCCGCTCGCGCCCGAATCCGACGACGAGAAGATCGCCGCCGCCGAGCAGCCGAGCCCGACGCCGTCCGCCTCGCCCGCGCCTTCGCCGGCCGAGGGGCAGAGCGAGCCCCAGGCCGCGGCGGCCCAGAAGGCGAAGTCGAAGGCCGTCACGGTGCGCGTCGACCTCGAACAGATCGGTCAGAGGGTTCTGGCGCTGCCCGTCCCGCCGCGCAACTACTCCGGCCTCATGGCCGGCAAGGACGGCGTCCTCTTCCTCGCCGAGGCCCCGCCCGTCGATTCCGGCAACGATCCGTTCGCGCTGGTGAAGTTCGATCTCTCGACGCGCAAGTCCGACAAGTTCCTCGACGGCGCGACCGCTTTCGACGTTTCGCACAGCGGCGAGAAGGCGCTCTTCCAGCGCGGCGGCGCGTGGTTCATCGCCGGCACGGCGCAGGCCCCGAAGCCCGGCGAGGGCGCGCTCAACCTGTCTGATCTGACCGTGCAGGTCGATCCGCGCGCCGAGTGGCGGCAGATGTACCGCGAAGCCTGGCGCATCGAGCGCGACTTCTTCTACGACCCGAACCACCACGGGCTCGACATCCGGGCCGCGGAGAAGAAGTACGAGCCGTATCTCGCCAACCTCGCGAGCCGCGACGATCTCAACTACCTCTTCGAGGAGATGCTGGGCGAGCTCTCCACGGGCCACGTCTTCGTCAACGGCGGCGAGCGCCCCGACGTGAAGCGCGTCCCCGGCGGCCTGCTCGGCGCTGACTACGACACGGATCGCGGCCGCTACCGCTTCGCGCGCGTCTTCAACGGCGAGAACTGGAACCCCTCCTTGCGCGCGCCGCTGACGCAGCCCGGCGTGAACGTGCGCGCGGGCGAGTACCTCCTGGCCGTGCGCGGGCGCGAGCTGCGTGAGACGGACAACGTCTACCAGGTCTTCGAGGGGACGGCGGGCAAGTCGGTCGCGCTGCGCGTCGGGCCGAACCCGGACGGCGCGGGCTCGCGCGAGGTGACGGTCGTGCCCGTCGCCAGCGAGCGGGGCCTGCGCCGCCTCGCCTGGATCGAGGACAACCGCCGCAAGGTCGATCAGTTGAGCGGGGGCCGCGTCGCCTACGTCTACCTGCCCGACACGGCGAACGGCGGCTTCACCAGCTTCAACCGCTACTACTTCTCGCAGGTGGGCAAGGACGCCGTCGTCATCGACGAGCGGTTCAACACGGGCGGCGACATCGCCGACTACGTCATCGACAACCTGCGCCGCCCGCCGATGAGCCGCGTCACCACGCGCGAGGGCGAGGACTACTCCTACCCGGTCGGCTCGATCTACGGCCCGAAGGTCATGATCATTAACGAGATGGCCGGCTCAGGCGGGGACGCCCTGCCGTGGTACTTCCGCAAGACGGGCCTCGGCCCCCTGGTCGGCAAGAAGACCTGGGGCGGGCTCGTCGGCATCTACGACTACCCGGAGCTGATGGACGGCGGCTCGATCACCGCGCCGCGCATCGCCATCTACGGCCTCGCGGGCGACTGGGAGGTCGAGAACCGCGGCATCGCGCCCGACGTTGAGGTCGACTACGATCCGAAACTCGTCCGCCAGGGTCACGACCCGCAGCTTGAGAAGGCGGTCGAGCTGGCGCTGGACTTGCTCGCGAAGAACCCGCCGCAGCAGTTCAAGAAACCCGCCTACCCAAACTACCAGAAGGGCGGCGGCGCGACGAAGGGCTCGGACAACCAGCGACGCCGATGAGCGGCCGCGCCCGCGTGATCCGGAGAGTAAGGTCGCGGCCTCACGTCCCGCGACCTTCTCCTTTCGCCGCGGGCTTTGGTGGTAAACTGTCGGCGAGGTGACGACACAGTGGCGACCGATTTAGAGAAACTCTACAGCCAGCACATCAAACCGCTGCCGCCCGCCGACCGCCTGCGCCTGATCGCGATACTCGCTCAAGGGCTGGCGGGCGATCGGGCCGCGAGCGAGCAAAAGCCCAAGCGCAGCATCCTTGAGTTGCACGGGCCGGGCAAGGAAATCTGGGAGGGCGTTGACGCGCAGGAGTACGTCAACCGCTTGCGAGAAGAATGGGATCACCGTCCCTGATTAACCTCGACGCCGCGCTAAGGGGTGTCACGCGACTCGGCTTCGACACCGCGCCCGTCATTTACTTCGTCGAAGCGGACCCGCGTTACGACGCTCTGGTCACGGAGATTTTTCAGCGCGTCAGCAACGGCGCACTGACGGGCGCGACTTCCGTCGTCACGCTCAGCGAAGTCATCGTTCTTCCGACCCTTCCGCGTCCGAGGTGAAAATATTGATCCCGAAACGCACCCTCCTCGCCCTGTCGCTCTTCGCCGCGCTCGCCGCCTCGACACTCGCGCAGCAGTTCAGCCCGAACCTTTACCAGAACATGCGCTGGCGCATGATCGGGCCGTTCCGCGGCGGGCGCACGGTCGGCGCGACGGGCGTCGCCGGGCAGCCGAACGTCTTTTACATCGGGGTGAATAACGGCGGCGTGTGGCGCACGAGCGACTACGGCCGCACGTGGGCTCCCATCTTCGACGATCAGCCCACCGGCTCGATCGGCGCGCTCGCCGTCGCGCCGTCCGACCCGAACGTGATCTACGTCGCGAGCGGCGAGGGCTTGCAGCGGCCGGATCTCTCCGTCGGCGACGGCGTCTATAAGTCGACCGACGGCGGCAAGAGTTGGCGTCACATGGGTCTGCGCGACGGGCAGCAGATCGGCGCCGTCCTCGTCGACCCGAAAGACGCGAACCGGGTGTTCGTCGCCGTGCTCGGACACCCCTACGGCGCGAACGAGGAGCGCGGCGTGTATCGTTCGACCGACGGCGGCGAGCACTGGCAGAAAGTACTCTACAAGGACGAGAACACCGGGGCCATCGCGCTCGCCTTCGATCCCTCGAACGCGCAGACGATCTACGCCGACCTGTGGGCGGCGCGCCAGGGACCCTGGGAGAACGGCGCGTGGCAGGGCGCGGGCAGCGGTCTCTATAAATCGACCGACGGCGGCTCGACGTGGCGACAGTTGACGAAAGGCTTGCCCACCATCGAGCAGGGCCTGGGGCGCATCGGCATCGGCGTCTCGCAGAGCGACCCGCGGACGCTCTACGCCACCGTGGACGCGAAGCCCGAGGAGGGCGGCATCTTCCGCTCGGACGACGCGGGCGAGACGTGGGCGCGCGTCACGAACGAGCGGCGCGTGTGGTCGCGTGGGAGCGACTTCGCGGAGATCAAGGTCGATCCGAAGAATAAAGAGATCGTCTACGCCGCGAGCATCGCGACGTACAAATCGACGGACGGCGGCCGGACGTGGACGGCCTGGAGGGGCGCGCCCGGCGGCGACGACTACCACACCATCTGGATCAACCCCGACGACCCGCAGACCATCCTGCTCGCCTCGGATCAGGGGGCCATCATCACCGTCAACGGCGGCGAGACCTGGAGCAGCTGGTACAACCAGCCGACCGCGCAGTTCTACCACGTCATCACCGACAACCAGTTCCCCTACTGGGTCTACGGCGGGCAGCAGGAGAGCGGCTCGGTCGGCATCACGTCGCGCGGCGACAACGGCGCGATCTCTTTCCGCGACTGGCGCACCGTGGGCGTCGAAGAGTACGGCTACGTCGCGCCCGACCCGCTCGACCCGAACATCATCTACGGCGGCAAGATCACGCGCTTCGACAAGCGCACGGGTCAGGTACAGTCGATCGCGCCCGAAGCCGTCAGAAGCGGCAAGTACCGCTTCCTGCGCACCGCGCCCGTCCTGTTCTCGCCCGTCGATCCCCGCACGCTCTACTACGCCGGGAACGTCCTCTTCAAGACCACGACGGGCGGCATGAGCTGGGACATCATCAGCCCCGACCTCTCGCGCGAGAAGACGGACGTGCCCGCGTCCGTCGGCGTCTACCGCACGCCCGACATGGCGGCGATGGCGCGGCGCGGCGTCATCTACACCGTCGCGCCGTCCTACAAGGACGCGAACACAATCTGGGCCGGCACGGACGACGGCCTCGTCCACGTCACGCGCGACGCGGGGCGGACGTGGCAGAACGTGACGCCGCCGTCTCTGACTTCTTGGAGCAAGGTCTCGCTCATCGACGCCGGGCGCTTCGACGCGAACACCGCGTACGCCGCCGTCAACCGCTTCCGCCTGGACGACCTGCGCCCGCACGTCTACCGCACGCACGACGGCGGCAAGACGTGGCAGGAGATCGTCAAAGGTCTCCCGAACGATCCCGTCAACGCCGTCAGGGAAGACCCGCGGCGCAAGGGCCTGCTGTTTGCGGGCACGGAGCGCGCCGTCTACGTCTCCTTCAACGACGGCGACGAGTGGCAGCCGCTCAGACTGAACATGCCCGCCACCTCGATCCGCGATCTCGTCGTCCACGACGACGACCTGGTCGTCGGCACGCACGGCCGCGGGTTCTGGATTCTCGACGACATCACGCCGCTCCGTCAGTTGGAGGAGGCGTCATCCGCGGCGCAGGCGTTCCTCTTCGCGCCCGCCGCCGCCTACCGCTACCAGCGCAACCTCAACACCGACACGCCGCTCCCGCCCGACGAGCCCGTCGGCAAGAACCCGCCCGACGGCGCGATCATCGACTACTACCTCAAGCGCGACGCGGGCGCGGTCACGCTTGAGATTTACGACCAGTCGAACCGCCTCGTGCGCCGCTTTTCGAGCGACGACAAGCCGGAAGTCATCAACGAGAAGGACTACGCCGTGCCCGCCTACTGGTATCGTCCGCCCCAAATCCTGCCGCGCCGCGCCGGGATGCAGCGCTTCGTCTGGGACCTGCACTACCCGAGGCCGCGGGCTCCGCGCTACGACTTCCCCATCTCCGCGATCTACCTGGACACGCCGCGCACGCCGCTCGGCCCCGCCGTCCACCCCGGCGTCTACACCCTCAAGCTCACCGCGGGCGGTCGCACGCAGACGCGCACGCTCGCCGTTAAGATCGATCCGCGCGTGAAGACGCCGGAGGCCGTCTTGCGTCAGCAGTTCGAGCTGTCGATGCAGGCTTACGAGGGGATGAACCGGAGTTTCGACGCGCTCGAAGAGGTCCGAAACTTGCGCGCGCGCGTCAAGCAGCGGCGCGAGGGCGGCGCGACCGGCCCGAAGGCTGACGCCCTCGCCGCGCTCGATCAGAAACTCGCGCCGCTCGCCGGCGAGGGCGGCGGCCAGGCCCCCGGCACGGGCGCGGCCGCGGGCGGCGCGAACTTCGCGCAGCTAAACTCGTCCTTCGAGTCGCTGCTCGAACTGCTCCAGTCCGCGGACGCGCAGCCGACCACGCAGGCGGTCGCCGCCTCCGCCGAACTTCAGCGCCGCCTCGCCGAAGCCCTCTCGCGCTGGAACGAGATCAAGAGCCGCGACGCGAGGGCGATAGACTAAAAGATTCTGTTTCGAGCGTCGCGCGTATCAGATTCACCGCGGGGGCGCAGAGAAGACAGAGCGGGCACAGAGAAATCCGCGCGACGTTTCCGAGGTTCCGAGCCTTCCTTCCTCCGTGCCTCCTCCGCGTCCTCTGCGCCTCCGTGGTGAATTCCGGAACCGGCCCCGGCTTACGCACTCCATCTCGCGCCCCGCGGGAAAGATCCGCCGCGACGCCCGCGCCGCGCGCCCGCTTGTCGTTTCCCTCCGGCTCGTACTAATCTTGAGCCGCTTCAAAAAACTTTTCACGACTTTGGGAGGGCTGCCATGCCAGATCAGGATAACTCTACCCGCATCGAAGACCGCGACGAACAGGGATCGGGCCTGTTGCGCTCGGTCGAACCCGCGGGCGGCGCGCGCTACTCGATGTCCCCCTCGGACGCCGACGGCGGCGGTAAGGCCACCGACTCCGACAGCAACAAAGACATCTTGGGCGGCGGCGACGCCGACACGTCCGACTCCGACGGCACGGACGCCGACGGGACCGACGGCGACGGCACGGACGCGACGGACGGCGACAGCGGCGGCGCGGGCGGCGACGCCGACGGCACGGACTTCGGCGCGGACTCGGACAGCAGCGACACGACTGCCGACGCCGACGGAACCGACGGCTAAGATCATTTCGCCAGCCTGCCCTTAGCGCCTCCAGCGCCTTCGCGTGAAACTTATTCTCACGCGAAGGCGCTGGAGGCGCTAAGAGGTGTTGCGGCTCGTTCATTTTTGATCCGCGTGAAGCCGGATCGCGCTTCGCGCGGGTTCATTCCGATCCACTCGAAGATGTTAGGCGTCGCCCGCGAAAACCTGGCGCGGCTGTTGGAGCCGTGCGCGCCCGAGGAGTTCCTCGCCTCGGCGTGGGGTCGCGACCTGATGCACGTCCGCGGCTCGCGCGGGAAGTTCTCGCGCCTCATGCCCTGGTCGCGCTTAAACGACCTGCTCGCGCGCCAACGCCTCGACTCGCCGCGCCTGCGCCTGACGCGCGAAGGCAAACCCGTCCCCGCCTCCGCTTATTTGCGCCACGCGACGGGCGGCAGAAACAAGACGCCGATCCCACGGCTGCGCGCCGCCGAACTGACGAGTCAACTGCGCGACGGCGCGACGCTCGTCCTCGACGCCGTCGAAGAGCTGCACGCGCCGCTCACCGAACTCGCCGAATCGCTCGAACTCGCATTCCACGAGCGCGTCCAGATCAACCTCTACGCGGGCTGGCGCACCTCCCACGGCTTCGACCTGCACTGGGACGATCACGACGTTTTCATCCTCCAGGTCGCGGGCAGAAAACGCTGGCGCGTCTATGGCGAGACGCGCCCCTCGCCCGTCGCCAACGACATCGAGCCCGCGCCCCGGCCCGCGCGCGACGCTCTCTGGGAAGACACGCTCGAAGACGGCGACCTGCTCTACCTCCCGCGCGGCTGGTGGCACGTCGCCTTCCCGCTCGACGAGCCCACGCTCCACCTCACCGTCGGCGTACACAAACGCACCGGCCTCGATCTCCTCCGCTGGCTCTCCGACGAGCTGCGCACGAGCGAGGCTTTCCGACGCGACCTGCCGCGCGACGCTTCGCCCGCGGAACTTGCCGCCCACGTCGGACGACTGCGCGACGAACTAGTCGCGCGCTTCGACGGCGACACCCTCACAAAATTCTTCCGCGAGCACGACGCGAACGCCGAGCCGCGCCAGCGCCTCAGCCTCCCCTCTTCGGCGATGACGAAACTCTCTCGCCCACCGACGGACGCCCTCGTGTGCCTCACCGCGCCCCGCCCGCTCGACTTCGACGTGCGCGGCGACGAGATCTCCTTCTCCTGCAACAAGAAACGCTGGCGTTTCGACGCGCGCGCGCTTCCCCTCTTGCAAATGCTGGACGGGCGGCGCGTGTGTCGCGTGGCGGAGTTGTGCGAGGCGGCGCGCGGCGAGATTGAGGCGAGCAATGTCCAGACCTTCGTCGGCGAGTTGATTCTGCACGGGCTCGTCGCTATCGTTGACGAGTAACCGCGAGATGAGTCAATCACTGTTCTACTGCTCGGAGCTGTCCGCGCGCTCCGGTGAGCGGGTCTTCGGCACGGCCTCGACGGGCGAGGTCTGGCTGCTCGTCGAATACCCCTTCGCCTGGGGGCCGAAGGCGATGGAGTCGAGCGCGCTCGCGCCCGCCATCAAGGAGCACCTCGCCGCGCTGCTCAAAGCAATCCCGCGCTCGCGCCTGCTCTTCATCAAGCAGGACTCGGTCTGCCGCGAAGACTTCAACTTCTTCGTCGTCCGCAGCCGCGCGCGCGCGCCCTACGCCGTCCGCCTCCGGCTCACCGACTACAAAGACCTGCTCGGCGTCGACGTGGCGCGGATCGCCGCGGGCGACTCGACCGGGGGCGGCGAGGCGACGCGCGACCCGCTGCTCTTAGTCTGCACGCACGGCAAGCGCGACAAGTGCTGCGCGAAGTTCGGCAACCCGCTCTACAAGAGCCTGCGCGCGACCGACGGCGCGGCGAGCGTGTGGCAGTCTTCGCACGTCGGCGGCGACCGCTTCGCGGCGAACCTCGTCTGCTTCCCGCACGGGCTCTTTTACGCGCGCGTCTCCGAAGGGGCGGGCGCGCGCGTCGCCGCCGAGTACGCGCGCGGCCGGATCGTGTTGGAGAGTTTTCGCGGTCGCGCCTGCTTCGCCCACCCCGTGCAGGCCGCCGAGTATTTCGTGCGCGCGGAGACGGGGGTGGTCGGGCTCGACGCGCTCCGGCTCGCCGGGCGCGAGCGCGCGGGCGCGCTGACGTGGCGCGTGAGGTTCGCGCAGTCCGGGGGCGGGAAAATTTACGAGGCGACGGTCACGAGCCGCGCTTCGGAGTTTCAGAACTTCATCACCTGCCACGCCAGCGAGGAGCGGCGCGTCACCGAGTTCGTGCTCGACGGTTTGGACGTGCTCGCGCCCGCGGCCGGCGGGTGAGCGCGGCGGCGGCGCGTGTCCTCATGTAGGGGCAGGGCTGGTCCCTGCCCGAAGCGTGCGCCGGCTAAATGTTCGCGCTCACGCGCTCACGCGGGCAGGGACCAGCCCTGCCCCTACGCCTGCTCCGAGTTTGTTAGAGACTCTTAATTCTTTGATCGAATGCGCGGCGGCGGCGCGGGCGGGCCGCGCCGTGAGTCGGGATGGCGGAAAAGTTTTTGAAAAGTTCGGCGGGGGGCAGGATTCGCCCGCGCCGCTCGGTCCGGACGCAGGCGGCTCAGTGGACGGTGCGCGTCGTGACCGTGATGCGCTGCCAGAACACTTCTTCGTCCGGGTAGGCGATGCCGTCCTCCGTGCGGAACCCGCTCGCCGTCGTGATGATGGTTTCGATGTCGGTGAAAACGCACTTGCAGGGCGGGCAGCCGTCCAAATGCTGGCTGACGCGCGAGCGGTTGCCGTCGTCGAGCGCGCCGTCGCGGTAGTCGCTTAAGAGCGACAGGTATTCCGCACAGTCCATTGATTGCTCCAAAACCGTGAAGGATGAGCCCGCAGCCGGGCTTCAGTTCTACCGCAGTTAGAAGCTACGCGGGCACAGACTGTTGCCTGAGCAGCGTGCGCAATTTCAGGCGTGCCTTGTGGAGCTGCGATTTCGACGTGCCCTCGGAGACTTCGAGGATGCGCGCGATCTCGTCGTGGTCGTAGCCTTCGACGTCGTGGAGGACGAAGACCGTGCGGTAGCCGGGCGGCAGTTGGTGGATCGCCCTCTGGAGCGCGATGCGGTCGACGACCGGCATCGCGTTCGGGTCTTCCGTGCCGCGCACGATCTGGACGGGCGTCTCGCCCTCGTCGGTCGTCATCTCCTGCCGCGTGCTCGCCTTGCGGAAGTACATCAGGACCTGGTTGACCGTCATCCGGTGCAGCCACGTGGTGAAGGCGCTCTCGCCGCGGAAGGAGCCGATCTTGTTGAAGAGGTTGACGAAGGTCTCCTGCGTCAGGTCTTCGGCGAGCGTCGGGTCGCCGAGCATCCTGAGGCAGAGCGCGTAGACGCGGCGGAAGTGGCGGCGGTAGAGCTGCTCGAAGGCTTCGCCGTCCCCGGCCCCCGCCTTCTGCGCCAGCTCCTTGTCGTTCGGGGCCTTCTCGTCCGCCGCGCTCGCCTCACCGGCCCCCTCGCGCACGGAAGCCTCCGCAATCTGATTATTCTTATCCATCGATTTCCCACAACTGTATCACGACACGCCCGCCGGGGTGAAATACCGCCGCGCGTCTTGCGCCCGCGCCGCCGCACCGGCTATCTTCGAGCCGATCAACCAAACGACATCACGGCGGGTGAGACGGATGACAGAGTTGAACCGGCTCCGCGACGATCCGCTCTGGTTCAAGGACGCGGTCTTCTACGAGGTCTACGTCCGCGGCTTCTACGACTCGGACGGCGACGGCGTGGGCGACTTCCGCGGGCTGACGGGGCGGCTCGACTACCTCGAATGGCTCGGCGTGGACTGCCTCTGGCTGCTCCCCGTCTACCCTTCCCCCTTGCGCGACGGCGGCTACGACATCGCCGACTTCTACTCGCTGCTGCCCGAATACGGCACGCTCGAAGACTTCAAGACTTTCTTGGACGCCGCCCACGCGCGCGGCATCCGCGTCATCACCGACCTCGTCGTCAACCACACCTCGGATCAGCACCCGTGGTTCCTCGAATCGCGCTCCGCGCCCGGCTCCGCGAAGCGCGACTGGTACGTCTGGAGCGACACGAACGAGCGCTACAAAGACGCGCGCATCATCTTCACCGACACGGAGAAGTCGAACTGGGCGTGGGACGAGGAGGCGCAGGCGTTCTACTGGCACCGCTTCTTCAGCCACCAGCCCGATCTCAACTACGACAACCCCGACGTGCGGCGGGCGATGCTCGACGTCGTCGACTTCTGGCTCGACATGGGCGTCGACGGCTTCCGCGTGGACGCCGTCCCGTACCTCTACGAGCGCGAGGGCACGAGCTGCGAGAACCTGCCCGAAACGCACGCCTTCCTCAGACAGCTCCGCGCGCACGTCGGGCGGCGCTACCCGTCGGCGCTGCTGCTGGCCGAAGCCAACCAGTGGCCCGAGGACGTGGTCGCGTATTTCGGCGGCGGCGACGAGTTCCACATGGGCTACCACTTCCCCATCATGCCGCGCCTCTTCATGGCGCTCCGGCAGGAGGATCGCCGCCCCATCGTCGAAATCCTGGAGCGCACGCCGGACATCCCCGCGAACTGCCAGTGGGGGATGTTCCTCCGCAACCACGACGAGCTGACGCTGGAGATGGTGACGGACGAGGAGCGCGACTACCTCTACAACGAGTACGCGAAGGATCGCAGGATGCGCCTGAACGTCGGCATCCGCCGCCGCCTCGCGCCGCTCTTAGACAACAGCCGCCGCCGCATCGAGTTGCTGCACGCCCTCCTCTTCTCCTTACCCGGCAGCCCCTTCCTCTACTACGGCGACGAGATCGGGATGGGCGACAACATCTACCTGGGCGACCGCGACGGCGTGCGCACGCCCATGCAGTGGTCGGCCGACCGCAACGCCGGGTTCTCGCGCGCCGACTTCGCGCGCCTCTACTTCCCCGTCATCATGGACCCGGTCTACGGCTACCAGTCGGTCAACGTCGAGGCGCAGCAGCGCTACCCCTCGTCGCTGCTGCACTGGATGCGCAGCATGATCACCCTGCGCAAGCGGCGCCGCGTCTTCGGGCGCGGCGCGATGCGGTTCGTCAAGCCGGAGAACCGCCGCGTCTTCGCCTTCACGCGCGAGCACGAGGGGGAGACGGTGCTCTGCGTCTTCAACCTCTCGGAGCGCGCGCAGCCCGTCGAACTGGACTTACGCGAGTACGAAGGCCGCGTGCCCGTCGAGATGCTCGGCGAGACCGCGTTCCCCGCCGTGCGCGCGGACGCCTACCAGCTCGCGCTCGCGCCGTTCGGGTTCTACTGGTTCCTGCTGAAAGAAGGCGTCGAATAAGATCGTAGGGGCAGGGCTCGTCCCTGCCCGCATGAGCGCGCAGGCGCGAATGAAGTTTCGCGGTCGCTCAACGCGGTTGATTGCGGATCGTATGAGCGAGCTATCGCTCGCTCGCGGGCAGGGACGAGCCCCGCCCCTACATAAGCAGGGACGAGCCCTGCCCCTACAAGGATCAAGGAAGTTCATGTCGTCGCAGAGCAACACTGACAGCCGTCTCATCGTCGTCTCGAACCGTCTGCCGTTCACCATGAAGCGCGCGGGCGATTCGTGGCGCACCGAGCGCAGCGCGGGCGGCTTAGCCAGCGCGATGGGGCCGATCCTGAAGAGCACGCAGGGGCTCTGGATCGGGTGGTCGGGCGACTCTTCGGAATCGCCGGACGAGAAGCGGCGGGCGACGCTCGCGCGCTGGGCCGAGCGCGACCGCTACTTCGCCGTCGAGCTGCCAGAGCGGGTCGCGCGTGGCTTCTACGAGGGCTACTCGAACCAGGCCGTCTGGCCCCTCTTCCACCACTTCCCCAGCCTCCTCAAGTTCACCCCCGAAGACTGGCACGCTTACGTCGAAGCCAACCGGCGCTTCCGCGATGTCGCCCTCGAACACTTGCGGCCCGGCGATCTCGTCTGGGTTCACGACTACCAGTTGATGCTGCTCCCGCAGTTGCTGCGCGAAGCCGCTCCCGAAGTGCGCGTCGGGTTTTTCCTGCACATCCCCTTCCCTTCGTCTTCGGTCTTCCGCCTGCTGCCGCGCCGCGAGGAGTTGCTCGGCGGCCTGCTCGGCGCGGACTACCTCGCCTTCCACACCTACGGCTACCTGCAAAACTTCCGCGCCTCGGCCCTGCGCGTGCTCGGGCACGACAGCCGCATGGACGTGATCGAGGTCGGGGGCCGGAGCGTCCGCCTCGACGCCCTCCCCATCGGCATCGCGCCCGAAGAGTTCACCGGGCTCCTCGACGGCGACGACGAGACGAAGCGGCGGCTCGCCGAGATGCGCGAGCGGTTCCGGGATCGCCGCCTGCTGCTCTCGGTCGACCGCCTCGACTACACGAAGGGCATCCCCGAACGCCTCAACACCTTCCGCCGCCTGCTCAAGACCTACCCGGAGATGCGTGGGCGCGCCGTGCTCGTGCAGGTCGCCGTCCCCTCGCGCGAGCAGGTGCCGATGTACAACCGCCTGCGCCACGAAGTTGATAAACTGGTCGGCAAGATCAACGGCGAGTTCTCCACGCCCGACTGGACGCCCATCGTCTACATCCGCCGCGGCATCGCCCGTTCGGAACTCGCCGCCCTCTACGCCGCCGCGGACCTCGCCTGGGTCACGCCGCTCAGGGACGGGCTGAACCTCGTCGCCAAGGAGTACGTCGCGTGCCAGAAGGACGGCGCGGGCGTGCTGGTGCTGAGCGAGTTCGCGGGCGCGGCCGCCGAGATGGGCGAGGCGCTGCTCGTCAACCCCTACGACGAGGAGCGCACCGCCGAGACGGTCGCGCTCGCGCTCGCGATGCCCGAAGGGGAGAGGCGCGAGCGCATGACGGCCCTCTACGGGCGCGTCGAGCGCAACAACGTCTTCGCGTGGGGCCGGCGCTTCGTCGAGAACCTGAGCGCCGCCGCCCTGTCGCGCGCGGAGAGTTTCGCCGAGAAGCCGCGCGCGCTCCCCTTCGATGAAGTCGTCGAGTCGTTCCGCGGGGCGAGAGCCCGCCGCCTGATGCTCGACTACGACGGCACGCTCGTCCCTTACGCGAACCGGCCGCAGGACGCGGCGCCGCCGCCCGAACTCGCCCCCCTGCTCGCGCGGCTCGCCGAGAATCCGGCCAACACGGTCGCGGTCGTGTCGGGCCGCTCGCGCGCCGACCTGGAGGCGTGGTTCGGGGGAGTTAAGGGGCTGTGGCTCGCCGCCGAGCACGGCGCGATCATGCGCTCGCCGTCGACGAAGGCGTGGGAGATGTACCGCGAACGCTACTCCGACTCCTGGAAGTCGCAGGTGCTCCCCGTGCTCGAACACTTCGTCAACCGCACGCCGGGGAGCCTCGTCGAGGCGAAGGAGTTCTCGCTCGTGTGGCACTACCGCATGAGCGATCCGGTCTTCGGCGAGTGGCTGGCGAACGAGCTGGTCGCCACGCTCGAAGGGATGCTCGCCGAGACGGAGCTGCGCGCCTACCGCGGCAACAAGACGGTCGAGGTCAAGCTCCTCTGGGCGAACAAGGGCGAGGTGCTCGCGCGGCTGTCCCGCGCCGAGCCCGACCCTTCGTTCTGCCTCGCGGCGGGCGACGACCGCACCGACGAAGACCTCTTCGCGCGCCTGCCCGAAGAGGCGTGGACGATCCGCGTCGGCGACGGGCGCACGCGCGCGAAGTTCAGCGTCCCGAGCCACGCCGAGATGCGCGAGCTGCTGCAACGCCTCGCAGAGGCTGACGTGCGCGCCGCCGCCGCGACGACCGCGCCCGCCGAGGGCGCGACCCGCTAACACACACGACCGAAGACCTGGGAGGACTTTCGATGCGACGCTCTATCGTCTTAACTTCCGCGCTGATCTTTTCCGCCGTCTGCGCTCGCCCCTTCGACGCCCGCGCGCAGACGCCCGCGCCCACCGCGCAGACGACGACTCAGGCCCCTCAGCCGACACAGACGCCCATGACCACTCAACAGACTACGCCCGCGCCGCCGACGCCCGCCGCCAACCCCGCCGACGTTGACACCATCGATCACGTCCTCGCCGCGCTCTACGACGTGATCTCCGGCCCCGCCGGCAAGAAGCGCGACTGGGATCGCCTCCGCTCGCTCTTCGTGCCCGGCGCGCGCATGATGCCGACCGGCGCGCGGCGCGCGCCCGGTGCCGCGCCCGACGCGCCGCTCACCGGCAAGGAGGAGTACGCGACCAGGGTCTTGACCGTCGAGGATTACGTCGCGCGCAGCGGGGCGTTCCTTGAGACGAACGGCTTCTTCGAGCGCGAGTCGGCGCGCCGCACCGATCAGTTCGGGCACATCGCGCACGCCTTCTCGACCTACGAGTCGCGCCACAAGGCGGACGACCCGAAGCCCTTCCAGCGCGGCATCAACAGCATCCAATTGATGAACGACGGCAGGCGCTGGTGGATCGTCTCGATCTTCTGGGAGGGCGAGACGGAGCGGACGCCGCTGCCGGACAAATACCTCAAGAGCGTGCCGTAAAGAAGAGAATACAGTTCACCACCGAGGGCACGGGGGGACACGGGGAAGACCGGGAAGAGCCGATCTGAGGTTTCAAGTTTGAAATTCCAAATCTTCCCCGTGTCCCCCGTGCCCTCTGTGGTAAATCTTCTCCTCACCCTAATCCGGCACTTCGATGTAGGCGAGCAACGGGAAATGATCTGACGCCTGCGCGGCGACGGCCGGTGAGGTGACGACCTCGCAGCGCGTGACGCGGCCGGCGTATCTTTGCGGCAGGAAGATGTAGTCGAGCCGCACCTGCGGGTCCCACGCCGGGAGCGTGTAGCCGGCCTCTTCGGGGTGGAGCGTGCGGAAGGTGTCCACGTATCCGGCGTCGAGCAGGCGCTGGACGGTGTCGCGCTTGATGTCGCGCCCGCTCATCCAGATGAGCGCCTTGATCCAGCGGGGGAAGCGCGAGGCGTCGAGAATCTCTCCCGGCGCGAGCGTGTTGAAGTCGCCGGCGAGGACGTGGAAGCCCTCCTGGTGCTGCTTGATGCTCTCCAGGAGCGCGCCGATCTCCCGCACGCGTCGGCTCTCGCTCCACTTCGAGAAGCGCGCGCTCAGGTGCAGCCCGAAGACGCGCGCCCCGCCCGGCAGCTCCACCTCCAGGACGCTGTGGCGCGCGCCCGCCGGGTAGTGCCACTCGTGGCGCGCGATCTCTATCTTAGAGATGAAGCCGACCGAGTGGCCGGGGCGCGCGGCGCAGGTCGTCATGCCCGTGGCCTGCGCGAGGCGCGCGACGACGACGGGGTCGGTCGCCTCCTGGAAGACGACGAGGTCGGGCGCGACGGCGCGGATCACCTCGGCCAGACGGTGCTCGCGACCGCGGCCGCCGAAGCGTATGTTGTAGCTCAGGAATTTGAGGATCACGCTTCCGCTTCGCGCGCTTCGCCGCCCGCGTCCGCCGCCGCCTCGTCCGTCCTCTCCGCCTCGATGATCGTGAAGTAGGGCTGGTCGAACAGCACGTCGCGCGCGAAGAGGATCAGGTTCGAGGTGGCCTGGAAGTTGACGGGGCGGCCCACCAGTTTTTGCAGCTCGCAGCGGACGGGGTTGAGCGCGGGCGCGATCAGAGGGTCTTTGTCGCCGAGCGGTTTGGTGTGCAGCTTCGGGATGTAGTAGGCGTCGTCGCTGAAGTATTTCATCACCTCGCCGCCGACGAGCGTCACGTCCAGATCGCTCGTGCCCCTGCCGTCGCCGTCGAAGGGCGTGCCGTCCTCCCAGCGCTTGGCGGTGACGACGCTGCCGCGCAGCGCGACGCCCGTGCCCGCCGGGAGCCCCGCGCGCATTATCTCGCAGAACTTCCGGAACCTTCCCTCGTCGCCGTCGAAGCCGAGTCGGACGATCCTTTCGCGAATCTCCTCGTCCGTCATCTCCTTCGCGTCTTTCGGCTCTTCCGCTTCTTTCGAGTCTTTCGCTTCCGCCATAGGCCGTCCCCCGCTCATCGACCCGCCCCGCGCGACGCTTTCCGCGGCGGCTAACCGCCCGCGCGGCGCGTGCGCCCTTTGCCCGCGCGCGGCTCGACGAACTCCGTTTTGAACATCCGCGTCTCGCCGTCCGGGAAAACTATCGTCAGCTTATCACCTTCGACCGCCTTGACGCGCCCCTCGCCGTGCGCGGGCACGCTCACGCGGTCGCCGGCGGAGAACTCGATTGCTTCTTCCTCCTTCACGGCCCTCCGTCGGCTCGCGACTGTCGGCGGCGGTTGCGGCAACTCCCGCCCAGTCTTCTTGTCGCTCGGAGTGCCCGACAAAACTCCGCGGCGCGTGTCATCATGCAGGGGCGGGGCTGGTCCCTGCCCGTCTTGTTTCGGCGGCACGCGGGCGGGGACGAGCCCCGCCCCTACTGTCATCCCGGTCTTGTGAGCGGAATTTAATCCTAACTGCTCTTCGAGCGGGTGCAGGCAGTTGTCGCAGTTGCCGCAGCGCCCTTGCCCGAACGGCGCGTCGAAGTAATCGTGCAGCAGCCGCCAGCGGCACGCCGCGCTCTGCCCGTAGAGCATCATGCGCTCCAGCTTCTCGCGGTCGCGCTCGCCCAGCTCCTCGCAGCGCCGCGCCGCCCGCTCAAGCTCCGCGCGGCCGACCTCCGCGCGCGCCAGCCTGAAGCGCGCGCCGCGCAACTCCCTCACCAGCCTCAACTCCTTCAGGAGCGACAGCACGACTCTCACCTTCGACTCGGCGACCGCGGCCGCGCCCTCCCGCACCGCGCCGAGTTCGGCCGGCGACTCGTGCGCTCGCAACGCGAGCAGCGCGTTATAGACGGCGAGCACGTCGTCGAACTTCGGGTGGCTGCCGCCCAGGAAGAACTGCTGCGTGCGCCGGTCTTCGAGCTGGAAGAGGAGCACGCAGCGCGCCGCCTCGCCGTCCCTGCCGGCGCGCCCGGACTCCTGGTAGTAAGCCTCGATTGATCCGGGCATCTGGTAGTGGGCGACGAAGCGGATGTCGGGCTTGTCGATCCCCATCCCGAAGGCGTTGGTGGCGATCATGGCCTTGAGCCCGCCCGCCATGAACCGATCCTGATTACTTTTACGCTCGCGCGCCGGGAGCTTGCCGTGGTACTTCGCCACCTCGAACTCCGAGCCCGTGAAAAATTCCGCCAGAGCCTCGACCGCCTTGACCGTCGCCGCGTAGATGATCCCCGTGCCCCCGGTCTCGCGCATGAGGCGCACTAGGTTCTCGCGCTTCTCCGACTCGTTCGTCACGCGCGCGACCTCGTAGCGCAGGTTCGGTCTGTAGATGCCGGTCGTGATGACGCGCGCGTCGCGCAGGTTCAGGTGCTTGGCGATGTCGAGCATCACCTCGCTGGTGGCGGTCGCGGTGAGCGCCAGCACCGGCGGCGAGCCGAGCGCGCGCACGGCCTCGCCGAGCGCGAGGTAGGCCGGGCGGAAGTCGTGACCCCACTCGGAGATGCAGTGCGCCTCGTCGACGACGACGAAGTCGATCCGGTTCTTCGCGAGCGTCTCCAGAAAGGCGGGATCGGTGAAGCGCTCCGGCGTCGTGAAGACGAAGTCGCTCTCGTCGCGCTCGATCTGCCCCAAGCTCTCGCGCCGCTCGCCCGCCGTGAGCGAGCTGTTGAGTTGCGAGGCTTCGAGCCCGGCGTCGCCGAGCTTATCGACCTGATCCTTCATCAGCGAGATGAGCGGCGAGACGACGACGGTCGTGCCCGGCAGGTGCAGGCCGGGCAGTTGGTAACAGAGCGACTTGCCCGCGCCCGTCGGCATCACGGCGAGCGTGTCCCTGCCTTCCAGGACCGAGCGCATGACCTCCTCCTGACCGGGCCGCATCCGCGCGATCCCGAACACGCCGCGCATCTTGCGCCTCAGCTTCGGCAGCTCCCTCGTGACTCCCATCCTTCGTCCACCTCGCCGTCCGCCAATCAATTCCCGCGCCAGCATGAGCGCGGCGACGATTCCGCCCGCGGAGCCCGCGCGCGTGCGCGAAAGCGTACTCTGAGCTTGAATCCTTTCTATACTTCGCACGCCGCGCCGCTGACTGCTAACGATGCGCGATGCGCGCTTTAAAACCGCGCCCGCGCGCGAAGCGCCGACCGCCCGCGGGCGCACGATTCTTGCAAACTAAACCTGTGCGGCAGCGGTCAAAGTCGGTTAACGAAACTCGTCGAGCCGGCATTTTTTGTAGGGGCAGGGCTCGTCCCTGCCCGCGTCGCTTCATCACGCGCGACGTTGAATCTTAAAGACACGGCGGGCAGGGACGAGCCCTGCCCCGACAGTCATCACGGCGTCGTCGGTGGCTCTAAGTTCGAACGAGCGGGAGGGGAGATGGCGAAGAAACACGGGCCGTGGACGATCAGGGCGACCCAACGTAAATTCAAAAACGATCTCGTCGAGCTGAACGAGGACGAGGTCACGAAGCCCGACGGCAGCGAAGGGACTTACGCGACCGTGACGCTACTCGACGGCGTCGCCGTGCTCGCCGTCGGCGACGACGGCACGGCCTACTTCATCAAAGAGTTCCGCTACGCGCTCGGTCGTGAGAACGTCGAGGTGGTCGCGGGTGGCGTCGAAGACGGCGAAGAGACGGTCGACGCGGCGCGGCGCGAGCTGCGCGAAGAACTCGGCATCGAAGCCGCGGAGTTCGTCGAGCTGGGCTCGGTCGAATACGCCACCTCGATCCTCAAGTCCGCGAGCACGCTCTTCCTCGCGCGCGGGCTCACGTTCACGGAGAAGGACGAAGACGCGAGCGAGATCATCGAGACCGTCGAGATGTCGCTCGAAGAAGCCGCTGCGCGCTCACTCGGCGGCGACTTCGTCCACGCGACCACCGCGCTGCTCGTCCTGCGCGCACACTCATACCTGCGCCGGGAAACGCCGCACGCGCGGTAGTTGCCCATCAGGGTTAAGCGCGAGACGTCTAAGACATAAGAGGGTCTCACAGAACTCTACGGCGTGTGTGATGAGGTAGGGGCAGGGCTCGTCCCTGCCCGCTCGGTCGCTAGAGGAAGGCGGGCAGGGGCGAGCCCTGCCCCGACAGTTACTCCGGTCTTGTTAGTGGCTATAAGACTCGCCACGGAGGCGCAGAGATCACAGAGTCAACACAGAGAGATTCTGCGTGCGCCCTCCGTGCCTGTGCGGCGAATCCCGCTCCCGCCACGCGCCGGGATCGATTGAGCCACTACCGCCCGCGCCCGCGTCTTCCAACGCCTCGCGCGCTCCTGTTATCATGCCCGCTCGGAGTCCCCGGAAATTCCCCTGAGAGTTCGGCGTCGCCCACGCAGGAAGCGCGCCCCGTTCGCCGGCTGCGACCAGGATGTCAGCGATCAAGCCACTCGTGATGAAGTTCGGCGGCACGTCCGTCGAGGACGCGCCGGCGATGGCGCGCGTGGCGGAGATCGTCGGGGCGCGCAAGTTCCAGCAGCCGGTCGTCGTCGTCTCCGCGATGAGCCGCGTCACCGACGCGCTGCTCGCCGCCGTGCGCGCGGCCGAGGCGGGCGACGCCGACGGCGCGCTGCGCTCTCTCGCGCCGCACCTCGCGCGCCACCTCGACGCCGCCCAGAGCCTCGTCGCCGCGGAGGAGGTCTCCGGCGTCGAGCGCGCCGTCGAAGCAGCGCGCCGCGAGATCGCCGCGCTGCTCGGCGAAGTCTCCGGTAAAACTCGACCGCACGCGCTCCTGCAAGACGCCGTCGTCTCTTACGGCGAGCGGCTCTCCGCGACGCTGCTCTCCGCGGTGCTGCGCGCGCAGGGGCTCGACTCGCGGACGGTGGACGCGCGCCGCTGCGTCGTGACGGACGACGCGCACACCTGCGCCGCGCCCCTGAAGGACGAGACCGACCGGCGCACGCTGGCCGAACTCGAACCCCTAATCGGCAGGGCGGTCGTTCCCGTCCTCGGCGGCTTCATCGGCTCGACGCTCGGCGGCGAGACGACGACGCTCGGTCGCGGCGGCTCCGACTATTCCGCCGCGCTCGTCGGCGCGGCGCTCTCCGCCTCCGAGATTCAGATCTGGACGGACGTGACCGGCGTGCTCACCGCCGACCCGCGCGTGGTGAAAGGTGCGCGCACCGTCCCGAGCATGAGTTACGCCGAGGCGGCCGAGCTGGCGTACTTCGGCGCGAAGGTCTTGCACCCGAAGACGATCCTGCCCGCGGTCGTGCGCGGCATCCCGGTGCGCATCTGCAACTCGCGCCAGCCCGAGGCGGACGACACCGTCATCTACTTCGAGACCGAGATGTCGCCGCGCACCGTCAAGGCCATCGCGCACAAGACCGGCGTCTCCGTCGTCCACGTCACGTCGGCGCGGATGCTCGGCGCGTTCGGTTTCTTGCGGCGGCTCTTCGAGGTCTTCGACCGGCACCGCACCATCGTCGACATCGTCACGACCTCCGAGGTCTCGGTCTCGATGTCGGTCGAGGACACGAGCGCGATGGAAGAGATCATCGCCGACTTGAAGCCCATCGCCGCCGTCCGGGTCGAGCCGCGCCGCGCGATCATCTGCATCGTCGGCGAGGGGCTCCGGTGGACGCCGGGCGTGGCGGGTCGCGTCTTCTCCACCATCAGCGACATCAACGTGCTCCTCATCTCGCAGGGCGCGTCGAACATCAACCTGACCTTCGTCGTCGAAGAGGATCGCGCCGTCGAGGCGGTCAAACGACTCCACGCGGCCTTCTTCGAGGAGGGCGACGAGGGCGAGGCCGCGCCCGCCGCGCGCGTCGCCAACCGCTGAGCGCGCGCGTCTCCCCTTTGCGCCCCCAGAGCCTTTGCGTGAGGAATAACTCTCACGCAAAGGCTCTGGAGGCGCAAGGAAATAACAAGCTATGAATGTGAAGACGGAAGAGTCACAACTGTTCGAGCTGACGCGAAACTTGATCGACATCCCTTCCGTCACGGGCGAGGAGGGCGAGGTCTCGCGCTTCCTCGCCTCGCGCCTCGCCGGGCTCGGCTACGAGGTCGAGACGCAGGAGATCGCGCCGCACCGCGCGAACGTCCTCGCGCGTGTCGCGGGCGCGAGGGCGCGCGTCGTGCTCTCGACGCACATGGACACCGTGCCCCCGCACGTCGCCTCAAGCGAGGACGCGGATTTCATTCACGGCCGCGGCGCGTGCGACGCCAAGGGCATCATCGCGGCGCAGATCGCGGCGGCGGAACGGTTGCGCGCCGAGGGCGTCGAAGGGATCGGGCTCCTCTTCACCGTCGACGAAGAGATGGGTAGCGACGGCGCGCGCGCCGCGAACGGGCACGCGTGGGGGCGCGACTGCCGCTTCCTCGTCAACGGCGAGCCGACCGGCAACCGGCTCGCCGCCGGGACGAAGGGCTCCCTGCGCGTGCGCTTGACGGCGTCGGGGCGCGAGGCCCATTCGGCTTACCCCGAACGCGGCGACTCGGCCATCGAGAAGTTGCTCGGCGTTCTCTCCGACATCCGCGCGCACTCTTGGCGACGCGATGACTTCTTCGGCGAGACGACCTGCAACGTCGGCACGATCAGCGGCGGCACGCGCCCCAACGTCGTCGCGGCCGAGGCCGCGGCTGACTTACAGTTCCGCCTCGTGACGAGCGCGCGCGAGGTGAAAGAGGCGCTGGGACGCATCGCCGGCGGTCGCGTCGGCGTCGAATACCTGTCCGAGAACGAACCCATCCGGCTGGCGACCGTCGAAGGCTTCGAGCAGGAGGTTGTGCGCTTCACGACCGACATCCCGTACCTCGCGAACTGGGGCGCGCCGCTCCTCGTCGGGCCGGGCTCGATCCTCGTCGCGCACACTCTGGAAGAGCGCGTCGCGAAACGAGAACTCGCCGAGGCGGTCGGCATCTACACGCGCCTCGCGCGCACGCTGCTGGCGCGCGCGCCGGAGGCGGCGGACGGGGGAGCGAACGCGGGAGGCGCGGCGCGATGAAGCTCGCCCTGTTCGGTCACGGCGCGATGGGTCGCCTCGTCGAGGCGCGCGCGCTCTCTGACGGCCACGAGATCGGACTCGTCGTCACCTCCCGCGACGCCGACGCTTCGGCCGAAGAACTCGCCGCGGCTTTGCGCGGCCACGACGCGGCGATAGACTTCTCGGTCGCGGCGGCCGTGCTGCGCAACGTCGAGGCTTGCGCGCGCGCCGGGGTGACGCTCGTCGAGGGCACGACCGGCTGGCACTCGCAGATCGAAGACGCGCGCCGCGTCGTCGCCGAGCGCGGCGGCTCGCTCGTCTACGGCGCGAACTTCTCGGTCGGCGTCAACCTCTTCTACCGCGTCGTCCGGCAGGCGGCCGAGCTGTTCGCCGCGGTCGAAGGCTACGAGCCCTTCGTCGAGGAGGCGCACCACTCGCGCAAGCGCGACGCGCCCTCGGGCACGGCGTTAAAGCTCCGGGCGATCCTCCGCGACGCGACGCGCAAGGGGGGCGAGGTGTCCGTCGCCTCGACGCGCGCCGGCCACATTCCGGGCACGCACCGCGTCGGCTTCGATTCGGCGGTCGATCAGATCACGCTTACGCACGAGGCGCGCTCGCGCGAAGGGTTCGTCGAGGGCGCGCTCCTCGCCGCGCGCCGGATGCGTGGGAGGCCGGGCGTCCTTGAGTTCTCGGAAATTCTCGACGGGATCATCTCTGACCGGGGAGGCGACGATGACGGCACAAGTTGACTGGATGCGCGGCTGCGCGACCGCGCTGGTGACGCCCTTCAACCGCGACGGCTCGATCGACGAGGGGCGGCTGCGCGCGTTCGTCGATTTCCAGATCGAGGGGGGCGTGCGCCTGCTCGTGCCGTGCGGGACGACGGGCGAGAGCGCGACGATGACCGAGGAGGAGGATCGCCGCGTCATCAAGACGGTCGTCGAAGCGGCGCGCGGCCGCGCGAAGACCGTTGCGGGCGCGGGGAGCAACTCTACGTCGGCGTCAATCGAATACTCGCGCGCCGCGCGCGACCTCGGCGCGGACGCCGTCCTCATCGTCGCGCCCTTCTACAACAAGCCGACGCAGGCGGGTCTCTACGCCCACTTCCGCGCCGTCGCCGAGGCGGTCGCCGGGCTCCCGGTCGTCATCTACAACGTGCCGGGTCGCACCTCTTCCAATATCGCGGCGCAGACGGCGCTCAGACTCGCGCGGGATGTCGAGAACCTCTGCGCCGTCAAAGAGGCCTCCGGCGACCTCTCGCAGATCATGGAAATTTTGCGCGGGCGGCCCGCGAACTTCCGCGTGCTGTCGGGCGACGACTCGCTCACGCTCGCCATGATCGCGCTCGGCGCGGACGGCCTCGTCTCGGTCGCGTCGAACGAGTCGCCCTCGCTCGTGTCGCGCATGGTGGACGCCGCGCTCGCGGGCGAGTGGGACGAGGCGCGCGCGCTGCACTACAGGCTCCTGCCGCTGATGGAGGCGAACTTCATCGAGTCGAGCCCCGCGCCCGCGAAAGCCGCGCTCGCGATGATGGGCCTGGTCGAAGAGAACCTGCGGCTGCCGCTCGTCCCCGTCGAGGAGAAGACGCGCGCGCCTGCGCGAGGTGTTGGACGAACTCGGACTGTTGAGAACTTATTCGCAGAGTCCCGTAGGGACTTAGAGTGCGTTGCAAAATTGTAGGGGCAGGGCTCGTCCCTGCCCGCGTCGCTTCATCACGCGCGACGTTGAATCTTAAAGACAAGACGGGCAGGGACGAGCCCTGCCCCTACAGTCATCGCGCACGCCGAGAGGTTTTGCAACAGACTCTTAATGTTTATCGCACCGGCGATTTCAAAACCTATCGAGCCCCGTCAGGGGCGACATGTCACATGCCGCTCCTAGGGAGCTTGGTACGTACTGGCTTCGCGGTGCTATAAACATCGCGCTCCTACGGAGCGATTTTGCAAACAGCCTGTTCGCGGTAAGACTCATGTCACAACCTGAGACGAACGACGGTCGGCGCGATGCTAAGGATGAAACGTCGAGCTTGCGCGAGCGCGTCGAAGCGCTCGCGGCGCGCGAGGGCGCGGAGTTCTCGGCGGAGGATCGCGCGGCGTTCGACGAGTTCAAGTCGGCGCTCAACCACGGCCGCGTGCGCGCGGCGGAGCGCGATGCCGCTTCGGGCGCGTGGCGCGTGAACCAGTGGGTCAAGCGCGGGATACTCCTGGGCTTCCGCATGGGCGCGCTCGTCGAGATGTCGGCGCACGCGAGCCTCCGCTTCTTCGACAAGAGTACGTACCCGGTGCGCGCGACGACGCTCGAAGACCGCGTGCGCATCGTGCCCGGCGGGTCGAGCGTGAGGGACGGCGCGTACCTCGCGCCCGGCGTCGTCTGCATGCCGCCGATGTACGTCAACGCGGGCGCGTACGTCGACGAGGGCACGATGATCGACAGCCACGCGCTCGTCGGCTCGTGCGCGCAGGTGGGAAAGCGCGTCCACCTCTCGGCGGCGGCGCAGGTCGGCGGAGTGTTAGAGCCCGTCGGGGCGATGCCGGTCATCATCGAGGACGACGTGCTGGTCGGCGGCGGCTGCGGCATCTACGAGGGCGCGGTGGTGCGCGAGCGCGCGGTGCTCGCGGCGGGCGTGATCCTGACGGGCTCCACGCCCGTCTTCGATCTCGCGCGCGGCGAGGTCTACAAGCGCGAGGGCGAAAGACCCCTGGAGATTCCCGCGGGCGCGGTCGTCATCCCCGGCTCTCGCGCCGTCACGTCAGAGCAGGGGCGCGCGTGGGGCCTGTCGGTCTACGCGCCCGTCATCGTCAAGTACCGCGACGAGAAGACCGACCGCTCGGTGCGGTTGGAAGACTTTTTGCGCTGAAGGGATAAACATTTTGGCGGAGGGCACGAAGAAGATCGTCGCGGAGTATGAGCCGCCGGCGCGACTGCGCGGGATTCAGAAGAGCGCGATCCGCGCGCTGTTCGACCGCGCGCCGCCCGGCAGCATCAACCTCGGGTTGGGCGAGCCGGACTTGCCGACGCCCGACGTGGTGCGGCGCGAAGCCGCGCGCGTCGTCGTGGAGGAGCAGAACGGCTACACGACGCACGCGGGGTTGCCACAACTTCGCGCGCTCGTCGCGAACGATTACCCGCAGATGAGGCTGACGACCGAGCGCGTCGTCATCACGGCGGGCTCGCAGGAGGCCCTGTACCTCGCGCTGATGTCGCTCATCGACGTGGGCGACGAGGTGTTGCTGCCCGACCCCGGCTTCGTCGCCTACCCGGTGATCGTGCGCATGGCCGGCGGCGTGCCCGTCTTCTACAAGCTGCCCGCGGCTAAAGATTTCTCGTTCGACGCGGAGGACTTCCGCCGCAAGCTCACGCCGCGGACGAAGGTCGTCGTCGTCATCAGCCCCTCGAACCCGACCGGGCGCGTGCTCGCGCGCGACGAACTCGCGCAGATGGCGGACGCGCTCCGGGGCACGAACGCCCGCGTCGTGAGCGACGAGATTTACCGCGAGGTCTATCACACGCGGGAGCGGCCCGCTTCGATCTCCGAGTTCTACCCGGAGCGCACCGTCGTCGTCAGCGGCCTCTCCAAATCGATGAGCATGACGGGGTGGCGTCTGGGGTGGCTCTGCGGCGAGGAGGCGGTCGTGCGCGCCGCGCTCGTCCTGCACGGGTATGTGACGACCTGCGCCTCCGCCGTCTCGCAGAAGTCGGCGCTCGCCGCGTGGACTGACGAAGCCGCGCGCGCGCGCGCCGAGATTCGCCAGACCTTCCGCGCGCGGCGCGACTTCCTGCTCGCGCAGATCAAAGAGCAACTGTCTTTGCGCGCCGTCGCGCCCGACGGCGCGTTCTACACGATGCTCGACACGAGCGCGCACGGCGCTTCGACAGAGGTCGCGGAAAAATTTTTGGCCGCGCGCGTCATCACCGTGCCCGGCGGCGCGTTCGGCTCCGAGGCCGAGGGCTTCACGCGCATCTCCTTCTGCGCCGACCAGCCCGCGCTCGCCGAGGGCGTGCGGCGCATGGCGGATGCGTTAAAGACGTGACGGGTGACGGGTGACGGCTGACGGGTAAGACAAGCGCATGCGCTTGTCACCCGTCACGTCTTCCGGTTTACGCTTCCTTGTCACGGTTTACCTGTCACGGTTCGCGAGGTCGTTCGATGAGTGAGAAATTTCGCGTCGGGATCCTGGGTGCGACGGGGACGGTCGGGCAGCGGTTCATTCAACTGCTCGAAGACCACCCGCAGTTCGAGGTGACGGCGCTGGCCGCGTCGGATCGCTCGCAGGGCAAGACTTACGCAGAGGCCTGCGCGTGGAGGCTGCCCGGCGAGATGCCTGGGTACGTGCGCTCGATGAGAGTCGAAGCGCCGGAGCCGCCGCTCGGCTGCGACCTCGTGTTTTCGAGCCTGCCGGGCGGGATGGCGCGCGAGGTCGAGGGCGGGTTCGCGCGCGCGGGCTTTCCGGTCATCAGCAACTCGTCCGCCTACAGGATGGACGAGGACGTGCCGCTGCTCATCCCCGAAATCAACCACGCGCACCTGGCGTTGCTCGACGCGCAGCGCGCGCGGAACCCTGCGGGCGGCTTCATCGTCACCAACCCGAACTGCTCGACGATCATGATCGCGATGGCGCTCGCGCCGCTCCACGCGCGCTTCGGGCTCGAAGCGGTCGTCGTGACGACGTTGCAGGCCCTGTCGGGCGCGGGCTACCCCGGCGTGCCCTCGCTCGACGCGACGGACAACGTCGTCCCCTTCATCGAGCACGAGGAGGAGAAGATCGAGGAGGAGACGCAGAAAATCTTAGGCGTCGTGCGGGACGCGCGCGTCGAGCACGCCCCCTTCGCGCTGAGCGCGCAGGTGCACCGCGTCAACGTCACGGAGGGCCACATGGCCGCCGTGCGCGTGAAGCTCGCGCGGGGCGCCGCGCCGGAGGAGTTGAAGGAGGCGCTTCGTTCGTTCTCGTCGCTCCCGCAGGAGTTGAAACTCCACTCCGCGCCCGCCCGCCCCGTCGTCGTCAGGGAGGAGCGCGACCGCCCGCAGCCGCGACTCGACCGCGACGCCGGGCGTGGCATGACCGTCACGGTCGGTCGCGTCCTGCCCGACAAAGTCCTCGACTTCCGCTTCGTCGCACTCAGCCACAACACGATCCGCGGCGCGGCCGGCGCGGCCGTCCTCAACGCCGAACTACTCGCCGCCACCGACCGCCTCGCGCGCTGACGGCTCAAACCCTCTTCGCGTTCTTGCTTCTTAGCGCCTCCCGCGCCTCCCGCGTGAGAATTTATCCTCACGCTGGAGGCGCGGGAGGCGCTAAGAGGAAGCGTTGCTTATTTCTTCACGCCCGCGGTCGTGAGCTGAGTCAGCCGTCGTTCGGCGGCTGCGAGCGCGGCGTCGCGCCCGGCCCGCAGGTCGGAGAGCGTGAGCGGGACGAGTTCGTCGGGCACGACGCCCGTGCCTTCCGGGTCGCGCCCCTTCGGCGTCAGGTAGGCGCGGATGCTGTAGCGCAGCGTCGCGCCGTGCGACAGTTTTTTAACCCGCTGGTTGTGCGTCGAGCGGCGGACTGAGTGCCCACGACCCGCGCGCGCCCCGCCTCCTGCATGAAGAGCGTCGAGGTCTCCGACGCGCTCCCCGACCGCTCGTCCACCAGAATGACGACCGGCCCGAGGTAGGCGCGCGCCGGCCGGTGCGTGAAATATTTGTCGACGCCCCCGGCGCGCGTCTTGAAGCCGCCGTAGTAGGTCGCTTCGGGGAAGAAGTTGCTCGTGATGTTGAGCATCACGTCGGTCTGCCCGCCGCCGTTGCCGCGCAGGTCGACGACGACGCCGGGCGCGTCGCGCAGGGTGTCGAGGGCCTCGGCGAACATTTGATCGACGGGCGGCTTCCACCGGTCGAACTTGACGTAGGCGGAGCCGGAGGCGAGGCGGCGCGCTTCGAGGCGCGGGCGCTCGTCCGCTGGCTGGCGGCTGACTTCGTAGTCGAACTCCCTGCCTTCGGCGTCGGCCAGCCGCAGCACGCGCGGCACGCCCCAGACGCGGCCGTAGAGGACCGACGTGGCGATGAGATTCTTGAAAGAGTTTTCCGACGACGCGCCCGCGACGACGCGGCGCAGCTCCGCCTCGATCTCGCGGACTGCCCGCCCGTTCGCGGCGCGCACGATCATGCCGGGTCGCACGCCCGCGCGCGCCGCCGCCGAGCCGGGCTCGACCTCGACGACCGCCAGTTCGCCCTCGACCTCTCCCAGAAGCATCTGCGCACTCCCCTGTTCCTGCGCCGTCGCGCCGGGCGCTGTCTCCTGCGGCGCGGCGGGCGGCGGCTCGAAACGCGCGTGACTGTCCTTCAGCTCACCCAGCAGCAGCTCGCACAAGCCGTAGAACTCGAAGTCGTCGCGCGCCGCGTCGAGGCGCGGCCGGTAGCGCTCGCGCACGGCGCGCCAGTCCACGCCGTTAAACGAGGGGTCGTAGAACTCGTCGTTGATCGTCTGCCAGATTTCGTCGAAGAGCTGCCGCCGCTCCTCCGCGGTCAGCGCGCGGGCGGCGGGCGGCGGCGGCGACGTGTTCGAGGCGCGGTGGCAGGAGACGAGGCCGGGCGCGAGCAGCAGGCCGGACAGGAAGAGTCGTGCGGGGAGACTCAAGCGCGGCGTCACGGTCGCAAAGACGCGGTGACTGTGCGAGGGTTCGTGCATTCGGCGTGACATCGGAGGCGCGCGCCTTCGCGCCCGCGGCGGAGCGCGCTAGCCGAAGCGCGGCTCGCCGTCGTAGACCACCTCCCAGCCGTTGCGGCGGCTCGTGGCGAGGCTGCGGCGGAACCAGCGCAGCGCGTCCGCGGGGTCTTCGTAGACCTTCGCGGCGGGCAGGGGCTGACGCGGATCGACGCGGACGATGCGACCTCCGCCCTCGGCGCTCGTGCGCAGACTGATCAGCGCGATCATCTCGTGCTTCGAGAGCAGCGCGGTGCGCACCTCGGCGTCCTCGTCCTCGTCGTCTTCGTCCTCTTCGTCCTCTTCGCCGTCTTCGTCCCCCGCGTCGTCGCCTTCGCCGTCTTCATCGTCCGACAGGTAGCCGCCGCCCGCCACGGAGTCGTCAGCCTCCGCGCCGACGCCCGACGGCTCGTCGTCGATGATCAACTCTTCGTCGAACTCGTCTCGCTCGTCCATACTTTTAAGCCCTGCGCCGCGCGCCCGCGCGCCCGCGCCTCACGGGTTTCGCCGGGGCCTTCGCGGGCGGCCCCGCCATGTCGCTGACGAGCGACGCGACGAAGCTCTGCGTGACGCCGACGCCGAGCGTCACGTCCCTGTCGCTGACGACGTTGGTGATCGAGCGGATCAGTTCGAGCACACGCCGATCTCCCTCCGACCGCCGCACCTTGCGCCCGCCCGCGCGCCCGCCCGACTTCTGCGCCATCTCCTGTTCGAAAGAGCTGATGCCCATCTGGACGAACCCGCTGATGGCGCGGGCGTCCTCCGGCGTGTCGGCGCGCAGCACCGTCTGCACGCCGAACCGCAGCGGGGTCATGTTGAGCGACGCCTGCACCTGGCGGACGGAGTCGAGGAGCCGCCTCATCTCGTCGTTGACGAACATGCCCGACGAGCCCTTGCCGCCGTCGAGGTACTTCGAGAGCGAGGCGGGCAGCGCCGCCGCGAGGCTCACGAGCGCGTCCGCGTCGCGCAGCGCGAGATCGACAAGGTCGGGGCTGATCCGCGAGCCGCCTTCGGCGCGCGCGTCTATCGCGGAGGTGACGTAGGCGGTCGTGCCGACGAGGACGGAGTCGGCGTCGAGCGAGACGGCGGCGATCTCGGAAGGGAGCGCGAGCGCGTCGGGCGTGGGCGCGGGCGGCGCGGGCGGCGCGGCGTCCGGCGGCGCGTCGGAGGTCGCATCCCTCTTACCCGTGTCCTTGTTGGCTTCGCCGTCGAAGTCGAGCTTGAAGACGGTGATCGTCTTCGCGCCGCGCCGCTCCTCGCGGAATTTTCCCTGCGCGCTCATGCGGAGGAACGAGAGCATCGCGTCGGGGTTGAAGCCGCCGCGGATGACGACGCCGAAGTCGGGCACCGAGGGGCGCGCCGTGTCGCCCGCGAAGCGCATGCCGACGACGACGAAGTCGATCTCGCGCAGATCGACGGTCGTCTGCCTCTTCATGTCGTCGAAGGCCGCGCGCAGCTTCGTCAGCGGCGCGACCCGCGGCAGCGCCTCGCCCGTGATGCGCCGCGCGTTGACGAACAGCACGCCCTGCGACTCCGGCAGGCTCGCGAGGGCCTCGCGCGCCGCGTTCGGCGACTGCGCCGACGCGACCGACGGGGCGATGAGTAACAGCAAGAATAGGATCAGATTTTTCATGGTTGGGGGAAGTCCTTCTCGGGGGTTGTAATTTTTTCCGGTTAGCCTTTCCAGCTCATCTGGTAGCGCCTTTCGCCCTGCGCTCGGCGCGCGCCCTGGCGACGATCTCCTTGACCTCGGCGAGGAGCGTCGGCCCGTGGTAGGGGATGCCGTCCTTGATCGTCCACTCGACGCCGCCCGTGTGGACGGGCTTGCCGTCTCTGACGATGTCCACGCCCGTAGGATACAGCACCTTCAGGTTTTCGAGCGGGTTGCCGTTGACCACCAGCAGGTCTGCGGCGAAGCCGGGCCGGACGCGGCCCAGGCGGTCTTCCTGCCCCAGAATCTTCGCGTTGTTGCCCGTCGCCTGCTGGATCACTTTCAGCGTGTGGAATCCCGCCTCCTGTTTCAGCTCCAACTCACGTATCAGGCCGAAGCCGTACATCTGGTAGATGAAGCCCGCGTCCTCGCCCGCGCCGACGAGGCCGCCGCGGCGGTCGAACTCGCGGAGCGCAGCCATCCAGATGCGATAGTTCTCTTTCCAGAAAGTCTCGTCGGTCGAAGTCCAGCCCAGGAAGTAAGAGCCGTGGTGGCCGGGGTCGGGGCGGAAGTAGTCTTCGAGCGTGGGGTGCAGGTAGTCGGCGAACCAGGGCTGCGTCTGCGCGCGTTGCAGATCGCGGCTCGCCTCGTAGATGTCGAGCGTCGGGTCCCAGGCGACCTTCGCCTCGATCAGCGCGTCGAGCACCTTCATCAGCCGCTCCCAGTTCGCCTCGCGCCAGAGGTGACCGGCGAAGCGGAAGCGATCCACCTCGTCCGAGTAGTTGTACTCGGGCGGGAAGTTCTGCACGCCCCCCTCGATGGCGGCGTCGGGGATGCCGTACCAGTGCTCGATGGAGGTCGTGCCGAACCGGGCGTCGTCCCACGCGTTCGTCTCGGCGACGGCGGCGTGGTGCGCGATGCGTAGATTCTGTTTGTGCGCCTCGTCCCACGCCGCCGACATGAGATCGCGATCCATGCCGAAGAACTTGAGACCGTCAGCGCCCTGCGCCTTCAGCTCGCGCACGCGCGCGCGCGCCTGCTCGGCCGTGCGCGGCGCGGGCGAGCCCGACCAGACGGCGTAGACGAAGAGGCGCGGGCAGGCGACCTCGCCCGCCTCGCTGCGGCGCTTGAGGGCGAGCGTCTTGCGCACGTCGCTGCCCACGTCGCGCACGGTCGTGATGCCGGAGGCGAGCCAGAGTTTCAACTCGTAGTCGAGCGGCTGCGCCACCCCCCCGCGCTCGTCCTGCACGTGCCCGTGCAAATTGATCAGGCCGGGCATGACGTACTTCCCCGCGGCGTCGATCTCGGCGTCGCCCTGCGCGGGTCGGCGCGCCACCCCGCTCGCGACCGCGACCGCGTCCAGGCCGACCATCTCTCTGACCGTCCCGCCCTCGACGACGATGTCGTAGGGGCCGGAGACGGGCGTGGCGTTGCCGTCGATCACCTTCGCGTTGCGGATGACGAGTCGGCCGTAGCGCCGGCCCGGCGTGACGCTCGTGCGCCCCGACTGCGCGCGCGGCGGGGCGGTCGAGGCGGCCACGATTAACGTGACGAGGGTGATCGAGATGAGCTTTCGCATTTTCACTTCTCAAGTTTCAGTGCGTCGAGATCGACCTGGTAGATGTCGCCCAGCCCGTTCTGCGGGGCGCGCAGTTTCGCCGTCAGCTCGCGCATGTTCATCGGCTTCGCCGGGGTCGCGTCCCACGCGCCGCGCAACCCCGTGCTCGAATAGAAGAAGTATCTGCCGTCGGGCGAGACCTTCGGCGAGTATTCGCTGCCGGGCGTGTTGATCTTGTCGCCCAGGTTCTTCGCCTCCGTCCACTTGCCCGCGCGGTTGTAGCTCACCCACAGGTCCGACCCGCCGAGGCCGCCCGCGCGCGCCGCCATGAAGATGAGGTAGCTCTCGTCGGGCGCGACGTAGGGCTCGAACTCGTTGAAGCGCGTGTTGACGGCGTCGCCGAGGTTCTCGGCCTCCGCGTACTTCCCGCCGACGAGGCGGCAGCGGTAGAGATCGGTCTGCCCCTTGCCGCCCGGCCGATCCGAGCCGAAGTAGATCGTCCCGTCCGCGGCGACGGTCGGGTACCACTCGTTGCCCGCGCCGTTGACCGGCGCGCCGAGGTTCGCGGGCTCGCCCCAACCCTTCGGCGTCCACTCCATCACCCAGATGTCGAGATCGCCTTTCGGCTTGTCGGGGGGCGCGCCGGCGACGGGGCGCGACGAGATGAAGAAGAACTTTTTGCCGTCGGCCGTGACGAACGGGTCTGCGTCGGAGAAGCGGCCCGAAAAGGGCGCGACCTCCGGCGCAGTCCAGCGGCCGTCGCGGAAGTTTGAGACGACGACAGTCCAGAAGGTGAACGCCGGGTTGTCCTTGAGGAAGTAGAGCGTGCGGCCGTCGGGCGTGAACGCCGGGTGCGACTCGAAGTCGCCGGTCGAGACAGCGCCGGGCGCGAAGACGCGCGGCTCCGTGATCGGCCGCGCCGAGGCGTAAGGCGGCAGGTCGCCGCCCGCCCTTCCCGTAGCCGCGGCGAGCGCGAGGCAGCACGCGGCGAGCGCGTGCAGCAGTAGTGCGCGGCTGTGTGGGGAACCTTTTCTCACCATCGGTCTACCGGTTTACCGGGGGCGGCTGCCGCGTCGAGCGCGGCCAGAGGTCAGGGGCCGGATTCAGTCCGTGATCTCGCCCGCGCCGTCGGCGGGCTC
Organism: Pyrinomonadaceae bacterium; assembly: GCA_035537435.1. GTDB lineage: Bacteria > Acidobacteriota > Blastocatellia > Pyrinomonadales > Pyrinomonadaceae > JAIVGV01. Next base: position 8,942 of record DATLMC010000166.1, on the reverse strand, counting down.
CGAGACGAGGACGGAGGCGCGCCGACCCGTCGCGCGATTATATTCGCGCGAGATGGTTTCGCGGAACTCCTGGAGCGCGTCGCGGCGCACGAGGTTGACGGTCGAGCCCCCGAAGCCGCCGCCCGTCATGCGCGCGCCCAGCGCGCCGCCGAAGTTCCCCGCGATCTCGACCATCACGTCCAGCTCGCGGCAGCTCACCTCGTAGTCGTCGCGCAGAGACCTGTGCGAGCGATCCATCAGCCGCCCCATCTCCCACATGTCCCGGCGGCGCAGCGCGGCGGCCGCCGCGAGCGTGCGCTCGTTCTCACCGACGACGTGGCGGCAGCGCCGGCGCACCGGCTCCGGCAGCAGCGTCTCGTAGCGCTCGAACTCCTCGACCGACACGTCGCGCAACGCACTGATCTTCGGCAGCACCCCGCGCAGCAGCTCGACGCCGCGCTCGCACTCGGCCCGCCGCGCGTTGTACTCGGACGACGCCAGCTCGTGCCGGACGTTCGTGTCGCAGACGACGACCGCCGTCTCCGAAGTGTCGAGCGGCACGAGCGAGGCTTCGAGCGAGCGGCAGTCGATCAGAAGCGCGTGCCCCCTGCGCCCCAGCGCGGAGACGAACTGATCCATGATGCCGACCATCACGCCGACCCACACGTGCTCCGCCTCCTGGCCCGCGAGCGCCAGCTCGACGCGCGCCACTTCTCGGCCCGACACCGTGGCGAGCGCGAGGCCGACCGAGACTTCGAGCGCGGCGGACGAAGAGAGCCCCGACCCCGCCGGTACGCTCGACGCGACGGCGAGGTCCGCTCCTCCCAACCTCACGCCGCGCCCTTCGAGCGACTGCGCCACGCCCTCGACGTAGTCGAGCCAGCGGCCGCGGCGCGGCGTGCCGGGGCGGTCGAGATCGAACTCGGCCTCGTCTTTATAGTCGACGGCGCGCACGCGCACGCGGCGATCCGCGCGCGGGGCGGCGGCGACGACCGTCTCGCGATCGATCGCCATCGGGAGGACGAACCCGTCGTTGTAGTCGGTGTGCTCGCCGATCAGGTTGACGCGCCCCGGCGCGCGGAAGAGGCGCGCGTCGCGCCCGTAGAGGGCGCGGAAGGTCTCGCGCAGGGCGTCCGCGTCCATCAACGCCGCCCCCCCGCCCAGACAACCGGCTCGACGCGCGAGCGCAGTTCCTTCGCCTTCTCCTCGGCGAGCGTGTCGTTGATGAACACGCCGGCGCCGCTCTCGCTGCCCGCGAGGTACTTGAGCTTCGTCGCCGTGCGCAGCGGCGGGTAGAACTCGACGTGGAAGTGGTAGTGGGCGTAGTCGCCGCCGTCCGAAGGGCGCTGGTGCAAGACCATCATGTAGGGGAACGAGAGATCGAAGAGTCTATCGTAGGCGGCGATGGTCTGCTTGATCGCGGCGGCGAGATCGCGCTGCTCCGCGTCGGTCATGTCGGTCAGGGCCTGGAGGTGGCGCGTCGGCGCGACGTGAACCTCGTAAGGGTAGCGAGCGAAGAACGGGACGTAGGCGACGAACGACGCGTTCTCGGCGACGACGCGCCGGGCGTCGCGCCGCTCCTCCTCCACGATGTCGCAGACGAGGCAGCGGCCCGTGCGCTCGCGGTGCGAGAGCGACTGTTCCAGCTCGCGCGCGACGCGGGGCGGGACGAAGGGGTAGGCGTAAATCTGCCCGTGCGGGTGGTGGAGCGTGACGCCGATGGCCTCGCCCTTGTTCTCGAAGATGAAGACGTACTTGACGAAGTCGTGGGCGGAGAGCGCGCGGAAGCGATCCGCCCAGACTCGAACCAGCTTGTAGATCTGCTCGACGGGCTCGGCGGCGAGGGTCGAAGAGTGTTTCGGCGTGTAGACGACGACCTCGCAGACGCCGCGCGCCGGCTCGACCGGGTACAGGTCGTCGCCCTCGACGGCGGGCGGCGGGGGTTCGGGTTGCAGCGAGGGGAAGCGGTTCTCGAAGGCGACGATGTCGTAGGTCGGCTCCGGGATCTCCGTCGGGAAGCCGCCGGGCGCGGTCGGGCACAGGGGGCAGAAATCCTTCGGCGGGAGGAAGGTGCGATCCTGCCTGTGCGTGGCGGTCGCCACCCACTCGCCGAGCAGGGGGTTCCAGCGCAGCTCAGACACGGGGCTCACCCTCCGCCGTGGGCTCGACCGCCGACTCGCGCGCCGCGGGCGCGCGCGCCGTCCGGGCGTCCGCCGCGCCGACGCCCTCGTCGCGCGCGCCGTCGAGAGCGCCGCCGCGCGCCGCCGTCGCGTCCGGCGAAGCGGCGGCGAGCCCCGGCTCGTCCTCGAAAGTGTAGAAGATGAGGTAGCGCCCGCCCTCGATTGTGATCTGTCTCTGCCGCATCGCGCCCGCCGTTCGTCGCCGGATCGAAAGTCGGCAGATTGTAGCAGGACGCGCCCGCGCGAGCCATCGCGCCGCGCGCCAGGGTCTCAGAGTCTTTCGGCAGAACTTTTTTCTTGCGCGGCGCGCGAGTTTAGTCTATTAGGTTGAACTAAAGATTAAGTTCACCCGCGGGGAAAAGGAGAAATTTTCATGGCGACGAAAAAGTCTGGCGGTAAGAAGGGCGGCGGCAAGGGCTCGGCCGGTAAAAAGGGCGGCGCGAAGAAGCGCGCGGGCGGCAAGAAGGGCGGCTCCGGCGGCGGCGCGAAGAAGGGCGGCGCGAAGAAGAGCGCGGCGAAGAAGGGTGGCGCTAAAAAGGGCGCAGCCAAGAAGGGCGGCGGCGGCGCGAAGAAGGGTGGCGCGAAGAAGGGCGGAGGAGCCAAAAAAGGCGGAGCTAAAAAAGGCGGAGCCAAGAAGGGCGGCGCGAAGAAGGGGGTCATCCGGCGCGTGCTCGCGGGCGCGGCAGCCGGGCTGGTGAGCGGCGCGGTCGCCGCGGCCCTGCCGCCGCTTGAGGCGGAAGCAGGCATCCAGCCCGCCGGCGGCGGGTCGGGCGGCGGCGAGTCCGATCAGGGCGGCGCGGGCGGCGGCCAGGGCTGAGCGCCGGCGGCGCGACCGGAGACCGCGCCGAGACTTAGAGGCTGAAAGACTGCGGGCGCGTTGACAGTTCAACGCGCCCGCAGTCTTTCAGGTGAATGCCGCTTCGCGCCGCGCGGGGCTCAGGGCGTCGCCGCGGGCTTCTTGTACTTGTCGATCAACTGCTGCAAGCCGTCGGTCGAGCCTTTCCGGTACTTGTAGTAACCGGTCAGCGCGGGCAGGAGCTGCTCGTGCATCTTCTCGTACCCGGCCTTCCCTTCCGAGAGCGCGACCGCCTGCGCGTACAACTCGATCACCTTGTCGAGCTTCTCGTAAGCCTGCTTGAGCGCCGCGTCGTGCTCGGCCCCGGCCTTCATGGCGTTGATCTTCGTGGCGTTATCGCTGTACTCCTGATCGCTCATGTCGGCGAGGAGCGCGTAGGTCGTCGGGTCGGTGCTGCCGAGGGCCACTGACTTCTCCAGCTTCGCCCTCGCCTCCGCCGGGTTCTTCGAGACGTAAGCGAGCATCCCCAGAGACTGGTAGAGCTTCGGGAGCCCCTCCTTCTTGAACGACGCCCAATCCGCGTCGCTCATGTCCGCGGGCTTTTTGTCGGCCTCCATGAGCTCGACGGCCTTCACCGCGTACTGCTGGCTCTGCGGCATGAACTTGGCGTTACCGAGCCGCGCCTGATCGATGCCGAGCAGCCCCAACTGGGTGAGCGCCCTCACCTCGTTCGGGCTCTTTTCGAGCCAGACGCCCGCGACGCGGAAGGCGTCGTCCAAACGCTTGGCGTCGACGTAGGCGTCGACGAGGACGGGGTGGAGGATGGCGGACTCGTCGGGCCTATCGAAAGCCTTCAAGGCCCCCTCGGCGAGCGTCGCGCGCTGCGCCGGGTCTTGGACGGCGACGAGTTTGCCGGCGACGATGCCCGCCACCTGCGGGCGCAGGCTGCTCTTGGGGTACTTCTTGATGAACTCTCCCACCGCGGCGACCGCCGTATTGATGTCGGTCGCCGACTGCACGGCCTGCGCGGCTTTCACCTCCGCGTCAGAGGCCTGCGGCGCGTTCTTGTCCGTCTGAGCTGGGGGCTGGCCCTGGTTGGCGTTCGCCCGCGCCGCGGCCCCGCCGACCGACGCGCCGCACAGCAGCGCGCACAATGCGAGCGCGCGCCCGAAGATAAATGCTCTCTGTTTCATCACCCTTCCCTTCGACTTTTGGATTGTTCGACCGACGGCGACTCAGGCAAGAATTGTCAATATACTTTACCGCCCCGCCTCGCATCAACGCGCGAGAGTGAACAGTAGTCAGTTGTCCATTGTCCGTTGTCCGTTGTCCGTTGTCCGTTGTCCGTGGCTGCCAAGCAGCACGTTCAAGGTAAAGGTTAACGACCGACCACGGACAACTGACCACTGACTACTGACTACTGACGGCCTCTCACTTCAGCTTCGCGAGCTCGGCGGCGAGCTTCGACTTCATGTCCTGCAAAATCTTCTGCTGCTCGGCGAGCCCGGCGCGGTTGTCCGTCAGGTAGTAGACGAGGCCGAGGTTGTAGCGCGCCTCGGCGTAGTCGGGCTTCGATCTGAGGGCGAGCAGGAACTCGTCCGCCGCCGGCGCGTACTGCTCGTCGCGGCCGTAGAGCAGGCCGAGGTTGTAGTGGGCCTCGGCGTAGTCGCGGTTGAGATCGACGGCCTTCTTGAACGCTTCGACGGCCTGCGCGTTCTGGCCGAGCGCGACGTGCGAGAGGCCGAGGTTGTAGTAGGGCTTCGAGAGCGGCACGGGCAGATCGCCTATCAGCCGCCGGTACGCCTCGACCGCCGCGGCGTGCTGCTCGGAGAGCGCGAGCGCGTTGGCGAGGTTGTACTTCGCGTAGATGAGGATCTCTTCCGTCCCGTCGAAGATCGGCTCCGGCTTGAGCGCGACCGCCTTCGCGTAAGCCGCCGCGGCGTCTTTGTAGTTGCCCACCGCCTCGTAAGCCATGCCGAGGCGGAACTGCGCGCGGAACCACGTCGGCTGAAGCTCGGCGGCGCGCTTCAGCTCCGCGGCGGCCTCCGCATACTTGCCGTCGTTGTAGAGGTCGGTGCCCGCGGCGACGTGCGTCGAGGCTTCGTCGCCGCCGCGCGTCGCGCCGCCCGCGATGAGCTTGTCCGAGGCGTCGCGGTTGGCGAACTGCTCAAAGCCGCGCGAGCCCGGCGGCAGCTTCTTCTTCTTCGGCGGGGTCGGCTGCGGCGCGGGCTGACTCGCCTTCTGCCCCTGCGCCGCCGCGACCGCCGCGCCGCCAACGCTCAGCGCGAACGCGCACAACGCCGCGAGTATGATCCGGCCCGACGGGCTCGACTTCTTTAGCATCGACTTTCCTTCCTTCTGCAAGTCGTCAGTTGTCCGTGGTCAGTTGTCAGTTGCACGTGGTCGGCGAGGTTGACGCCAGAAGTAGATCTCTCAAGCCGCGTCACAAGGAAAAACAGCTGACCACGGACGACGGACGACGGACAGTTTTCATCTCCAGTCGCCGACGAGGACGAACGGAGCCCAGTAGAAGGGCGCGCTGTACTTCTTGCCGGCGATCATCTGCTGCTGCGCGGCCCTCATCGCGGCGGCCGGCGAGTGAGACTGCGAGGCGAGGTAGCGTTTGTAGAAGTCGGGCATCAGCTCGGCGGTCGAGCGATCCGCGACCGACCAGAGCGAGACGCCGACGGTCGGCGCGCCCGCGTACATGAAGGCGCGCGTCAGGCCGATGACGCCCTCGCCGCGCCGCTCCCTGCCTAAGCCCGTCTCGCACGCCGAGAGGACGACGAGCGGCGAGCCCAGGCGCAGGTTGAAGACCTCGTCGACGCGCAGGAACCCGTCGTCCGCGCCGTCGCCCGCGACCGAGAGCGCGAGCCCCGTGAACTGCGGCCGCTCCGTGTCCAGGAGACCGTGCGTGGCGAAGTGCAGCACGCGGTAGCCGTCGAGGGCGCGGGTGCGCACGTTCGCCTCGCTCGCGTCGAGGTCGAGCCACACGTCCGCCGCGCCGCCCCCGTCGCGCGCGAGCGCCGCGATCTGCTCCGCCTCGCTGCGCGTGCCCGCGAGGCGGACGAGCCGCAGGTTCGGCAGCTTCAGGCTCGTCACGTCGCCGAGCGCGCTCTGTAGGACGGCGCGCCGCGCCGCCTCGTCGCGCGGCTTCACGTTCTTGCCCGCCGCGCGCGCGTCGCCCGCCTCGAAGACCGGATCGGCGACGACGAGAACCCCGCCGCCCGGCGTGCGCGCCGACGCGGCCGCCTGCGCCTGCCGCACCGCCGCGACGACCGAGGCCGAAGGCACGTAGATGACCTCGTTCGTCTTGACGAGATAGTTGAGCGAGGCGTAGTCGGCCCCGCCCGGCGCGGTGACCAGCGCCTCGAACGGGACGAAGCTGAGCGCGCCGTCGGCGGCGACGACCAGCCGCTTCGAGCCGAGCGCGCCGGCGGCGGGCGCGACCGCGGTGTTGTAGAGGGCGTGGGCCGCGTCGGCGTAAGCCTTCACGACCTGCGGCGCGACGGCGGGTCCGCCGAGCACGAGGCCGCGCCCGGCGGTCGCCGACTTCAGCTCCTCGGCGAGCCCGCGCTGCGCGTCCGCGTCGACGCCGATGATGGCGCGCCGCGCGCCCGCGGGGACGAGCTGGTTACGAAGCTCGACGACCTGCGCGTCGATGGCGGCGCGCGCCGGGAGGCGGTGGAGCGCGAGGCCCGTCTTCGTCACGACGAAGAGGTGCGAGCGCGTCGAGCCGAGGAAGTATTCGAGCAGCACCGTCCCCTCGTCCAACACCTGCCGCTGCACTTCTTCGAGCGTGAGCGGCTGCGTGCGCACGAGCGCGGAGTAGCGCGGGCTCGCCACCCTGATCCGGTTTTCGAGCGCGTTGTATTCCGAGCCGAGTCGTTCGAGTTCGGCTTCGAGCTTCGCCACCGTGTCCTGCGGCGTCGCCGCGCCGGGCGAGCGGACGCCGCGCAGGGCGTCGGCGATCTCCTGCTGGCGCGCGGCGTTGTCCGCGCGCCGCGCGAGCAGATCGGCGGGCACGCCCGCGGTGATCTCGGCGCGCGACTCGCCGATCAGATCGAGCAGCGAGCGGGCTCTGCCCTGCTCCGCCGCGCGGAAGGCTTCCGCCGCGTACGCGAGCGCGCGCCCGGTGAGAGGGCGCGAGTCGGCGGCCGTCTCGGCGTGCGCGAGCGACGCCCGGCCCGACGCCGCGGCGTCGGGCGCGGGGCCGGCGGCGTCGAGCGCCGACGCGGCGAAGGCCGAGATCGCGTCGTCGTAGAGATCGCGCGTCGAGGCGAGGAAGTTCGTGCGCGCCTCGTCGGCGCGCGGGCTCCCCGCGAAGAGCGTCTCGACGGTCGCGAGCGCGTCGCGGAATGCTTTGAGCGCGTCCTCTCTCGCGCGCGCGGTGGCCGCCGCGTCGCCGCCCTGCGCCGCCGCCGCCCAGAGGCTCTTGCCGAGGCCACGCTGCGCCGCCCACGCCAGTTCGAGCCGGTTGTCTTTACGCGCGGCCTCGATGGCCTGCGCGTAGAGGCGCGCGGCCTCGCCGAAGCGGCCCTCGCGCTGCGCGATGTCGCCGAGGCTCGTGCGCGCGACGGCGCGGAAGAGACGCGCGGCGGAGAGCGAGCCCGCCGGCGATTTCTCGTCCGAGACGCCGAGGACGTTCTCGTAGTGCGCGCGCGCGGCCGTCAAGTTGTTCGAGTCGTAGTCGGCGCGAGCCGCGCCCAGCTCGCCGAAGCCGTAGGCGACGAAGAAGCGGTAGAGGTCGAAGCACGACGCGGGGTTGGCGGGCGCGTTGCCGGCCTGCTGCGTCGCGCCCTTGGCTTGAGAGGCGGCGTTCGCGGCCTGCTGCGCCGCGCCCTTCGCCTGCATCGCGACGCGGAAGGGCTGGTTCAGCTTCGACGGATCGACGCTGACCTGGAGCGGATCGAAGCCCTTCGCCTGGAGCGTCAACTTCAGCGTGCGCGTCAGGTGGATCGGGTCCATCAGGACTTTGCCCGCGGCGTCCGTGAAGTGCGTGCAGTCGCAGAGCAGACCGCCCGCCCCGCGCTCGGATTCGAGCTTCGCCTTGACGCCTTTGACGGGGTTGCCGTCCTGATCGACGACGCGCAGATCCATCCTGACGGAAGGGTTGCGCGCCGTCGGGCCGTGGCCGAGCGTCGGCTCGTTCGGCGGCGTGTTGTTCGCCGCGTCGTTGCTCTTGTTATTGTTGTTGTTGTCGTCGCCGGGCGAGAACGCGGGGCACGAGGCGAGGCTGAGCGCCGCGCCCGCGGGGATGAACGCCGCCGCGCCGCGCGAGCGGTTGTCGCCGTTGGCGACGGGCGTGGCGGCGGCGTTCGAGCCCGCGCCGCACTGGTTCATGCGGGCGAAGGCGGCGCGCGCCGCCTCAGTGTCGCCCGCGAGGTAGCCGGTCTCGCCGATCTTGACGAGCATCAGGTTGGCGTTCGCCTGCTCGCGCCTGCCGCAGAAGGCGTCGTACGCGCCGCGGTAGTTATCGAGCGCGGTCTGGTACTGGCCGTAGCGCTGGAAGATGTCGCCGATCTGATCGCGCGCGGCCGCCGCCCCCGAAGTGTCGCCCGCCTGCGTGAAGAGCGCGAGCGCGCTCTCTAGCCGCGGCAACGCCTCGGCGGCGCGGTTGCGCCTGAGCAGCGACCGGCCTTCCACCAGCGCGGCTTCGGCCTGCGCCGCCGAGGCGTTGGCGTCGGCGGCGCGCGCGCTTCCGGTGAGCAGAGACTGGCCGACGGTCGCGGCGAAGAGCGCGGCGGCGGCGGCGAGCGAGAGCAGTCGGCGGGGGATGCGTCCGTGCATTAGTTGGCTCCGAGGGGGTTTGCGTCGGCAATTCCGAAGTTGGCGACGGGGCGACGGCTCGTGAACATCCGAGTCCATAGCGGCAGGAGAGACTTCTAAGCCGGGGGAATTTACCACACGCCAAACGATCCGTCCAACACTCGGCGGCGCGCGTGGCGGGGCGCCGGGCGCGCGCGTGCGGGCCGAAGAATTTAGCC
>DATLMC010000165.1:0-5072 GCA_035537435.1 Pyrinomonadaceae bacterium | reverse complement strand
GCGCGCGCGGGGCGGTGAGGGGCGCGCTCGCGCGCCGGGAGTGCATGCCCGCCGCGGGCGCGGGCGTTGACCACTCGCGCCCGACCCTCCCCCATCCCGCCCTCGCCGATCTTCGAGCGGACTTCGTAACGACCTGAGCGTGTACCGGGGCGACGGGCATGAAGGGAAAGGCGTCTGCGGAGTTGAATGGCGGCGCGGGCGTATTATACTCGCTTCGGTAGAACTCAAACTTAAACTTCATCGACCCGCGGGCCGACAGTCTCGCCCGCGAAAGGAGCCCAACTCGATGACGGACACGCACGGAACCGCCCGGCGCGCGCTCGCCGCCGCGCCCCCCGCGCTCGCCGCGCTGCTCGCGCTTCAACTCGCCCTGCCCGCCTCCCGCGCGCAGGGCGACAGGGCGATAAAGGATCATCAGGCGACGGCCGCGAAGGGCGACCAGCCGGCCGCGCCGCGCCGCAACGCCGAAGTCACGCGGATGCTCTCGGAGATCGACGCGCGCAACGTCGAGCGCACGATCCGCAAGCTCGTCTCCTTCGGCACGCGCAACACCCTGTCGGCGCAGGACAACCCGGCGCGCGGCATCGGCGCGGCGCGCGACTGGCTCTTCGCGGAGTTCCAGCAGGCGGCGGCCGCTTCGGGCGGGCGCATGACGGTCGAGAAGCAGTCGTTTTTGCAGGAGGCGCAGCCGCCGCCGCGCGGGCGCGTGCCGAAGCCGACGATCCTCACGAACGTCGTCGCGACGCTCCGCGGCGCGCAGCCCGAATCCTCCGGCAGAGTCTACGTCGTCAGCGGCCACTACGATTCGATGTGCACGAGCCCGACCGACGCCGAGTGCGACGCGCCGGGCGCGAACGACGACGCGTCGGGCACGGCGGCCGTCCTTGAGATGGCGCGCGTGATGGCGAAGCGAAGTTTCGACGCCACGATAGTTTTCATGGCGGTGCCGGGCGAGGAGCAGGGCCTGCTCGGCGCGACGCACTTCGCCGAGGAGGCGAAGAAGTCGGGGATGAACATCGAGGGGATGTTCACGAACGACATCGTCGGCAACACCCTGGGCGGCAACGGCGTGCGCGACCGCAAGACCCTGCGCGTCTTCTCCGAGGGCGTGCCGTCGAACGAGACGGAAGAAGAGGCGCGCACGCGCCGCTCGGTCGGCGGCGAGAACGACTCGCCCTCGCGCCAGCTCGCGCGCTTCATCAAGGAGACGGCCGATCTCTACCTGAAAGACTTCCAGGTCAAACTCTTCTACCGGCGCGACCGCTACGGGCGGGGCGGCGATCACATCCCGTTCTTGGAGCGCGGCTACGCGGCGGTGCGCTTCACCGAGCCGAACGAGGACTTCAACCACCAGCACCAGAACGTCCGCACGGAGAACGGCGTCGTCTACGGCGACCTGCCGGAGTTCGTCGATTTCGAGTACGTCGCGAACGTCGCGCGCGCCAACTGCGCCGCGTTAGCCTCGTTAGCTCTCGCCCCGGCGCGCCCGAAAGGTGTCGGCATCAACACGCGCCGCCTGAGCGTCGACACGGACTTGCAGTGGGAGGCGAACGCCGAGCCCGACGTGGCGGGCTACGAGATCGTCTGGCGCGACACGACCGAGCCCGCGTGGACGAACTCGCAGTGGGTCGGAAACGTCTTGAGTCACACGGCGAAGGGGATGTCGAAAGACAACTATTTCTTCGGCGTGCGCGCCGTGGACAGGGAAGGCAACCGCAGCCCCGTCACCTACCCGCGCCCCGCGTCAGGGCAGCCGCGCCCGCAGCCGTCACCGCAGAGGACGCCGGAGGATTGACGGGCGTTGTGTTGCAGAGCGGCGCGCGCGGGGCGCGGCCGCGATGCCTAATAACTCGCAAGGCGGGGCGTGAAAATTCCGTCGCGCGATCCGGATTCATCATCCGGGTCGCGCGGCGGAATCTTTTTACCGCGCGGGAAATCTTTTTCGGAACTGCGCGCGCGCGGGGCGCGTAAGGCATGGACGACCCACCTAACGAGCCCCGGCCAGAGGTGCTCAATCCCCTAACCCAGCAAACGCGCCGACAGAGGCGACTTCAAGGAGTTCACGATGAGGAAACAGATCGTTAGAGTGGTCACAGGTGTCTTTATTCTCGCGCTGGCATGCACGGCCGCGCTGGCGAGCGGCAAGAGCGAGCAGCTCAACTTTCATGAAGACTTCCAGTTGAACGGCACGAAGATCGAGAAGGGGACTTACAAGGTCTCCTACGACGCGAAGTCCGGCGAGCTGTCGGTCGCGGACAAGGAGGGCAAGGTCGTCGCACGCGCGAAGGCTCGCGCGGAGCAGTCCGAGAAGAAGAACAGGTACACGACCTTCACCACGGGCACGGAGAACGGCGCGAAGTTGCTGCGCAGCGTGAGCTTCGCGGGCGAGCGGCAGAGCATCGTCGTCGGCGAGGGCGGCGGCCCGGCGGCCACATCTCCCGCCCAGTAGACGGCAGACGCACGAATCAGACGACGGGTCGAGCCACGCCAGTCCGACGGACTTGCGTGGCTCGACCCGTTTCGCCGCGCGCCGCCCTCTCTCGCCCCGCACCCGACGGCGCAATGCGCCCGCCCGTCGGGTCCCACGCGTGCTCGCGCGTTCGACGTGTTCGTCCCGCGAGCGGGCCGGGTGTATGATCGCGCCCGGCAAGTTTTTCAACCAAAGCGCCGCCCCGCGCGTCTAAACTTCCAGCAAACAGAGAAGACCAAAGCGGGCGCGCAATGCGCCCCGCCGCGTAAGAAATAACCTTTTTTGAAAGCGGTATCCGCATGAAAAAATCCATGAACGTTCGGCTCGGTCACGCGCGCCGCGCCGTCGCGCTGCTCGTCGCGCTGTCGCTCGTCTTCGGTCTCTCCCCGCTCGCGGGCGCGCGGGGGCGCGGCGCGGCGGCGGAGTCGAAGGCCCGGAAGCTGACGGAGGAGCAGCGCGCCGCGCACGTGCTCAACCGGCTGGCTTTCGGCGCGCGACCGGGCGACGTGGAGCGCGTCCGAAAAATGGGCGTCGAGAAATATATCGAACAGCAGCTCCGCCCCGAACTGATCGACGACGCGGCGTCGGAGGCGCGGCTGACGAACCTCGAAGTGTTGAAACTCTCATCCGGCGAGCTGCTCGCGAAGTACCCGCAGCCGAACTCCCTGCTCCGCCGCATGCAGCGCGAGGGTAAACTCCCGTCAGACCTCGCGGAGCTGCGCGACAACCGAAAGACCCCGGACGCCGCGGCGAACAATGCGGCGGCGAAGCAGGCGGAGGCGAGCGCGGCGATGAACGCGCCGGGCGTGACGGCGAACGCGCGGCCCAACGCGACGGCGGACGCGAACCCGCCCGCGGTAGACTTGAACCGCGCCGAGTACCGGCGGGCGGTCGCGGAGTTCTACCGCGAGAACGGCCTGCAACTCCCGCAGCGCGTCGTGGCGGAGCTTCAGGCGTCGCGCATCCTGCGCGCCGTCTACAGCGAGCGGCAGTTGCAGGAGTCTCTGGTAGACTTCTGGACGAACCACTTCAACGTCTTCGCGGCGAAGGGGGCCGACCGCTGGCTGCTCGTCTCCTACGACCGCGACGTGATCCGCCCGCACACGCTCGGCAAGTTCCGTGACCTCCTCGTCGCCACCGCCCAGAGCCCGGCCATGCTCTTCTACCTCGACAACTTCCAGAGCGTCGCCCCGAACGCCCGGCAGGGCGGCGTGCGGCGCGGCTTGATGAGGCAGCAGCGCCCGCTCTTCGGCGCAGGAGGCCCAGCCGCGCGGCGCGACCAGATGCCGCGGCGTCAGCAGCAGGCGCAGACGCTCCCGCAGCGCGCGCCCGCGCCGCCGCAGCAGGCGCGGCCGCGGCGCGGCATCAACGAGAACTACGCGCGCGAGCTGATGGAGCTGCACACGCTCGGCGTCGAGGGCGGCTACACGCAAAGGGACGTGCAGGAGGTGGCGCGCTGCTTCACCGGCTGGACGATCATCGACCCGCGCGGCTACGGCGGCGTCTCCGGCTTGATGAAGGCGGAGAACTCCGGCACGTTCTACTTCAACCCGCGCCAGCACGACGACGGCGAGAAGAACGTGCTCGGCCACAAAATCCCCGCGGGCGGCGGCATAAGCGACGGGCTCGCCGTCTTAGACATCCTCTCGAAGCATCCTTCGACCGCGAAGTTCGTCGCGACGAAGCTCGCGCGCAAGTTCGTGATGGATGAGCCGACGCCGGAGCTGGTGGGCCGCGCCGCGGCGGCGTTCACGAAGTCCGACGGCGACATCCGCGAGACGCTGCGCGCGATCTTCTCCTCGCCGGAGTTCAACGCGCCCGCCAACTACCGCGCCAAGATCAAGACGCCCTTCGAGCTGGCGGTCTCGGCGGTGCGCGCGCTCGGCGGCGACACTACGGGCGCGCCCGCGCTCCACCAGTGGATCGCGAAGATGGGCGAGCCGCTCTACCAGTATCAGGCTCCGACCGGATACCCCGACACCGCCGAGCACTGGGTCAACACGGGCGCGCTCCTTGAGCGCATCAACTTCGCGCTCGCGCTCGTCTCGAACCGCATCCCCGGCACGCGCGTCCAACTCGCGCGTCTCGCGGGCAACACGGCGGCGGGCGCGGGCGGCGTTGCTGCCGACAAGTCGCGCGTGATCGACGAGCTTGCCGCCGTCATCCTGCAAGGCGATCTCTCGCCGAAGTCGAAACAGTCTCTACTAAAACAGCTGGGCGAAACGACGCCGGAGGCGACGAACATGACGCAGAGCAGCGGCGGTGCGGCGAGCATGACGGACTCGAATGAGACCACGAGCCCGGCGGCGGCGAAAGCGAACGCGCCGACGCGTCCGGGCGTGATGATGGGGCGGCCGCAATCAATCGCGGACGACTCGCCCGCGGACTCGCCCCTGCGCCGCGGCGGCCGCCGCGCGCTGATGGGCGCGAACAACAACAACGGCAACGCGCCCGTCACCGAGACGGCCCGCATCGCCGCACTCATCCTCGGCTCCCCGGAGTTCCAGAGGCAGTGAAGAGAAGACCGTCAATCGTGAATCGTGAATCGTGAATCGTAAATCGTAAATCGATCAAGCCAGTTCTTTCGCTTCGACGGTGAAGA
>DATLMC010000164.1:0-28871 GCA_035537435.1 Pyrinomonadaceae bacterium | reverse complement strand
CCTCTACTACAGCGGGCAGGGACGAGCCCGGCCCCTACCACAGAAATTACCGGAGCATCTTTTACAGCCCCACGAGGTTCAACTCGATCTTCGCGTAGCCGTGCTCGCGCGCCCACACGTCGAGCGGCGCGGCGGCGACTTCGTCCACGAGCGGGACGGCGAGACCGAGCCGCGTCATGTCAACCGCCTTGATGTAGTGCTGGCAGGTGTCGCAGGCGTCGACGCGGACGTGATCGAACTCCGGCGCGTGGAAGTAGCTGAGCTTGGCGGGTCGCTCCTCGCCGCAGTTGGCGCAGACGATGCGCCTGTACGACCACACGCCGAGGCACGTCGAGCAGACGAGATCGCGCCCGCCGCCGTCCGCCGAAGGCTCCCTGGTCTGGAGCACGCTGACCTGCGGCTTGCCGCCGCAGAACGGGCAGCGGTTCTCGCCCGCCCCCAACTCCCTGTCCACGACCTGCCCGCCCGACTCGGCCAGCCACCGCGCGTAAGGTTGCAGGAAGGCCTTGCCGAAGAACTGAAAGTCGGACGGCGCGCGCCACTGTTCGAGGATCAGCGAGTCGATCTCCGCGTCGCTCGCGCGCGCAAGGGCCTGCGCTTCTTCGGCGAGCGCGGCCGCGCCGCTCGACTCGACCGCACCGAGAAGATGCGGCAGCGTCTCACGCACGACCGGCAAGTCATCTTCGAGGAGGCCCGTGGGGAGCCAGCCCTTGCGACTGCGCAGGAACTCGTAGACGCCCTGCTGCGCGCGCAGCAGCCCGGCGTAAAAGCCGAGCATCTCCCTCGTCGCCTCGTTCTTGGCGGCGAGCCGCTCCGCCCTGGCGACGAGCGCGTCCCACGGGTCTTTAATTTTTGCGGCAGTGTCCCAGCTCATCGAAGGTTTAGGCCGACGAGACTAGTCAGACGGCGAGCGCGCCCGCGTGAGCTTCGCGGATGCGCGCGACCAGGCGGGGCAGCTCGCCCCGCGTGTAGACGGGCAGTGTCGCGACGAGGTCTTTCTCGGCGGCGACTTGCGCCCAACCCGCGAACCGCGCACGCGCGGCGGCGGCGGCGTCCTCACCCTCGCCGGACAGGTAAAGCGCGGAGCTTTTCTTCAGCGCGCGCCGCGCCGAGGGTTTTACTTTCCCGCCTTCCGCGCGCGTCACCATCAGCGCGAAGTCCGGTTCGACGAATTCCAGAAAACTGTTGCCCTCGACGAGAACCCCGCGCGCCGTGACCCGTTCGAGCGCGAGGCGGATGCCCTGCTTCACCTGAGAGTCCGTGGCGATCACCCAGTGGACGTTGGACGCCCCGGCGTCCCAGTAGCGCCCGGTGTCTTTGCCCGGCGCGTAAGTCTCGGCGCGGCCCGAGCGCACCAGCGGCGCGTCGCCGAGGAGGTGGCTCACGCAGCAGGCGTGCGGGTCTTTGCCGCAGGAGCGGTAGTGTCCGCGCGTCAGCTTGATCGCCTCCCAGCCGGGCAGCGCGCCGAGCAGTTCGCACACGAGCGTCGTCTTGCCGACCTCCGACGTAAAGCCGCTCACCGCGACGACCGCGCTTGCCATCACCGAATGCCCTCCGATTTTCCGCGTGGCGATCATCCTACTCCTCCGGACAAAGGGGCATCAAGCGTTCCCGCGGTCGCGCGCCCGCGACTCGGCTGCCCGCCGACACGTCGGAGCGCGGCCGCGTCACGGGCAGGCTCAGAATTAAACCAACTCTTTCCCTTTGCCAAAAACCAGGTAGAGCCAGAGCCCTCCGACTTTCGCCCACGACCGACGACGCTGCGCCCGCCGTCCCGGCTCAGTTGGGATGAATTAAGAGGACTGGTGCGTTTAAAGCCGTACCAACAGAGAACGCGCCTAAATCTTGGAAAATCATACCTATTACGCGTTTCACTGACTTTGCATTGCCTGTCTGCTGCCTCGCTTAGAGGCTTCCCTTCGGGGTTCCGACGCCTTTGCATGCCGATCTTCCGTGGTTGGCGCGCGGGCGTGTTGGGAGAGCTGTCGCCAATTCTCGACTCTGAATATGCGGGCGGTTCGCGTGATATCCAAGGAAGTGAAAAAAAGGAAGAAGCGCACGGCGCTGGTGCTCTGCCGGGACGGCAAGCAGTTCTGGACGACGCAGGCGGAGTTCTGGCAGTGGGTCAGGACGCAGGTCGTCGTCAAGACTCAGGATCACCCGCTCACGGGCGTCTTCCAGCACGAGGACGAGGAACGGCTGATCTTACTCAACCACACGGTGCTCAACCTCGCCGCCCCGAATCACCTGCGCGAGTCAATGCACGCGCGCCGCATGATCCGCAAGCGTTGACGCTCTTGTGCCCCACGCGGCAGACCCTGACCGCCGCGACGAATAAGACTCGACCGGGAAAGAGATTTCCGAGATTCAGACTATGAGGCGACCGATTTCCTCACCGTCCCGCTCTCATCATCGGCGCGCGCCATTTCTGCTCGCCGCCTGCGCGTCGCTCGCCGTGTTTGCGGCGTCGGGCGGCACGGCGGCGCAGACGCGCACCGGGAGCGCGACGACGACACCCCCGCCCGCCGCAAACGCCGCGCCCGCCACCGCGCAGGAGGGCGACAGCTACCACATCGGCGCGGGCGACGTGCTCGACGTACGCGTCTTCAACCGCCCGCAGCTCTCGCGCGACGCCGTGCGCGTGGACGGCCGCGGCATGATCCGGATGCCTCTCATCGAGGGCGAGATTCAGGCCGCGTGCCGGACGGAGAGCGATCTGGCGCGCGAGATCGAGACGCGCTACCTGAAGTACCAGCGCAACCCGCACGTGGATGTCTTCGTCAAGGAGTTCCAGTCGCAGCCCGTCGCGGTCATCGGCGCGGTGAATTTGCCGGGTCGCTTCCAACTCCAACGACCGATGCGTCTGCTCGAACTGCTCACGTTCGCGGGCGGGCCGTCGGAGCGCGCGGGCGGGCGATTGCAGGTCGCGCACTCGGTCGCCCCCTCGCCGTGCGAAGCCAAGCCGGGCGCGCCCGCGCCGGGTGAGGGCGGGACGGACGAGGACGCGTCGGACGTACTCTCCTCGTACCGCCTGAATGACACGCTGCGCGGCGTCGATCAGTCGAACCCTTTCGTCAGACCGGGCGACATCGTGAACCTGCCGGAAGCCGAGCAGGCTTTCATCGTCGGGAACGTCTTGCGCCCTTCGACTATCGATCTGAAAGAGCCGGTCACGGTGTCGCGCGCGATTGCGATGGCGGGCGGGACGATGCCCGACACCAAGCGCGAGAGGGTGCGCATCCTCCGGCAGACGCCGGGTTCGACCAGCAAGCAGGAGATCTTCGTCGATCTCGGCGCGATTGAGAAGCGGCGGGCTGAGGACGTGGCGCTGCAGGCCGACGACATCGTGGACGTGCCGATCGCGGGCGGCAAGCGGATGCTTCGCAGCCTCGTGAGCGGCATCTTCCCGGCGGCCGGACAACTCCCCGTGCAGATCATCTCCGGCCAAGTCCCGACCGCGGCGACGCGCCGCCGCTGAAACGGCGCGCCACTACTGCCCGTGCGATCCCGCTCGCGCCGCGCCGCCCGCCGCGCTTCCGAGTTGATCGCTTCAACACCACCCGGTTGATCGCACGCGGTTGATGGGGCGGGAGTCGGACGAGGTTTCGAGTTAAGACGATGAAAGAAGCACGCGAATTGCTGAAGCCGCCCGCGGAGGTACGCAGCCTCGTGCCCGTCGAGGTGCTCGCGCCGCCGCAACCGTCGCACCCCGCCGGCTACTACCCGGAGATCGGTCTCGACGAAGAGTTGAGCCTGCGCAACTACTGGCGCGCCGTGCGCAAGCGCCTCTGGCTCGTCGCCTCCGTCACGGCCGTCACGACCGCGCTCGTCGCCGTCTTCATGGCGCACAAGCCCGACGTTTACGAGGCGCGGGCGCGCGTGCAGGTCGACGCCGAGCGGAGCAACCCCGCGCTCGGCGCGACGAAGGCCGACGTGCTCGTCTTCAACGACCCGACCTATTTCAGCACGCAGCTACAGATTCTCACCGGCGACGGGCTGCTGCGCCGCGTCGCCAAAACTCTCGACCTCGAACACAACCCGGCATTCCTGCGCCCGCAGAAGACGCGCTCGACTTGGGAGAACCTGCTCCGCATGATCGGCTTCGGCGGCAAGGGCAAAGGCGCGGGCGGCCCGCAAGTCGTCGTCGCCGAGTCGCCGCTGCTGCTGGCGGTCGCGCCCGCGGCGGCGCAGGAGGACTTGCAGGAGGCGGCGCGGCTCGCGCCCTACGTCGAGGCGCTCGGGCGCGGGCTCGAAGCCGAGCCCGTCAAGGAGGCGCGCCTCAAGGTGACGGAGACGCACCTGATCGACGTGCGCTTCGTCCACCCCGACCCGCGCCTCGCGGCGCAGGTCGCCAACGCCGTCGCCGACGTGTTCGTCGCGACGAACCTTGAGAAGAAGACCGAGTCGAACACGACGACCGGCGACTTCCTTCAGAAGCGCGTCGCGGAGTTGCAGGCGCAGATACGCGCCGACGAAGAGCGGCTGATGGCCTACGCGCGCGGCAACCAGATACTGTCGCTCGACGCCAGCCAGAATACGGTCGTGGATCGCCTCGTCGGCCTCAACAAGCAACTGCTCGAAGCCGAGAACGGGCGCAAGATGGCGGAAGCCGCTTACGGCGCCGCGCTCACCCCCGGCGCGGCCGAAGCCCTCTCCGAAGGCGGCGCGAAAGAGGCGGCCGATCTCGAAAGCAAGCTCGCGGAGCTTCGCTCGAAGCGCGCGCAACTGCTCGTCGAGAACACCGAAGAGTGGCCCGAGGTCAAGGAGGTGACGCAGCAGATCGCCGCGCTCGAACGCCAGGCGGCGGACGCGCGCGCCCGCGCCGTCTCCACCGTCAAGACGAACCTTGAGACGCGCTACCGCGAAGCGCTCGCGCGCGAGCAGGCCCTGCGCACGGCCTTCGACCAACAGCGCGGCGAGACCCTGACGCAGAACGAGGCGGCCATCAACTACCGCATCATCTCGCAGGAGATCGAGACGAGCAAGAACCTGCTCGACGGGCTGCTCCAGCGCGCCAAGGAGAACGAGGTCGCGCTCGCCGGCACGCTCAACAACATCCACGTCACCGATCACGCCATCCCGCCGAAAGTCCCGGTCGCGCCGCAGCGACTCTTAAATGTCGCGCTCGCCTTCGTCCTCTCGCTCTCGCTCGGCGTCGGCCTCGCGCTGCTGCTCGAACGCCTCGACAACACCATCCACTCGACCGAAGAGGTCGAGCGCCTCCTGCAACTGCCCACGCTCGTCGCCGTCCCCTCGGCCGCGGGCCTGTCGCGCTCGCGCCGCCGCGACCTGCGCGCCGCCAGGGGCGCTCTGCAAACGCGCGATGGCAACGGCCATGGCGACGGCAGCGGCAACGCCCGCCCGCGGCCCGAACTGATCCTCGACGCCGGCGTGCAGACGCCCCTGGCGGAAGCCTACCGCCACCTGCGCACCTCGATCCTGCTCGCGCGCGCGGGCCGTGCGGTGAGGACGATCCTCGTCACCTCTTCTCAGCCCGGCGACGGCAAGACGACCACGGCGATCAACCTGGCGACGAGCCTCGCGCAGACCGGCGCGCACGTCCTCCTCATCGACGCCGACATGCGCCGCCCGCGCCTGCACGCCGTCTTCGATCTCGACAACCGGCAGGGCCTCAGCGCGGTGCTCGCGGGCGAGCAGAAGGCTTTCGAGATCATCTCGCTCATCGGCCGCCACCAGCCGACCGGCGTCCACGTGCTGACGGCCGGCCCCATGCCGCCCAACGCCGCGGAACTCCTCGGCTCCGACGAGATGACGCGCCTGCTCTCGTTCCTCCAGTCGGTCTTCACGCACGTCGTCATCGACTCGCCGCCCGTCGGCTCGTTCACAGACGGCGTGCTGCTCTCCGCGATGGTCGACGGCGTGGTGATGGTGGTGCACGGCGGCAAGAGCTCGCGCGATCTCGTCCGCCGCTCGCGCCAGGTCTTGCAGGACGCGGGCGCGCACATCCTCGGCGTCGTCCTCAACAACGTCGAGGTGCGCGCGCACGAGTACAACTATTACTACCACTCCTGAGCGGGCGAGATCGCGGGCGACCTTTTTTACTCAGAGTGCTTAACAAAACTCAACGCGCCAATGAATTTGTAGGGGCAGGGCTTGTCCCTGCCCGCGGCGGCCGCGAGGTCGCTCGACCGATCCGCGATCATTCATCGCTGACTGATCGTGATTCCTTCTTTCGCGCTCACCCCCCCAGCGGGCAGGGACAAGCCCCGCCCCTACAGTTTTATTAGATCGGGCGGGCAACACTGATGGCAACTGCGGGCGGGATCAAACTTCAGGCGGGCGGGCCGGCCGGGACTGCGAAGGCGGCGATCCTTCGCGTCGAGCCCTCGCGCGGCTGGGTCTCGCTCAAGCTCCCGGAGCTGTGGGCGTACCGCGAGCTGCTCTACTTCCTCGTGTGGCGCGACATCAAGGTGCGCTACAAGCAGACCGCGCTCGGCGCGGCGTGGGCCGTCATCCAGCCCTTCTTCACGATGGTCGTCTTCAGCCTCTTCTTCGGCAGGCTGGGGAAGATGCCCTCGGACAACATCCCGTACCCGATCTTCGCCTACGCCGCGCTCGTCCCGTGGACGTTCTTCGCCAACGGCCTCACGGAATCGTCGAACAGTCTGGTGGGGAGCGCGAACCTGATCAAGAAGGTCTACTTCCCGCGCCTCGCCGTCCCCGTCGCCGCCGTGCTCTCCGGGCTGGTCGATTTCGCCGTCGCCTTCGTCGTCCTCGTCGCGCTGATGCTCTACTACGGCGTCGCGCCGACGCCGAACCTGCTCTGGCTGCCGCTCTTCCTGCTGCTCGCGCTCGCCACCGCGCTCGGCACGGGGCTGTGGCTCTCCGCGCTCAACGTGCAGTTCCGCGACGTACGCTACGTCGTCCCCTTCGTCACCCAGTTCTGGCTCTTCGCCACGCCCATCGCCTACCCGTCGAGCTTGCTCCCCGAACCGTGGCGCACCGTCTACGGCTTGAACCCGATGGCGGGCGTCGTCGAGGGCTTCCGCTGGGCGTTGCTAGGGACGAACACCAGGCCGGGCGCGATGGCCGGGCTCTCCGCGCTCGTCGCCGCGCTGCTCCTCGCGGGCGGCGCGTTCTATTTCCGCCGCATGGAGAAGACTTTCGCCGACGTGGTGTGAGCGCGTGCGATGCCGGACGTGGAAACTATTTGACGACGAACGTGGTCGCAATAATTTGTAGGGGCGGGGCTCGTCCCTGCCCGGCGTGCTCAAACACGACGCACCGTCTTTAGGACGCGGCGGTCAGGGACGAGCCCCGCCCCTACAACGTCACGCGCGTCGGGCAGACTCTTCATGTTGAATAACGACATCGCCATCAGGGTCGAAGGTCTCGGCAAACGCTACCGCATCGGCGCGAAGCAGGAGTCTTACCGCACGCTGCGCGAGACTCTGGCCGACACCGCGGCCGCGCCTTTCCGCGCGCTGCGCTCGACGTTGAGGGGCGCGGGCGGCGACGGGCGCAGGCGTCGCGCGGACGAGATCTGGGCGTTGAAGGATGTCTCGTTCGACGTGAAGCGCGGCGAGGCGGTCGGCGTCATCGGCAGAAACGGCGCGGGCAAATCCACGCTCCTGAAGACACTCTCGCGCATCACCGAGCCGACCGAAGGCTACGCCGACATCGGGGGGCGCGTCGGATCGCTCCTCGAAGTCGGCACGGGCTTTCACCCCGAGTTGAGCGGGCGGGAGAACGTCTACCTGAACGGCGCGATCCTCGGCATGCGCCGCGCGGAGATCGCGCGCAAGTTCGACGAGATCGTCGCCTTCGCCGAGGTCGAAAAATTTATCGACACGCCGGTCAAACACTACTCGTCGGGGATGTATTTGCGTCTCGCCTTCTCGGTCGCGGCGCACCTTGAGCCTGAAATCCTGCTCGTCGACGAAGTGCTCGCCGTCGGCGACATGGCGTTTCAGAAAAAGTGCCTGGGGAAGATGGAGGACGTGGCCGCCGAAGGTCGCACCGTCCTCTTCGTCAGCCACAACCTGGGCGCAGTCAAGGAGCTGTGCCAGAGCGCGGTCGTCCTCAAGGATGGCGCGGTCGCCTTCCGCGGCTCGGCGGTCGAGGGCGTCGCCTACTACAGCCGCGACACGCTCTGCGCCGACGCCGACGACACGCTCGCGATGCGCGGCACGCGCTGGCGCGAGGTGCGCGTGCGAGGCGCGGGCGCGGGCGCGACGCCGGAGGTCGCGGGCGTGGAGCCGTTCCGCGTCGAGGCGCGTCTCGAAGTGCAGGACACGTTCGTCGAGGCGCGCCTGAAGTGTCGCGTCGACGACGTCGCGGGGAACACCCTGGTCTATCACGTGACGAACAGCGGGGAGCTTGGGAGCGGCGAGTTGGGCGCGGGCTTGTACCGCGTCGGCGTCGAGGTGCCGCCGCTGTGGCTGAAGCCGGGCATCTACACCCTGTTCTTCAAGCTCACGGGGCGCAGGGCGACGGGCGAGGAGAAGCGTTACACGTCCGAGCGCGTGACGCTCAACGTGACGGGCCGTCTGAGCAACCACGGCCAGGATCGCGCCGTGCTCGCGCCGCCTCTGCGCTGGTCGCTCGCGCGCGAGCGCGCGGCGGGCGCGGGTTGATCTGTCCGGGGAAGTTTCGTTCATGAGCAACGGGGGGAGATTGCAACTCGACTTTCTGGCGACGGGCACGTGGCAGCACGTCTTCGTCCGCACGCCCGACGGGCACGCGCCGGGCGACGGGACGGGCGACGCGCAGGACGGGGCGCGCGCGTGGGTCTATAAAATCCCCGCGGCTTTCGGCTACGTCCTCCCCTTCGATCACCCGCAGCGGTTCAGATCGGAGAAGCTGGCGGCGAGAACGTCGCACGCGCTGCTCGCGCGACTTCCGCGGGGCGAGGACTTGTTGGCGGCGCGGCTCAGGCGCAGGTGCGTCGAGCGGTTCGAGGCGATGCTCGCGCTCGTCGAGTCCATGTGCGAGAGCGGGCTCTCCGACATCATGCTCCCGTGCGAGATCGTGCGCGACGCCGAGGCCGATCTGCGTATCGACGGCGCGCGCGTCGGGTATCGCGGGCACGTCTTGAAGCAGCGGCGCGCCGACTACCTGTTCGAGCGCAGCGAACGTCTGCGCTCCCTCGACTGGCGCGAGATCGTCGCGGCGCACCACCGGCTCTGGCGTCACGGCGTCACGTTCGAGACCTCGACCTCCGTGCTCGGCTTGAAGAACTGGGCGCTCTTCGAGGGCCGCCTGCGCCTCTTCGACACCAGCTCGCTCACGAGTGACCCGCGCCGCGTCAGCCGCGCGCTCGCGCCCAAAGAGTTGGATCGGAGGGAAGAGTACACGCGCGCGAAGCAGACGACGGGCGGCGACGCGTCCGAGCCGCTCGTCGAGTTCTTCCGCTTCATCCGCCGCGAGATCAACCGCGCCAAGTTGGAACAGCTCTGGCGCGCCGACCTGCGCGGCTGAGAGTCGCGCGCGCGCGGGCGCGAGCCGGGGCCTCACGCACCATTTAGATCGCACGCGCAGCGTCACGTCACACGGATGACTTTCTCGATTCACCCACAGTCTTTGAGCGACCGCAAAGGTCGGCTGCTGGAGAAGGGCGATCAGCTCTTCCGCGGCATCATGCCGCCGCACGCGCCGTTTTACGAAGGCGTGCTCGCCTCGCCCGCGATTGACAGCCTGTTTGCGCGCGGCCTCGTCGGCACGGAGCGCGCCGAGATCGCGTCGGACGACTACCCGCTCGTCTTGCGTCACGAGCGCATGGACTTCGTCACCTACTGGCCCGAATGGTCTTCGCTCATGCTGCGCGACGCCGCCGTGATGCTCTGCGATCTCAACCTCGAACTCATCAGGCACGGCTGCGGCATCCTCGACTGTCACCCGTGGAACGTCCTCTTCGACTTCACGCGCCCCGTCTTCGTGGACTTCTCGGCGGTCGTCCCGCTCGAAGCCGCCTGGCTCGACGAGATGGCCGGACGCCTGCGTAACTACTGGGTGGTGCCGCTCGCGCTCATCTCGAAGGGACACCCGTGGTTCGCGCGCAGCTTCCGCCGCACGCCCGACGTGGGCGAGCCCATGGACGACGTCTTCAAGCGGCGCTCGCTCGCGTGGTTCCCCCTCTGGTACTTCCGCCTGCGCCGCACGGCGCGCGCGCGCCCGCTGCGCTTCTTCGAGCGGCTGCGCGCGTCGCTCGAAGGCTTGTCGCTGCCGCGCGTGCCGCGCGACGACGGCAACGCCGTCTGCGACGGGCGCGACGACACGGCGCGGCACGACGTGGAGACTGAGACCCTGCGCTCGCTCCTCGAACGGCTCAAGCCCCGAACCGTGCTCGACATCTGCTGCCACGAGGGGCGGCGCGCCCTCGCCGCCGAGGGCGCGGGCGCGAAGGTCGTCGCCTTCGACGACAACGAGGAGCACGTCAACGCGCTCTACCTGAGGGCCAAGTCCGAGGGGCGCAGGATCCTCCCCCTCTTCCTCGACTTCACCGTGCCGACGCCCGCGCACGGCCGCAAGTGCGAGTTCCCGTCTTCGACCGACCGGCTCCGCTGCGATCTCACGCTGCTCTTCGGCGTGCTCGACCGGCTCGTCTTCCAACTCGACCTGAGCTTCCCGCGCGTCGCGCAACTGCTCGCGGCGTACACCGTCAAACACGCCGCCGTCGAGTTCGCGCCGCGCGGGGAGGTCCGCGCGGCCTCGCCCGACGCGGGGCGCTTCGACTGGTACGACGCGGACAACTTCGTCGCGGCGATGGAAAAGTATTTCCGGCTGGAAGGCGTCTTCGCGTCCGACCCGCCGCGCAAAATTCTGCTGTTCGAGAAACGCTGAGCCGTTAGAGAAGCACCGAGGAGATCGTCGTCTTCCCGCCCGAACGCTCACGACGAACAAGGGGTCAATGCACGTCGCATTTCTCACCACGGAATACCCGCCACGGCCCTCCGGCGGCATCGGCACGAGCATACGCAACGTCGCGCGCGCGCTCGCGGCGCAGGGGCACGGCGCGACCGTCCTCGTCGCGGGCGCCGGCGCGGCGTTCGATGACCGCGGCGTCTCGGTGCGCTTCGCCGGCGAGACGAACGTGCCGAAGGTCGGCTGGCTGTGGGACGCGCGCAACGCTCAGCGCGCGCTCAACGATCTGATCCGCCGCGACGGCGTCGACGTGGTGGAAGCGCACGACTGGTGTGGCCCCTCGGCGGGCTTGCGGCTCGACCGGCCGCTGAGCGTACGCTGCCACGGCGCGGCGACCTACTTCGCGCACCTGCTCGACGAGAGCGTCCGCCCTACGGTGCGCTGGACGGAGACGCTGGCGCTGCGCGGGGCCGACGACGTGGTCGCCGTCAGCCGCTTCACGGCGGACGTGACGCGCCGCCTCTTCCGCCTGCGCTCCGAGGTCGGCGTCATCCCGAACGGCATCGACGCCGCGCAGTTCACTCCCGCCGAAGCGGGAGAGGCGGAGCCCGACACGATCCTCTACTTCGGCACGCTCGCGCGCAAAAAAGGCGTGCTCGATCTCTGCCGCATCTTCTCCCTCGTCGCCGAGCGGCGGCCGCGCGCGCGCCTACGCTTCGTCGGGCGCGACGCCCCGGACGCGCGCACCGGCGCGCGCTCGACTCAGGCGCTCTGCCAGGAGTCGCTCTCGCCGGCCGCGCGCGGGCGCGTCGAGTTTCTCGGCGCACAGCCTCACGACAGGGTTCAGGAGCACGTGCGCCGCGCGGCCCTCTGCGTCTTCCCGTCCTACGCCGAGGCGTTCCCGCTCGCGTGGCTCGAAGCGATGGCGTGCGCGAAAGCCGTCGTCGCCTACGACACGGGCTGGGCGCGCGAGGTCGTCCGCGAAGGGGAGAGCGGCGTGCTCGTCCCCGCGGGCGACACGCGGGCGTTCGCGCGTGCGGTCGAAGAGCTTTTGTCGGACGAAGGCGCGCGAGTGAGCCTGGGACGCGAGGCGCGCGCGCGCGTCGAGTCGTGCTTCACCTCCGACATGGTTGCGCGCCGGTCGGTCGAGCATTACCGACGCCTTCTGCGCGCCTGACGCGAGCGACAGCACTGAGACTTGGGCGACAGCACCGAGCCATGAGCGACAACGAAACACTCACACTCATCGTCTGCACCTACCGCCGACCGCGCGAGGTCGCAAGGGTGCTGCGCGCCGTCGCCGCGCAGAGCCGCGTGCCCGACGAGACCTTGATCGTCGACGGCTCGCCCGACGACGCGACCGAACTCGTCGTGCGCGAGTTCGTGCGGGAAGACCGGAGCGGGCAAGGGCGCGTCGCCCTCGATCTCAAATACTGCCGCGTGCCCCCCGCGGAGCGCGGGCTGACGCGGCAGCGCAACTACGGCGTGGCGCGCGCGCGCGGCTCGCTCGTCTCCTTCCTCGACGACGACACCGTGCCCGCGCCCGACTACTTCGCCGAGACGCTCGCCTGCTTCGCGCGCCACGACAGCGCGTGCGGCGTCGGCGGCTTCATCACCAACGAGGTCGAATGGCGGCGGCGCGCGGACGCCGACGGGCGGGCGCGTTCGTCGGTCTTCAGGTGGGGCGGGTGGGAGCGGCGCGAGGCTTACCGCTGGCGTCTGCGAAAATTTTTGGGGCTGGCGAGCGAGTCGCCGCCGGGCTGGATGCCGCCGGCGGGTCACGGCCGCCCCGTCGGGTATCTGCCGCCCGACGGCGAGGACTACCGCGTAGAGTTCTTCATGGGCTGCGGCTTCACCTTCCGGCGCGAAGTCTTCGCGCGGCACAGGTTCTCGCGCTACTTCGAGGGCTACGGTCTCTACGAAGACATGGACTTCTGCGTGCGCGCCGCGCGGGACGCGCCGCTCTACCTCTCGACGCGCGCGCGCCTCGCGCACTACCACGCGCCCGCCGGAAGGCCGAGCCGCTTCCGCTACGGCCGCATGGTCGTGCTCAACGGCTGGTTCGTCTGGCGCAGGCGACACGCGCACCCATCACTCTCAAGCCGCGCGCGCTGGTGGGCGACGACCGCGCTGCTCGCCGCGTGCCAACTCGCCGACGCCGCGCGGGGTCCCGAACGCCGGCAGCAGTTGACCGAGGCGCTCGGTCGCGCGAGCGGCATGGCGACGCTGCTCTTGAGTAAGCCGAAGGAGCCGAACGAGCCGGAGAGTTCTCCCGAACCGAAGGGTTCGGGCGCGGCGGAGGCGGCTGACCGAGTCGCGACGGGCGCGGGTAATGCCTGATGCGTGTGATCCCTGACGTGAAAAATCTGCTCATCGTTTCGAGCGCGGTTCATTACCGACACGGCGGCCGCCTGTTCGCCTACGGTGCTTACGCGCGCGAGATAGACGTCTGGGCAGACCTCTTCCCGCACGTCCGCGTCGCCGCGCCCTGCCGCGACGAACAGCCGCCCGGCGACTGCCTGCCCTTCACGCGCGCGAACATCGAGGTCGTCCCGCAGTTGGAGACGGGCGGCGACGATTTTCGCGCGAAGGCCGTGCAAGTTTTGCTGCTGCCCCTGCTCGTCCTCGGTCTGTGCCGCGCGATGCGGCGCGCGGACGCGATTCACGTGCGCTGTCCCGGCAATCTCGGTCTGCTCAGCATCTTCCTCGCCCCGATGTTCTCGCGCCGCCGCGTCGCCAAGTACGCGGGGCAGTGGAACGGCTACGCGGGCGAGCCGTGGGCGGCGCGCTTGCAACGCAAACTTCTGCGCTCGCGTCTGTGGCGCGCGCCCGTGACGGTTTACGGCCGCTGGGCGAACCAGCCGCCGCAGGTCGTCCCGTTCTTCACCTCGATCCTCACGGACGAGCAGGTGGCGCGCGCGCGCGACGCCGCGCGGCGCAGGAGATTCGGCCCCGCGCCGCCCCGCGTCCTCTTCGTCGGCCGCCTCTACGAGGGGAAGAACGTTGACGTACTACTCGCCGCGCTCGGCGCGTTGAAGGCGCAAGGTATCGAGTTGACGTGCGACATCGTCGGCGAAGGGCCATTACGCACGCCGCTCGAACGGCAGGTCGCGCTCCTCGGCTTGCAGGATCAGGTCGAGTTCGCGGGCGGCGTGGAGTTCGAGCGCGTGCTCGCGTTTTACGAACGCGCGGACGTGCTCGTCCTCGCCTCGGAGAACGAAGGGTGGCCCAAAGCCGTCGCCGAGGGGATGGCCTTCGGTCTGGTCTGCGTTGGATCGGACACGGGCTTCGTGCCGGAGATGCTGAAGGACGGGCGCGGCGTCGTCGTGCCGCCGGGAGACGTTGCCGCACTGGCGCGCGCTCTGCGTCGCGTCGCCGCGTCGCCCGAAGAGCGTGCGCGGATGAGTGCTCGCGCCGCCGCCTGGGCGCAGCGGTATTCGCTCGAAGGTCTGCGCGAGGCCCTGCGCGAGTTGTTCGCGGCGCACTGGAAGGTCTCTCTCGACGCGTCGCCGCGGCCTCAAGTTTCCGACGCCCCGTCTCGGCCCGGAGCTTCTCCCGACGCGTTGCCGCGCGCGGCGGAGCCGGCGAGCGCGCGGCAAGCTCAGCCGCTGAGGGCGGAGCGAGGCACACCAATTTTATGAACCGCGTCGGCGTGATGCACGTCACGGACACGCTGGACGCGGGGGGCACGGAGCGCGTGGCGGTGAACCTCTGCAACCTCCTGCCGCGCGACCGCTTCCGCGCCTACCTCTGCACGACGCGCAGGGACGGCTCGCTCGCGGACTCCGTCGCCGACGACGTGGGGCGGCTGCGTCTCGGACGCACGTGGCGTTTCGACGCGGCGGCGCTCAGGCGTCTCGCGGCCTTCGTCAAGGAGCACGACATCAAGATTCTGCACGCGCACGGCTCCGCCCTGTTCGTCTCCGGCCTGGCCGCGATGTTGCCGCCGCGCCCCGCGCTCGTCTGGCACGATCACTTCGGGCTGCCGCTCGAAACGCGCTCCGCCCTCTTCGACCGGCCGCTGGCGCGGCGCGCGCGCGGCGTGATCGCGGTCAGCCAACCGCTGGCCGACTGGTCGAGGGAGAAACTAAGAGTCCCCGCGGAGCGCGTGCGCTACATCCCGAACTTCGTGTGTGCGCCGGGGGCCTTCGGCCTCGCGCCGGAGCTGCCGGGCGAGGCGGGCGCGCGCATCGTCTGCGTCGCTAACCTGCGCCCGCAGAAGGATCACTTGACGCTCATCAGGGCGATGGCGCACGTCGCGCGCCGGCACCCGGCGGCGCACCTGCTGCTCGTCGGCGCGTCGCCCGACGCGAATTATCGCGCGGCGGTCGTGGAAGAGATCGCGCGGCGCGGCCTCGCGCGCCGCGTCACGCTACTCGGCGAGCGGCGCGACGTGCACGCGATCTTGCGCGCGTGCGACATCGGCGTCCTGAGTTCGATCGCGGAAGGCTTGCCGCTCGCCCTCGTCGAGTACGCGACGGCGGGCCTGGCGAGCGTGGCGACGCGCGTCGGGCAATGCGCCGAAGTGTTGGACGACGGGCGCGCTGGCCTACTCGTGCCCGCGCGCGAGCCGGACAGACTGGCGGAGGCGTTGTCGGCGTTGCTCGGCTCGCCCGCGCGGCGCGCCGCGCTCGGCGAGACGTTCAGGCGGCGGGCGCGCCTCCTCTACAGCGCGGACTCAATCGTCGGGCAGGTCTGCGAAGTTTACGAGCGTGTCCTGGGCGCGAAGGGCGGGCGAAGGAACTAAACGTGTACGTTGAAGGCGCGCAGGGTGCGCGAACCATCGGCATCAAGTATCCGGCGCGCGCGCGCGCCGGGCGTGCGGGACTCTTCGTCGCCGTGCTCTTCGTCGCCGGGCACGTCCCGGCGGCGATCTTGGTGCGGCAGGTCGGTCAGTTCGCCACGCTGCACGCGCTCCTGGTCTTCGCCTTCGGCCTCGCCATCGCGGTGTTCGGGCGCAAGCCGATGCAGGTCGGCTACGTCGCCGCCTACATCACGGGCGCGGAAGTGCTCTGGCGCATGAGCGATGCGCAACTCCCGTGGGAGTTCGGCAAGTACGCGATCGTCGTCCTCTTCGTCGTCGCGCTCGCGCGCGTGCCGCGACTGAGACTGCCCGCGCCGCCGCTCATCTACCTCGCCCTGCTCCTGCCCGCAACGCTGTTGACGCTGACGAATCTTTCGGCGCAGGAGTCGCGGCAGCAGATCAGTTTCAACCTGTCGGGGCCGCTCGCGCTCGCGGCGTGCGCCGCCTTCTTCGCGCACGTGAAGCTCTCGCGCGCGGAACTCTACCGCCTGTTTCTGATGTTGCTCGCGCCGGTCGTAGGCATCGCGTCCGTGACGTTGTTCGGCGTCGTGACCGCCGCCAGCCTGAGCTTCGGCACGGGGGCGAACTCGTCGGCGAGCGGCGGCTTCGGCCCGAATCAGGTCTCGGCGGCGCTGGGCTTAGGCGCGCTCGTCGCCTTCTGGTTCGTGATGGACGCGAAGGCCGACTGGAGAGCGCGCGGCCTCGCGTTCGCCACGATGCTCTTGATGATCGCCCAGAGCGCCTTGACCTTCTCGCGCGGCGGGCTCTACGACGCGGCCGGCGCGATCCTGCTCGCCGCGCTGTTCCTCTTGAGAAGCCCGCGCGCGCGCATGACGCTCGTCGCCTTCGTCGCGCTGCTCTCGGTCGCGACTTACTTCTTCGTCATGCCGCACCTCGACGCCGTCACGGGCGGCGCGCTCTTCGAGCGCTTTCAGGACACGTCTCTGACGGGGCGCGACGTGCTCATTCAGGCCGACCTGGGGATTTGGTTGAAGAACCCCGTGTGGGGCGTCGGGCCTGGGCGCTCCGCGCTCATGCACCTCGCGCTCTTCCGCGACTCCGCCTCGCACACGGAGTTCTCGCGGATGCTCGCGGAGCACGGCGCGCTCGGTCTCGCCTCGATGCTCCTGCTCTGCGCGATGGCGCTCAGAAACATCAGCCGCGCGCGCGGCGCAACGAGCCGGGCGGTCGCGGCCTCGCTCGCCGGATGGGGCTTCCTCTTCATGCTCAACGTGGCGATGCGCACGGTCGCGCCGTCATTTCTGATCGGACTCACTTTCGCGCGCCTCCTGGCGGAAGACGAGGCGGGCGACGCGCAGCAGGCTCGCGCGCGCGGCGTGTGGACTTACGCGGCGGTCGATTCTGTCCGAGCACCTGCGCCGCGTCCGGACGCGACGAGGCGCGGCGTGCGCGGGCTTTTCACGAGGTCGTCGGTCGATGGGGCGGCGAAAAAGTGACGCGGCGGCGAGGCTTCGCGGTCTCGGTCAGTTGACGAAGATATGTGTGGAATAGCCGGACGATTTCATGCGGCGGCGTTGCCGCCTGACGCGGAGTGGCGCGGGCGCGCCGACGCACTGCTCGCGCACCGCGGCCCCGACGGTCGCGGGCGCTACGCGGACGGTTGCTGCGAGTTGGTGCATCGCAGGCTCGCGCTCATCGATCTTTCGGAGACGGGCGCGCAGCCCATCGCGAACGAGGACGGCAGCGTG
The DNA here is from genome assembly GCA_035537435.1 of Pyrinomonadaceae bacterium. Classification (GTDB taxonomy): domain Bacteria; phylum Acidobacteriota; class Blastocatellia; order Pyrinomonadales; family Pyrinomonadaceae; genus JAIVGV01. The sequence goes on along the minus strand of DATLMC010000164.1, from coordinate 11,534 downwards.
CAGGTCGTCTGCAACGGCGAAATCTACAACCACCGCCAGCTCCGCGACCGACTGAAAGCGCGCGGTCACGTCTTCCGCGGCACGTCCGACACGGAAGTCATCGCGCACCTCTACGAGGAGCACGGCGCGCGTCTGGTCGAACACTTGCGCGGGATGTTCGCCTTCGCCGTCTACGACGGCGCGCGCCGCCGCGTGCTCCTCGCCAGGGATCGCTACGGCGTCAAGCCGCTCTACTACGCGACTCATCGCGGGCAGTTGGTCTTCGCGAGCGAGATCAAGGCGCTCCTCGCGCTCGAAGGCTTCGAGCCGCGGGTCGACCGCCAGGCCTGTTACGACTTCCTCGGTCTCGGTTACGTCCCCGAACCCGCGACCGCATACGCGAACGTCCGGGCTCTGCCGAAAGGCGCGACGCTCGTCGCGGACGAGGGCGGACAACGCCTCGCGCAGTATCACAAGACGACCGCGCGGCCGACGCGCGACGCCGCGGGCGCGGGCGATCTCTGTGCGCGCGTCGAAGAAGTCTCGGCGGCGTTGCTCGAAGCGGTCAACCGGCAGTCGGCCGCAGACGTGCCGGTCGCCGCCCTGCTCTCCGGCGGCATCGACTCCTCGCTCGTCGTCGCCGCCCACACGCGCGCCGCGCCTCAGAGTGTCGCCACCTTCAACGTGCGCTTCCCCGATGCTGACTACGACGAGACGGAAGTCGCGCTCGCCGTCTCACGCCACTGCGGCACGTCGCACCAGACCGTCGACGCGGAGGGCGCGCTCACGCCCGACACGGTCTTCAAACTCTTCCGCCACTTCGATCAGCCCTTCGCCGACACGAGCCTCATCCCGATGTACCAGGTGGCGATGGCGATCCGCGGGCGGGGCATCATCTGCGCGCTCTCTGGCGACGGCGGCGACGAGGTCTTCGGCGGCTACGGCCGCTTCTGGCGCGCGAACCGCCTCGTGCAGTTGATGAGGCTGCCGGGTTGGCTGTCACGAGTCGCCGCGGGCGCGGGCCAACACCTGGCGGGCCTGACGCGAGATGTCGGCCGACAACTCAGCAAGGCCGTGCGGCTCGCCCAGGCGGGGCGCGCCGACTCGTCCGTCCTGATCGCGGGGCTGTCGAACTACCTCGCGGAAGAGCAGAAGCGCGAGCTGGTGCGCGGCGACGCGCGCGCGCGGCTCGAAAGCGTCTATCGCTGCTTCGACGGCTTCCGTCCGGCGGGCTCCTCCGACCTGGAAGAGCTGTCGCGGCGCATGACCGAGAACCTGTTCGCCGTCTCGTTGCCGTCCGACATGCTGCGCAAGGTCGACATGATGTCGATGCTCTGCGGCGTCGAGGTGCGGGTGCCGATGCTCGACGAAGAGTTGGCGGAGATCGGCCTCAGGCTCCCGCACGCGCTCAAGACCGACGGGCGCGAAGGCAAGCTCGTCCTCCGCGCGCTCGCGCGACGGTGGCTGCCGCCGCAAGTCGCCGCGCACCCCAAGCGCGGCTTCGGCATCCCGCTCGACCGGATGCTCTCGGCGGAGTTTCACGCCGCGCTCAACGACGTGCTGCTCTCAAACGACGCGCGCGTGCGCGACATACTCGACACGAGCCTGATCGAATTCTGGTTGCGGCAACTCGCGCGGGCGCGGCGAGGCGGCGGCACGACCTCGACGATCAGCCGCGAGGGGTTATACCAGCGCGTCTTCATCGTCCTCGCGCTGGAGCTGTGGCTACGCGAGCAAAGACTGTCATGGTAGCGAGACGCTTTCACGGAGCGGCCGACGCGGCGGTGACGCCGCACGACGCAGCGGCGGCGGCCGACGCGGCGGGCGGGCCGCCGACGGGTGCGGCGACGGACGCGGTGCGGACGCGGCCGCCTCGCGTCTTTATCGCCGCGAACTTCCTGTCGTCCGGCGGCGGCAGCCGCTCCGTCGTCGAAGACCTGGCGGAGCGTCTGCGGGCGCGCGGCTACGAACTCGTCACGGCGTCCGGCTACCGCAACGGACTCTTGCGCAGCGCTCACATGCTCGCGACGGCGACGCTGCGCCGCGGCAGCTACGACGTGGCCGTCGTCGATCTCTACAGCGGTCGGGCGTTCCTCATCGGCGAGGCGCTGTCGGTCGCGCTGAAGGCGCTCGGCCGTCCCTTCGTGTTGGTGCTCCGCGGCGGCGCGCTCCCCCAGTTCTCCGCGCGGCGCGGGGGGCGCGTGCGTGCGTGTCTCGCGCGGGCCGCGGCGGTCGCCGCGCCGTCTCCGTACCTGCTTGAAGAGATGCGGCCCTTCCACGACGCGCTGCGACTGCTGCCGAACCCCGTCGACCTCGCCGCCTACGATGCGCGTGTGCGGCGCGCGACTTCGCCGCGCCTCGTGTGGCTGCGCTCGTTCCACGAAATCTACAACCCGACGCTCGCGCCGAAAGTGGTCGCGCTGCTCGCAAAGGATTTCCCCGGAGTGAGCCTGACGATGGTCGGGCGCGACACAGGCGACGGAAGTTTACGGCGCACGCGTGAGGTCGCCTCGGCGCTCGGCGTCGCGGATCGGATCAGTTTCCCCGGCGGCGTGCCGAAGCGCGACGTGCCCGCGTGGCTCGACGGCGGCGACATCTTTTTGAACACGACGGATGTCGATAACACGCCCGTGAGCGTGCTCGAAGCGCTGGCTTGCGGGATGTGCGTCGTCAGCACGAACGTCGGCGGCGTGCCGCGCCTGCTCGAAGACGGGCGCGACGCGCTGCTCGTCCCGCCCCGTGACGCCGCGGCGATGGCGTCGGCCGTCGGCCGCCTGCTCGACGATCCGGCGCTCGCCGAACGGCTCTCGCGCGAGGGCCGCCGGAAGGCGGAGCGGTTCGACTGGTCGCTCGTCATGCCGCAATGGGAGTCGCTGTTCGAGTCCCTGTCGGGGCGCGGGGAGGGGGCCGCATGAAAGTCTCCTGGCCCGGCGGGCGCAAGTTCGCCTTCACGATCTTTGACGACACCGACTGGGCGACCGTCCGGAAGGTGAAGCCCGTTTACGACCTGCTCGCCGATCTTGGGATGCGGACGACGAAATCCGTGTGGGTCTTCGACGGCGAAGGCGAGGCGGCGAACGGCGGCGAGACCTGCGAGGATCGCAACTACCTGACGTGGGTGATGTCCTTGCGCGAGCGCGGCTTCGAGATCGGGCTGCACAACATCGCGCCGGCCACGTCGGTGCGCGAGCGGACGCGGCGCGGGCTCGACCGCTTCCGCGATCTGTTCGGCGGGGGGATGATCGTCCACTGCAACCACCTCGGCTGCCGCGAGAACATCTACTGGGGCGACGCGCGCCTTTCGGGCTGGCGGAGCGGCGTCTATCGCGCGCTCACGCGCGGGCGCAACCGCGGCTCGTCGCGCGGGCACGTCGCGGGCGACGCGCACTTCTGGGGCGACCTCTGCCGCGAGCGCGTCGGCTACGTCCGCAACTTCGTCTTCGACGATCCGGACACGCTCGCGCTCTGCCCCGCGATTCCCTACCACGATCCGCGCCGCCCGTTCGTCAACTACTGGTTCGCTTCGGCCAACGGTTCGAGCCCGCGCCGCTTCCTCGACAACTTCACCTACGAGAAGCTCGACCGTTTGATCGAGGCGGGCAGTCTGTCCATCGCCTACGTCCACTTCGCCGCGGGCTTCGCGGAGGGCGGGCGAGTCGACGCAGAGTTTCGCAGGCGACTCGAATACCTGGCGCGGGCGGGCGGCTGGTTCGCGCCCGTCTCGGAAGTTTTGGATCACCTGCGGGGCGGCGATGACACGACGGGGCGCAGCATCTCGCACGGCGACTTGCGGCGACTCGAAACGCGTTGGCTGGCGAGCAAGGTGCGCGGGGGCACTTCTTAGCAATGACTGATCCATCATTCAAACCCGGAGGCCGCGACGCGCTGATCCGCGAAGCCACCCCGCAGGAGATCGAGGCGTGGGACGAGTTGGTCGCGCGTTTCGACGGCTGCCGCGTCTTTCATAAGACGGTCTGGCTGCGCTACGTCGAATCTTTCTCCGGCGCGCGCGCGGTTCGCCTCGTGTTCGAAAGGGGCGATGAAATCGTCGGGTGCCTGCCCGGTTTCCTGTTGCGGAAGGGCCTGCTGTTGCGCGTCTTCGCGTCGCCGCTGGTCGGCTGGCAGACGGAGAGCATGGGTCCCCTCTTCGACGCGGGGCGCGTTTCAGCGCGCGAGATTTGCGCCGCGCTCCTGCCGTTTCTGAAAGCGCGTTACGGCGTCCATCACGTCGAGCTGACGAGCGCGCGCCTCGACCGGGACGCGATGACCGGACTCGGATTTCGCGGCCGGCAGTCTTCCACTTACCGCGTGCCGCTCTTTCCGGGCGACGCGGAGCGCGCGTTCAAGAACATCAAGGCGAAGACGCGGAATCAATTGCGCAAGGCGATCAAGTTGGGACTGGTCGCGCGCGCCGAGACGGACGAATCCTTCGTCGCGGAATTCTACGACCAGGTCAGGGAAGTCTTCACGCGTCGCGGTAAGAGTGTGCCGTTCAATGAAGATCGCGTGCTCAAGTGTTTCCGTCACCTGAAAAACGCGGGGAATCTACTGGCGATCTCGGTGAGCCTCCCCGGCGGCGGCAAGTGCATCGCCACGGGGCTGTTCATGCGCGAGGGGCGCGAGCTGCACCTGTGGGGGTGGGCGCACCGCACGGAGTTTCGGTGGCATTGCCCCGTGGAGCTGCTGACGTGGACGGCGATGCAGCGCGGGATGGAAGCGGGCTGCACGACGCTCGACATGGCCGGCGGCGGTGACGCCAAGCTGAAATTCGGCGCGCTCGCGGACGCGACGCTGTGCGAATGGACGTGGAGCCGCTACGCGTGGCTCGCGCGCGCGCGCGACCTCGCCGAGAGGGCCTACCGCCGGCAGCAGTCCGCGCGCGGCCGCTTCGCGCGCAGGCGCGCGAGGGGCGGACGCGCGACGGCTCACGCGACGACCGACGCGCCGCCACGAACAACCCGCGCGGCGTACGCGGACGAATTGACGGCGCACGAATCATGAACCGAAATCTGTTGCAGCTCTACCACCGCTCGCCCGCGCCGTTGCGCTCGGTCGCCGCGAGCCTGCGCGGTTATCAGTTGCGCGCGTGGCGCTACGGGCGCGAGACGGAGCGTTTAGTCGAAGAGGCAATCGAGCGCGAGCGTTGGGGCGCGGAGCGTTGGCGGCAGTGGCGGGGGGAGCGTCTGGCGCGCGTGCTGCACCGGGCCGCGACGCAAGTTCCTTTCTACCGCGAGCAGTGGGCGGGGCGGCGGCGGCGAGGGGATCGCGCGTCGTGGGAGCTGTTGGCGAACTGGCCGGTGCTTGAGAAGGAGTCCGTGCGCCAAACGCCTCGCGCGTTCCTCGCGGACGGCTGCGACGTGCGGCGCATGTTCCACGATCACACGAGCGGCACGACGGGCAAATCGCTCGACCTGTGGCTGAGCCGCCGGACGGTGCGCGCCTGGTACGCGCTGTGCGAGGCGCGTCTGCGCCACTGGTACGGCGTGTCGCGCCGGGATCGGTGGGCGATCCTCGGCGGCCAACTCGTCGTGCCCGCGGCAAATCGTCGCCCGCCGTTCTGGGTCTGGAACGCGGCGCTCAGACAGCTCTACATGTCTTCATACCACCTCGCGCCCGATCTCATCCCGCACTACCTCGACGCGCTGCGCCGCTACCGCGTCCGCCACCTGCTCGGCTACCCGTCGTCGCTCTACGCGCTGGCGCAGGGCGCGCTGAGCCTCGGCCGCGGCGACCTGAAGATGGCCGTCGTCGTGACTAACGCCGAGCCCGTCTATGCCCACCAGCGGCGCGCCATCGCCGAAGCCTTCCAGTGCCCCGTGCGCGAGACCTACGGGATGTCGGAGATCGTCGCGGCGGCGAGCGAGTGTGAGGACGGGAGGCTGCACATGTGGCACGAGGCGGGCGTCGTCGAAATTCTCGCCGGCGGACGACCCGCGGGCGACGGCGCGGCGGGCGAGTTGGTCTGCACCGGCTTGATGAACGAGGACATGCCGCTCATACGCTACCGCGTCGGCGACAGGGGCGCGCGGGCGGCCGCGGCTGACGGGGCGTGCGCGTGCGGCAGAACCTTGCCGGTGCTCGCGTCGGTCGAGGGCCGCACTGACGATCTCGTCTACACGGCTGACGGGCGGCGCATCCCCTGCATCGACACGATCTACGACTCGCGCCTACACGTGCGCGAAGCTCAGATCGTGCAGGAGACGCTCGCGCGCGTGCGCGTGCGCTACGTGCCCGCGCCGGGGTTCACGCACGAATCGGGCGGGTCGATCATACGCGGGGTGCGCGAGCGCATGGGCGCGGTCGAGGTGGTGCTCGAACAAGTGGACGAGATACCGCGCGGCGCGAACGGGAAGTTCCGCGCGATCGTCTGCAACCTCCCGGCGGAGACGCGCGAGCGCATCGAGGCGGTGGGCACATGAGCATGAACACAGGCGCGGGCGCGCCGCCGGGTGCGCACACTCGACCTTTCGTCTCGGTCATCATGCCCGTCCGCGACGAGGCGGCGTTCATCGCGCGCAGCCTCGTCGCGGTGCTCGCGCAGGACTACCCGCCGGGGCGCGTCGAGGTCATCGTCGCCGACGGGATGTCGACGGACGGCACGCGCGAGATCGCCGAAACATTTCAGTCGCAGCACGCGCGGCTGCGGGTCGTCGACAACCCCGGCCGGATCGCGCCGACGGGGTTGAACGCGGCGCTGCGTGTGGCGCGCGGCGACGTGATCGTCCGCGTCGACGGGCACTGCGAGATCGCGCCCGACTACGTGCGCCGTTGCGTGGAGTGGCTGGCGCGGGAGCAGGTCGAAGGCGTCGGCGGCCCCATCGAGACCGTCGGCCAGACCTTTGCCGCGCGCGCCATCGCCGCGGCGATGAGTTCAAGTTTCGGCGTGGGCGGATCGGCGTTTCGCACCGTCAAGGATCGACGGATGCTCGTGGATTCGGTCGCCTTCCCGGCTTACACGCGGCGCGCGATCGAGCGGGCGGGGCTGTTCGACGAGGAGCTGGTACGCAATCAGGACGACGAGTACAACTACCGCCTGCGCTCGCTCGGCGGCAGACTCCTGCTCGCCCCCGAAATCCGCTCGCGCTACTACAGCCGCGGCACGCTTCGCTCCCTGCGGCGTCAATATTTTCAGTACGGCTACTGGAAGGTGCGCGTGATGCAGAAGCACCCGCGACAGATGCGCGCGCGGCAGTTCGCGCCGCCGCTGTTCGCCGCCGCGTTGTTGATCTCGGTCCTGCTGTCGCCGTTCTTCGTCGCGGCGCGGCTCGCGCTCGCGGCAATCGCGTGCGCTTACGTCGCGGCTAACCTGTGCGCCTCCGCGTTGACGGCGAGGAAGACCGGCCGGCGGCTGTTCCCGCTTCTGCCCGCGACGTTCGCGACGCTTCATCTCGCTTACGGCTTCGGCTTTCTCGCGGGTCTCGTCAAGTTCCGGAATCGCTGGCGCGACCGGAGAGGGCAGACGGAATACTTCGAGCCGCGCTCTCTGGGTCGCGGCGTGGATCACAGCTTATGAAAAATTCAAACTCAATGCCGGGACGTGAGGGCGAAGCGGGAGGCTTCGCCCCGCATCATTCCGCGCTACGCGACGTTGACGACTCTCTCCCTCGCAGCGTTGACGATCCTCCTCTGCGCGCCGTCGACAGCTCCCCGCCGCGCGCCCAGGTCCCTTTCTTCCGGCCAAGGATCGGCGAGCGGGAGGTTGAGGAAGTCGTCGCCACGCTGCGCTCCGGCTGGCTGACGACGGGCGCGAGGGTGAAGCGCTTCGAGCAGGAGTTCGCCGCGAGCGTCGGCGCGGAGCACGCCGTCGCCGTCAACTCCTGCACGGCGGCGTTGCACCTCGCGGTCGAGGCGTTGGGCTTGCGCGCGGGCCAGGCGGTGCTCGTTCCGGCGATGACGTTCGCCGCGACCGCGGAGGTCGTGCGCTATCAGGGCGCGCTGCCGGTACTCGTGGACTGCGATCCGGTGACGACGAACATGAGCCTTGAAGACGCGGGGCGGAAGCTGGCGCGGCTGAGCGAGGGTTGGGTGCCGGACGGGACAGCGTGGAAGTCGTCACCGGAAAAACCGTCGCCGGGAAAATTGTCGGTCGTCGGCATCATGCCGGTTCACGTGGGCGGGTTGATGCTGGACGCGGGCGCGGTGAAAGAGTTCGCCGCGCGCCACGGTTTGTGGATCGTCGAGGACGCGGCGCACGCCTTCCCGGCGGCGTGGCGCGGCGTCGCGGGGTCGGCGTGGCAGCGCTGCGGCGAGGGGACGGCGGAGGTGTCGTGCTTCTCCTTCTACGCCAACAAGACGATCACGACGGGCGAGGGCGGCATGGCGACGACGAACGACGCGCGGCTCGCCGAGCGGATGCGCCTGATGTCTCTGCACGGGCTGTCGCACGACGCCTGGGAGCGGTATTCGGGCGGCGGGAGTTGGGACTACCGCATCATCGCGCCGGGCTACAAGTACAACCTGACGGACATCGCCGCCGCCGTCGGCATCCACCAACTCGCGCGCGCCGAAGAGATGCGACGCGAGCGCGAGCGGATAGCGCGGTTTTATGCCGGGGAGCTTGCCGAAGTTGAAGAGATCGAACTGCCGCCGACGGACGCGAACCGCGTCCACGCGTGGCACCTGTTTCCCATCAAGCTCAACCTCGCGCGGCTCTCGATTGATCGCAACGCCTTCGTCGAAGAGTTGAAAGGCGCGGGCGTCGGCTGCTCCGTCCACTGGCGGCCGCTGCACCTGCACCCTTACTACCGGGAGACATTCGGCTGGACGCCGCAAGACTGTCCGGCGGCGACCGACGTGTGGGAGCGTCTGATCAGCCTGCCGATCTTTCCGGGGATGCGCGACGAAGAGTTGGCGCACGTCGCGGGCACCGTCAAGAACATCTGCGCGCGTCGCCAACGCTGACGAGACTCGTGGTTGAAAACTATGAGCCATTTCAAAACCGTAGGGGCAGGGCTCGTCCCTGCCCGCGAGCGACCGTATGGTCGCTCAGCCGATCCACGATCACCCGACGTTGAATGATCGCGTCACCTTATTCGCGCTTCGCGCCCGAGCGGGCGGGGACGAGCCCTGCCCCTACAAAGATGCTCTCCCTTTGAAGAAAAGTTTGATGCGCCACGATCAACGCTCAACACGGCTCGCCCTCGCGGGAGTCGTCGCGCTCTGCGTGCTACTCGCGGCGGCGTTCGCCATCCGCTCCGCGCGCACGCGCGGCGGGGACGGTAACCGTGCCAGTGGCGGCCAAGCGGCGGGCGTTGACGTTGACGAGTCCGCCGCGCCGCCGCCGTCGCACCCGCGCCCGACGCGCGGCGCACAGTTCTACGCCGCGCCCGACGGCAGGGCGGACGGCGACGGGAGTAAAAACCGTCCGTGGGATCTGGCGGGCGCACTCGCGGGGGCGTCGAAGGTCAAGCCGGGCGACACGCTGTGGCTGCGCGGCGGCGTTTACAGGGGAGGGTTTAAGTGCGGGCTCGCGGGGACGGAAGCTCAGCCGATCCTCGTCGCGCAGTTCACGAACGAGCGCGCGACGATCGACGGCTCGCTCACGGTCGACGGCGAGTGGACGATCTTCTGGGGGTTCGAGGTGACGAACACGAAACCTGATCGCGGCAGCGAGAGGCCGACGGGGGTGGAGATCAACGGCGCGCACACGAAGTTTATCAACCTCGTCGTCCACGACGGCGGCAACGGCTTCGGCTTCTGGAGTTCGGCCGTGGACTCGGAGCTTTACGGCAACATCATCTACGACAACGGCTGGCGCGAACTCGACAGGGGGCACGGCCACGGCATCTACACGCAGAACGAAGAAGGCACGAAGCTCATACGCGACAACATCATCTTCAACCAGTACGGCTGGGGCGTCCATGCCTACACGGAGGAGGGCGCGCTCAACGGTTTGCGGTTCGAGGGCAACGTCTCGTTCGACAACGGCGCGCCGGCCGGCGCGCGCTACGACAACATCCTCGTCGGCGGACGCCGGCCCGCAGAGCGCATCACGCTCGTTTCGAACTACACCTACGAGACGCCGACCGGCGGCGACACCAAGCCGAACGTGCGCCTGCACTACGAGGCGACGAACAATAGAGACCTGACCGTAAAAGATAACTACTTCGCGGGCGGCTCTCCGGTCGCCTCCGTCGCCGACTGGCTCACCGTGACGATGACGGGCAACACCTTTTACGGCTCGAAGCAACTGCTCGAACTGGACATGCCGGAGGGCGTCGCCGCCTCCGCCTACGCGTGGGACAACAACAGTTATTACGGCGCGAGTCGCGCGGCGGCGCTCGGCTTTCGGGGGCGGAGGCTCGACTTCGCCGCGTGGCAGAACGCGACGGGCTTCGATCCTGGTGGCAGTTGGAACGTGATCGACGCCGGACAATCGGCCGGCGTCAGAGTCTTCGTCCGCCCGAACCTGTACGAGCCGGGGCGCGCGCACGTCGTCGTCTACAACTGGGACAGGCGGGAGGACGTGGAGGCCGACGTGAGCGGCGTCCTACAGCGCGGCGCAAAGTACGAAGTGAGGAGCGCGCAGAACTTTTTCGGCGAGCCCGTCCTCGCGGGGATTTACGACGGCAAGCCGCTGCGCCTGCCGACGGCCGCGCGGGTGATCGTGAGGCCCGTCGGCGCGAACTTCAACCCGCCGCCTACCGCGCCGGAGTTTAACGTCTTCGTTCTGCTCAAGGCGTCTTGAGCGAACGTTGAAGGCTTTCGGGACAGACCGCACGAACATGGGCGAGCAACGCTTTACCGACGTGACGACGACGCATCAAGTTAAAGCGGGGATACCGCGTCCGGTCGAGGCGGTGATCGCGTTGCTCGCGCTCGTCGCGGCCGCGCCGCTCGTCGCGCTGTCGGCGTTGGCGGTCGTCGTCGCTTCGGGGCGGCCCGTCCTGTTTCGACAGCAGCGCGTCGGCCGGCGCGGCCGCGCGTTCACGCTCTACAAGCTGCGGACGATGCGCGCGGCGTCCGGCGGCGCGCAGGTGACGGCGGCGGGCGACGCGCGCGTGACGCGCGTCGGGAGGGTCTTACGTAAGACGAAGCTCGACGAGCTGCCGAATTTGTGGAACGTCGTGCGCGGCGAGATGTCGCTCGTCGGGCCGCGCCCGGAAGTGCCCCGCTACGTCGACAGGGAGAGCGCGGCGTGGCGGCTCGTGCTCGAAGCGCGGCCGGGTCTGACCGATCCGGTGACGCTGCGGCTGCGCAACGAGGAGGCGCTGCTGGCGGAGGTGCGCGGCGACCGCGAGAGGTTTTACACGGAGGCGTTGCAACCGTTCAAGCTCGCGGGCTACGCGCAGTATTTGTGCGGGCGGAGCTGGCGCGTGGACGTGAAAATCTTGTGGGCGACGGTATGCGCCGTCGCCAGCCCGCGCGGGGCGCAGCCGCCGACGCTCGAAGAGGTGTTGGCCCACGGCGCGCGCGGCGACTCGGCGTTTCTCTCTCGATGAGGCATCGCGAGTCCTCTTCGGATGAAGCGGCGCGGGCGACCCGCGGGGCGTCGCGGATGACTCCGGCCTAACACCCCGGAACACGGCAACTCGGTTCAAGGAGGCGGCGCTCCA
>DATLMC010000163.1:0-12664 GCA_035537435.1 Pyrinomonadaceae bacterium | reverse complement strand
CGACGCGCCCGCGCGCTTCTGCGCGTTCGCCTCGGGCGCGCGCGCCGTTGACGCGGACGCGACGTACTCGGTGCGCGTCTGCGCCGGCTGGGCCGCGAGCACCTGCGCGGGCTGCGGCGGGGCGGCGGTGCCGACCTGCGCGGCGCTCGGGTAGAAGCCTTTTCGCGCGCGCACGCGGAGGTTCTGGCGAGTCTTGACGCGGAGGGTTATGAAGCGGAAGAACTTGTCCTTGCGCTCGTCCTGCGGGCTGTAGCTCAGGAGGTACTGCTGCGAGAGGTCGAGTGAGATTTGCGAGAAGACCGCGTCGAGCTCTTCGATCGACCGGGGGATGAAGACCGCGCCGCCCGTCTGCTCAGAAATCTTATACATGCGCTGCTCGGAGACCGTGTCGTGAAGGCTGGGGTCTTCGACCTGCCGCGTCTGCACGACGTAGACCTGACACTCGGCGAGCAGCGCGCGGTTGATCGCGTCCTCGAATGTGGCGTCGCTCACGGTGTCCGTGCCGTCCGAGACGAGCACGAGGACTTTGCGCCCCGCGAGCGGGCGCATGTAGTCGGCGGCCTGCGTGAGTGCGTCGAAGAGCGCGGTCGCGCCGTCCGGCTTGCCGAAGTTCTGTATGGTTCGGACGAGCCGGTTAACGTCGTTCGTCAGGCCCTGCGAGAGCGTCGGCATCGTCGAGATGGAGTAGACGGCCGCGCGGTCTATGGGGCGCACGACCGACTGGAAGAATCGCACGGCGGCCTGCTTCTCGAACTCGCGCGCGGCCGAGAGCGAGGCGGAGTTGTCGAAGAGGAAGGCGATGTTGACGGGCGTCTCGGCGCGGCTCACGTCGCCGATGGGTTTCAACTCGCCGTCAACCTTTAGCTCGAAGTCCTCGGCCTTCAGGTCTGTTATCGCGCGCCCGCGGGAGTCGACGACCGAAGCGGGGATGAGCACTATGTTCGACTCGACGCGCACCACGTCGTTCTCGTCAACCACCTCGTCGTCCTGCGCGGCGTCGGGCTGCGCGGGCGAAGACGGCGCGGGCGAGGCTTGGGCGGGCGACGCCTGCGGCTGCGCGGAGTTGGTCTGTGTGGGGGCTGACTGCGCGGGCGTGGGCGCGTTGTTGGTTTGGGCCGGGGTCGGGGAGGGGCGCGGCGCTTCGGCCTTCGGCCTGACCGTGCGCGGCCTTACGACGGGCGTCGGCGTGGGGGTCGGCTCTTGCGTCTGCGCCCGAGTCGTAACGGAGCAGAGGGCCGCGGCCGCCGCCAAGCAGAACATCAGACGGAGCCGCGCGCGCGCGAAAGCGGCCGTGTTTCGTGAGGGCGCTTGCTTCGGAGGATTCTTACGGGACAAGTCTCTCGCTCTCCCTCTGGCTCGTGCGGGCGGGGCGTGCCGACGCCGTCTCTCGAACTCTTTCCCGGAGTCTGTCGGTTTAAAAAAGGGGTTCGCGGCCGCGCCAAATCCCACGGCTCAACTGAACGGAAAGGGCCAATCCGCGCGCATTTCCTAACAAAACGGCGGCGTGCGGCGGCGACACGTATGCTAACACCCGCGCACGTTTTTCCATAGCTTTCGCGGGCGAAAGTTCGCCGACTCCGCGCGCCGCTTCCCGGCTTGACACGGGCGAAAGCCCTTTGCTAAGTTAGCCCTCCGCTGTTCCGAAGTGTTTGTATTTCGGTAGCATGTAGGCACGTAGCTCAGGGGTAGAGCACTACCTTGACACGGTAGGGGTCCGCGGTTCAAATCCGCGCGTGCCTACCATTTCTATTTCCGGCTTTGAAAGGCTCGGCCGCCTCCGACGGCGCGTCGGCCTCCCGCCTCACAGACAACTTCGGCAGACCTCCGGCAGACCCCGAAAACGTCTGCGCTCTAAGTGACGGCCCGAGAGTTTTTCAAATCCGGCCCGCGTGCGGTTGACAGCGGTGTGGCAATGTGTATGATGTCACACGCCCCAGTTATTTTTTGGAGTAAGGGCTTGCCTCAAGGGCCTCATATCCAGCAAGAAGGACAACCGACTTAATCCCCGCGGGGGAAGGCCGGGCTCGGCCGCCGCCATCGGGAGCCGTGATGGCAGATCGCAGCCGCCAAATCGTCGCCACACGCGAGCGCGCGCCGACGCGCGCCGCGTCGGGCACTCGCGCGGCGCGCGTGAGGGCGGCGGCTAGGCTTTAACCCGTGCGCCTGAGCCACTTGACGCGCCGCGACCACGCACGTTCCGTCCTGCACAAGAGGGTGGCAGCCGGACGGAGACACCTCTCCCGGAGCGCGGTTAGAGTCCGGTGACAAGGCTCGCCGGGAACTAACGGCGAAGCCTTCATAGGCCAATACGCATCAACAATTTAGGGCCGACCGAGTGGCGCACTCGGCATGCGGTAGCTCTGCCTGACGGCGAAGAAAAGGCGGCGAGAGCCGCCTTTTGAGTGTCTTCCGTTGCCGTCATACAGAGGTGCCGAGCCCTCTACGTCTCACACACCGAATCCCACACAATCGAATCAGTTCAGAGCCGTCTCGGCTAATGTCCGGGAGGGGTCGGCCTGCTACACCCTCATCCGTGCGAGTCCGACGAATACTTATGAGCCCGTAGGTGAAACGCGCGAGTCTTCGCGGCGCGTTCCTACAGGCACGTGCCGTGTTCGCTCACCCGCAGCATGCGGCCCACATGACCGCGCCTTCCGCCGACGCGACGGAGATTAAACCATGGCTCAAGTTTATCCCGAGGAAAAAACTGCCGCGCGCCCTCTGGCGTTGCCCCTGAAGGCGAACCTGGCGACGGGCGCGCTGGCGCTCCTGTTCCTCCTCCTTTGCACTACGCTGGCGGTCTACAGGCTGCAACCGCCGGGTGCCGTCGCCGCGGACGCGCCCGCGTCGGAGTTCTCGTCGGGCCGCGGGCTCAGACACCTGTCGGCCATCAGCCGCAGCCCGCACTCGTTAGGGACGGCCGAACACGCGGCGGCGCGCGACTACATCTTGCAGGAGTTGCGGTCGTCGGGGCTTGAGCCCGAGGTGCAGAAGACGGTCTCGGCCAACAGGCTCGGCGGGAACATACGCGTCGCCACCGTCGAGAATGTCGCCGCGAGGCTGAAGGGCACGGGGGCGGGGAAGGCGCTGATGCTGGCCGCCCATTACGACACGGTGTCCATCAGCCCCGGCGCGGCAGACGACGGCTCATCCGTGGCGGCGCTGCTCGAAACGCTCCGCGCGCTTAAGGCGGGGCCGCCCCTCGCCAACGACGTTATCTTCCTCTTCACCGACGGCGAAGAAGTGGGGCAACTCGGCGCCAGGGCGTTCGCCGAGGAGCACCCCTGGAGGGGGGACGTTGGGCTGGCTTTGAACTTCGAGTCGCGGGGGACTGGCGGCCAGGCCGTGATGTTCGAGACGAGCGGCGGCAACGGCCGCATGATACGGGAGTTCGCCCAGGCCGTGCCGCGCCCGAGCGCGAACTCGCTGGCCTACGAGATATACAGGCTGCTGCCGAACGACACGGACTTCACGGTCTTCAAGCAGGCGCGCTTGCCCGGCTTGAACTTCGCCAACATCGACGGCTTCCAGAACTACCACGCGCAGTCCGACGACCTCGAAAACTTCGACGAGCGCACCCTGCAACATAAAGGCTCGTACGCGCTGGCGCTGGCGCGCCACTTCGGCAACGTACGGCTCGGCGAAGCGGGCGGCGGCGACGCGGTATATTTCGACCTCCTCGGCCTGACTCTGCTCCACTACCCTTCGTCGCTCGTGCTGCCGCTGACGGCGCTGGCGGCGGCGCTGCTGGCGTGGCTCGGGGTGCTCGGCTTCAGGGGGCGTAGGCTGACGGCGGCGGGCAGCCTCGGCGGGCTCCTCGCGCTGGTAGTGAGTGCGGCGGCGGCCTACGGCGTGGCGACACTCGGCTGGTGGCTCGTCGGCGCGACGCAAGCCTGGGCGGGCGCGCCCACGCAGGACGACCTCTATCAGGACAAGCTCTACTTCGCGGGCTTCGCCGCCGTCACGGTCGGCCTCACGGCGGCGCTCTACAACCTGTTCCGCAAAAAGGTGGGCGTCGAGAACCTGGCCTTCGGCGCGCTCCTGTGCTGGCTGATACTGCTGGCGGCGGTGAGCTTCACGATTCCGGGCGGGAGCTACCTGCTGACGTGGCCGCTGCTGTTCGGCCTCGTCCCGCTGGCGCTGATGTTGCGCGCCGACGGCGAGCGGGGGGTTACGACGTGGCGCTTCGTCGTCATGTCGCTGTGCGCGGTGCCCGCCGTCGTGCTGCTCGTGCCGATGATCTACCAGAGCTTCGTGGCGTTCGGGGTCGGGATGGTCGGGGCCGTGATGGTGCTGGTCGTACTGCTGTTCGGCCTGCTCGTCCCGTACTTCACGCTGGCGACCTCGGCGCGCAGGTGGCTCTTCCCCGGCGGCGCGGCGCTCGCGGGCGTGGGCCTCGTCCTGCTCGCGGCCTTCACAGCCCCCTTCGACCGCCGCCACCCGCAGTCCGACAACGTCACCTACGTCCTGAACACCGACCTCGGCAAGGCGGTCTGGGCCAGCACGGACGCGCGGCCCGACGAGTGGACGGCGCAGTTCTTCAAGGGCGGCGCCGAGCGCGGCTCGCTGATCGAGTACATCCCGTCGAGCTTCAAAGGCTTCCTGAAGAGTGCGGCCCCGCAACTGCCGCTGGCCGCGCCGGACGTGAGGCTGCTCGACGACCACACCGACGGCGGCGTGCGCACCCTCCGCCTGAGCGTCAACTCCCCGTACCCGGCCGGGTACATCACCGCGCCGGTCGAGGGGAACACGCAGATACTTGCGACGACGGTCAGGGGGCAGCGCTTCGCCGCCGAGGCGCGCCGCGCGTCCCAGTCGAGCAACTCCTGGGTGCTGAACTACTACGCCGCCCCGGCCGAAGGGCTCGAACTCACGCTTGAGGTCGAGCCGTCGCAGCCGCTCAAGCTCAGGGTCGTCGGGCAGTCCTACGGGCTGCCCGAAATCCCCGGCTCGCAGTTCACGCCGCGGCCCGACCGCCTCGCGCCCGCGCCCTTCTCCAACAGCGACACGACGCAGGTGAGCAGGACTTACACCTTCTGACGCGAGCCACGCCTGCAACCCGACTCCGACCGAAGAACCAGCCATGAGAGAATTCGACCCGAACACGCTAGCCGGGCTGTCCGCCGACAAGCGGCAGCTGCTCGAAATGTTGCTTGAGGAGCAGGACGGCGAGTTCGACTCGCCGCCGCTTTCAGACTCGTCACCGCTCTCATTCGCGCAGCAGCGTCTGTGGTTCCTCGACCAGTTGGAGCCCGGCAACCCCTTCTACAACGTGCCGGCGGCCATGCGCCTGCGGGGGCGGCTCGACGCCCGCGCGCTTGAGCGGAGTCTGAGCGAGATAGTCGCGCGCCACGAGGTGTTGCGCACGAGCTTCACGCTCGTCGAGCATCAGCCGGTTCAGGTGGTCGCGCCCGCGGGGGGCCTGCCGCTCCCGCTGGTAGACCTCACGGGCATGAGCGCGGCCGAGCGCGAGGCGGAGGTGGCGCGGCTGGCGAAAGAGGAGGCCGGGCGGCCCTTCGACCTGGGGCGCGGCCCGCTGCTGCGCGCGACGCTGCTGAAGCTCGGCGGGGAGGAGCACGTCGTCCTCTTCACGATGCACCACATCATCTCGGACGGCTGGTCGCTGGGGATACTGGTGCGCGAGTTGTCGGCGCTCTACGGGGCGTTCGCGAGGGGGGAAGACTCGCCGCTGGCGGAGTTGCCGATGCAGTACGCCGACTTCGCCCGCTGGCAGCGCGAGCGGCTCAGCGGCGAGACGCTTGAGCGGCAGCTCTCCTACTGGCGCGAGCAACTGGCGGGCGCGCCTGCGGCGCTGGAGTTGCCGGCAGACCGGCCCCGCCCCGCCGTTCAGACCTTCGGCGGCAGCCACCTCCGGTTCAACCTGTCGAGCGAGTTGACGAAACAGCTACAGGCGCTCGGGCAGCGCGAGGGCGCGACGCTCTTCATGGTGCTTCTGGCCGCCTTCCAGACACTCCTCTACCGCTACACGGGGCAGCCGGACATCTCCGTCGGGACGCCGATAGCGAACCGGACGCGGAAGGAGATAGAGGGGCTCATAGGCTTCTTCGTCAACACGCTCGTGCTGAGGGCAGACCTCTCGGGCGGCCCCACCTTCCGCGAACTCTTGTCGAGGGTGAGGGAAGTATGCCTCGGGGCTTACGCCCACCAGGACGTGCCCTTCGAGAAGCTGGTCGAAGAGCTACAGGTGGAGAGAGACCTCAGCCGCTCGCCGCTCTTCCAGGTGATGTTCGTGTTGCAGACCGCGAGCCCGAAGGAGGTGAGGTTGCCGGGGCTGCGGCTGGAGATGTTGGAGGGCGACGCGGAGACGGCGAAGTTCGACCTGATGCTCTCGCTGGAAGAGTCCGCCGAAGGTCTGCGCGGCTGGTTCGAGTACAACACAGACCTTTTCGACGCGGCGACCGTCGAGCGCATGCGCGCGCACTTCGAGCGGTTGCTCGCGGGCTTAGCCGCCGAGCCGGACGCGCGGCTCTCGGAGGTGCCGCTGCTCGGCCGCGACGAACGCCGACAACTCCTCGTAGAGTGGAACGACACGCGGCGCGATTACCCGCGCGGCGATTGCATCCACACGCTGTTCGAGCGGCAGGCGGCGAAGACGCCCCACGCCGCGGCCGTCATCTCAGAGGCGGGCCGGATGAGCTACGAGGAGTTAGACCGCAGGGCCGAACGGCTCGCGGGCGGCCTCCGCTCGCTCGGCGTCGGGCCCGAGTCGCTCGTCGCCGTCCTCATGGGGCGCTCGCCGGAACTGCTGGTCGCACTGCTCGGCGTACTCAAGGCCGGGGGCGCTTACGTCCCCTTAGACCCCGCGTACCCGAAAGAGCGCCTGGCCTTCATGCTCGAAGACACGCGGGCCGCCGTCATCCTCACGGAGGAGCGCCTCGCGGACGCGCTGCCGGAACACGGCGCGCGCGTGTTGTGCCTCGACTCCTTCGACCCGGCCGGGGCGGGCGTGGGCGCGGCGCGTGCGGCCGCCGCGCCAGAGAACTCGGCCTACGTCATCTACACGTCGGGCTCGACGGGCCGCCCGAAGGGAGTCCTCATCGAGCACCGCAGCGCCGCCACACTGCTCCACTGGGCGGCCGAAGTTTACACGCCCGAGGAGACGCGCGGCGTGCTGGCCTCGACCTCGGTCTGCTTCGACCTCTCGGTCTTCGAGTTGTTCGTCCCGCTGAGCCGGGGCGGCAGCGTCGTCCTCGCCGAGAACGCCCTGCACCTGCCCAGGCTCGCGGCCGCGGGGGAAGTGACGATGATCAACACCGTCCCCTCCGCGATGGCCGAGTTGGCGCGCACGGGCGGGGTGCCGGACTCGGTGCGCGTCGTCAACCTCGCGGGCGAGCCGCTGCGCAACGAACTGGCGCAGCGCGTCTACGGCCTCGGCGGCGTCGAGCGCGTGTGGAACCTCTACGGCCCTTCGGAGGACACGACCTACTCGACGGCGCTCCTCGTAACCCGCGGCGCGACCAGAGAGCCGAGCATAGGGCGGCCGATAGCCGACACGCGCAGCTACATCCTCGACGCGAGCATGCGCCCGACGCCCGTGGGCGTGTTCGGCGAACTCTACCTCGCGGGCCAAGGGCTCGCCCGCGGATACCTGAGGAGGCCGGGGCTCACGGCCGAGCGCTTCGTCCCCGACCCGTTCTCGGGCGAGCCGGGCGCGCGCCTCTACAGGACTGGCGACGTGTGCCGCTACCGCGCCGACGGGGCGATAGAGTTCCTCGGCCGCGCGGACAATCAGGTGAAGGTGCGCGGGTTCCGCATAGAGTTGGGCGAGGTGGAGGCGGCGCTGCTCGCACACGCGTCGGTGAGAGACGCCGTCGTCGTCGTGCGCGAGTTCGCGCCCGGCGATTCGAGGCTCTTGGCATACGTGGTCTACGCGCAGGGCGGGCAGTCGCCGCAGGAGGCCGCCGGCCTGCTGCGCGAGTCGCTGAGGGCGAGGCTGCCCGAGTACATGGTGCCTTCGCAGTTCGTGGAACTCGACTCTCTGCCGCTGACGGCCAACGGGAAGGTGGACAGGCGCGCGCTGCCCGAGCCCGACGCGACGGCGGGCTCGGGGGACGCCGAGTACGTCGCGCCCCGCACGCCTACGGAAGATGTATTGGTCGGCGTGTGGGCCGAGGTGCTCGGGGTCGAGCGCGTGTCGGCGCACGACAACTTCTTCGACCTCGGCGGCCACTCGCTGCTAATGACGCAGGTCATCTCGCGCGTGCGCGAGGTGTTTGCCGTCGAACTGCCGCTGCGCAGCCTGTTCGAGTCGCCGACGCCCGAACAGTTGGCGCGGCGGATAGAGTCGGAGCGCGGGGGCGGGGCCGAGTTGCCGCCGATACAACCGCTCGCGCGCGGCGGCAGCTTCCCCCTCTCTTTCTCCCAACGGCGCATGTGGTTCATGAACCAGTTGGTGCCGGAGAGCCCCTTCTACAACGTGCCCAGCGCCGTGCGGCTCAAGGGGCGTCTCGACCGCCGCGCGCTCGGGCGCAGCCTGAACGAGTTGGTCACGCGTCACGAGACGCTGCGCACGACGTTCGCCGTCGACGGGGGCGAGCCGCGTCAGGTCATCGCTGAGACGCTTGAGTTCCCCTTGAGCGTCACAGACCTGAGCGCGCTGCCGCCGGCCGAGCGCGAGGGCGAGGCCCGGCGACTCATCGCCGAGGGGGCGCGGCAGACTTTCGACCTCGCGAAGGGGCCGCTCGCCTCAGCGCACCTGCTGAGGATGGGTGAGGAGGAGCACATACTGCTCTTCACGATGCACCACATCGTCAGCGACGGCTGGTCTCTCGGCGTGCTTGTGCGCGAGGTGGCGGCCCTCTACGGCGCGCTGACCGGCGAGGCACCCGCGCCGCCTCCGGCCCCCGCCGTGCAGTACGCGGACTTCGCCCAGTGGCAGCGCGAGTGGCTGTCGGGCGGGGCGCTCGACGAGCAGCTCTCCTACTGGCGGCGACAGCTCGAAGACCTGCCGACCTTGCAGTTGCCGACGGACTACCGCCGGCCGCCCGTGCCCACCTTCAAGGGGGCGAGCCACCGCTTCACGTTCCCGCGCCCGCTGACGGACGCGCTCAAGGAGTTGAGCCGTCAGAGCGGCGTGACGCTCTACATGACCCTGCTCGCGTCCTTCAAGGTGCTGCTGATGCGTTACACGGGGCAGGAGGACGTGGTCGTCGGGACGCCGATAGCTAACCGGACGCGGAAGGAGATAGAGGGGCTCATAGGCTTCTTCGTCAACACGCTCGTGCTGAGGACTGACCTCTCGGGCGAGCCCACCTTCAGGGGGTTGCTGTCTAGGGTGAGGGAAGTATGCCTCGGGGCTTACGCCCACCAGGACGTGCCCTTCGAAAAACTCGTCGAGGAGTTGCAGCCCGGCCGCGACACAAACCTTCACCCGCTCTTCCAGGTGATGTTCGTAATGCAGAACGCGCCCTTCGGCGCGCTCGAACTGCCCGGCATGAGTTTCGGCGACGTTGAGATCGAGACGACCGACACGCCCTTCGACCTCCAACTCATCCTTTGGGAAGGGGAGGACGGCCTTGAGGGCATCATGCAGTGCAGCACGGAACTGTTCGAGCTGGAGACGGCCCGGCGGATGGTCGGCCACCTTGAGACCCTCCTGCGTAGCGCCGTCTCAGACCCCGGCCGGGGCGTGCGCGGGCTGACGCTGCTGACGGAGGCGGAGCGCGAGCAGACGCTCTACGCGTGGAACGCGACGGCCAACGGCTTCGACCGCTCGCGGCTCGTCACGGACTTCTTCGACGCGCAGGTCGGGCGCGCGCCGGACGCCGTTGCCCTCGTCGCCGGCGAGGGCCGACTAACCTACCGGCAACTCGACGAGCGCGCGAACCGCCTCGCGAACCTTCTGGCCGAAATCGGCGCGGGCGTGGACACGCCGGTCGCCGTCCTTTTGGAGCGCTCGGCCGACGCGCTCGTCTCGCTGCTGGCCGTGCTGAAGTCGGGCGCGGCCTACCTGCCGCTCGACCCGACCTACCCGCGCGAACGCCTCGCCGCGATGGTCGAGGACGCGCGCCCGCCCGTCCTCATCACCGAGGCGCGGCTCGCCGGCCTGCTCGACGCGCGGGGGGCGCGCGTCGTGCGCGTCGACGAAGACGCGGAGGAGATTGCGCGCCGCGCCGCCGCGCCGCCGCCGAGGAGCGCCACGCCCGAGAGCCTCGCCTACCTCATCTACACCTCGGGCTCGACGGGCAAGCCCAAGGGCATAGGGATGCCGCACGGCGTCTTCGCCAACCTCGTCGACTGGCAGGCGCGCGAGACGACCCTCGAAGGGGCCGTCCGCACGCTACAGTTCGCCTCGCTCAGCTTCGACGTTTCGGCGCAGGAGATTTTCACCGCCTGGGCGGCCGGGCACACGCTCGTCCTCTGCCCCGAAGAGGCGCGCCACGACATGGGGTCGCTGCTGCGCTACCTCGACCGGGAGCAGGTGACGCAGGCCTACCTGCCGGTGGTCGTGCTACAGCAGTTGGCCGAGGCTTCGCAGGCCGAGGGCTTTGTGCCGCGCGCTCTTAAGGAGTTAGCGACCTCGGGCGCGCAGCTACAGATAACGAAGTCGGTCGTTCACTTCCTCCGAAGTCTCGGCGGCGCGCTCTACAACCAGTACGGGCCGTCGGAGACGCACGTAGTCACGGACTACAGGCTTGAGGGCGCGCCCGAAGACTGGCGCGCGCTGCCGCCCATCGGGCGGCCCATCGACAACGCGCGCGTCTACCTGCTCGACGCGGCCGGGCAGCCGGTGCCGCTCGGCGCCACGGGCGAGATCTGCATCGGCGGCGAGTGCCTCGCGCGCGGCTACCTCAACCGGCCCGCGTTGACGGCCGAGAAGTTCATCCCGGACGCTTTCTCCCCGCGGCCGGGCGCGCGCCTCTACCGCTCCGGCGACCTCGGGCGTCACCTGCCCGACGGGCGACTCGAATGCCTCGGCCGCGTAGACCACCAGGTTAAGATTCGCGGCTTCCGCGTCGAACTCGGCGAGATCGAGGCGGTGTTGGCGGCGCACCCGGCCGTCGAGGAGGCCGCCGTCCTCGCGCGCGGCGAGGGCACGTCGCAGCGCCTGGTGGCCTACGTGGTGCCTGCGTCGGCGGAGGGGCTCGCCGCGCCCACGGGCGGAGAACTGCGCGACTGTCTGAGGGAGAAGCTGCCGGAGTACATGATACCTTCGGCCTTCGTCATGCTCGGGGCGATGCCGCTGACGCGCAACGGGAAGATAGACCGCCGCGCGCTGCCCGAGGCCGAGTCGCTCGGCGACGAGTCGGGGGAAGGTTACGTGGCGCCGCGCACGCCCGCCGAGGAGGTGATAGCCGCGACGTGGGCCGAACTGTTGGGGGTGGAGCGCGTCGGGGTCGAGGAGAACTTCTTCGACCTCGGCGGCCACTCGCTGCTCGTGACGCAGGTCATCTCGCGCGTGCGAGAAGCCTTCGGGGTGGAGATACCGCTCCGCGTCCTCTTCGAGCAGCCGACCGTCTCCGGCCTCGCGCGCGGCGTCGAGGAGGCTTTGCGCGATGCGGCCGGCGTACAAGCGCCGCCGATCGTGCCGGTCGGGCGCGACGGCGCGCTCCCGCTCTCCTTCGCGCAGCAGCGCCTCTGGTTCATAGACCAGTTGGAGCCGGGTAACACCGCGTACCTGCTGCCGATGGCGGTGCGCCTGAGCGGGAGGCTCGACGCCGGTGCGCTGGGCCGGGCGCTCGGCGAGGTGGCCCGCCGCCACGAGTCTCTGCGCACGAGCTTCGTCGCCGAAGGGGGTACGCCCCGACAGGTGGTCGGGGAGGCAGTAGAGACTGAGCTGCCGCTGCTAGACCTTCGAGACCTGCCCGAGGCGGAGCGCGAGGCGAGGGCTCGGCTGCTGGCCGACGAGGATGCCCGACGGCCCTTCGACCTGGGGCGGGCGCCGCTGCTGCGCGCCTCTCTGTTGCGACTCGGGGAAGAGGAGCACGTGCTGCTGTTGACGATGCACCACATCGTCTCGGACGGCTGGTCTCTCGGCGTGCTGGTGCGCGAGCTTTCGGCGCTCTACGCGGCGTACGCCGAAGGGCGGCCGTCGCCGCTCCCCGAACTCCCCGTGCAGTACGCGGACTTCGCGGCGTGGCAGACCGAGTGGCTACAGGGCGAGGCGCTTGAGAGGCAGTTGGCCTACTGGCGTCAACGCCTCTCGGACTCTCCTTCCGTCGTAAGCTTACCCGCCGACAGGCCGCGCCCGCCGGTGCATAGTTTCCGCGGCGCGCGCGAATCGATGGTGCTCCCTCAAGACCTGGCCGACGACCTGAAGGCGCTCGGGCAGGGCGAGCGGGCGACGCTCTTCATGGTGCTGCTCGCGGCCTTCCAGACACTCCTCTACCGCTACACGGGGCAGCGTGACATCTCGGTCGGCTCGCCCGTGGCGAACCGCAACCGTGGGGAGACGGAGAACCTGATAGGCTTCTTCGTCAACATGCTGGTGCTGAGGGCAGACCTCTCGGGCGAGCCCACCTTCCGCGAACTCCTGTCGAGGGTGAGGGAAGTGTGCCTCGGCGCTTACGCCCACCAGGACGTGCCCTTCGAGAAGCTCGTCGAGGAGTTGCAGCCCGGCCGCGACCTCGGCCGCTCGCCACTCTTCCAGGTAGCCTTCGCGTTGCAGAACGCGCCGATGCCGAGCGCGGATGTCGCCGGGCTG
>DATLMC010000162.1:0-9421 GCA_035537435.1 Pyrinomonadaceae bacterium | reverse complement strand
CATCGCACACGGCGCGGCCGCGCGCGCAGCCGGGCGCGTCTTCTCGCCGGGCACGCGCGTGGACGGCACGCCCTTCGGCTCGCCGCCCCTCGCGCGCATCGAGATCGGCCCGGCGTCCGCGCAACTCGACATCGGCGCGCGTCAGACTTTCCAAGCGCGCGCCTTCGCAGCGTCCGGCGGCGCGGAGGTGGAGCTGCCGAACGTCTCGTTCATCTGGGACGCAAGTGACGCGGCGAAAGCGGCGCTCGCGCCCGCGACCGGCGCGAGCACGGAGGCGACCGCCCTCGCCGCGGGCACGACGACCGTGCGCGCGCAGGCGGGCGGGCTTCAAATCTCGGCTACGCTCACTGTCAACCCTCCGCCCCCCGTGCTGACGCGCGTCGAACTCGTGCCCACCACGTCCGCGATCTTCGTCGGTCAGACGCAGCAGATGACCGCGCGGGCCTTCGACCAGTTCGATCAGCCACTGCGCGGCGCGACCTTCGGCTTCGTCTCGGACGACACGAGCGTCGCGCGCGTCGAATCGACGACGATCGGCGAAGATGGTAGCGCGGTCGCAACTGTGAGCGGGCGGGCCGCGGGCACGGCTCACGTCACGGCGACGGCGAGCGCGGGCGCGAACGCGGTCGCGAGCGTCGCCGCGACGCTCAGCGTCAGCCCGCCGCCGCCCGTCTTGACGCGCGTCGTCGTCGCGCCTTCGACGGCGGCGGTCGCGGCGGGCGCGACTCAACAGTTCACGGCGCGGGGATTCGATCAGGACGGTCGCGAGATAACCGGGCTCGCCTTCGCGTGGGCATCGACAGATCAGGGCGTCGCCACGATTGATCAGGGCGGGCTGGCGACCGCGGTGAGAGCAGGCGCGACGCAGATCACCGCGGCGTCAGGCGGCGTCATGAGTGAGCCTGCGACGCTGAGCGTGACCCCGCCGCCCGTCGCCGCAGCCGGTCAGGTCGTCATCAACGAGGCGCTGGTCTCGTTCTCGTCTTCGACGACGCAGGCGCGCGCGGACTTCATAGAGCTTTACAACACGACGGGTCAGACGCTCGACATCAGCGGTCTCGTCATCTCCTTCCGCGGGTCGGGCAACGTGAGCGCCGTCAGCACCGCGACGCTGCCCGGCGCGGTCGGGAGCCTGACGACGCTGATCCAGCCGCGCGGCTACTTCCTCGTCGCGAACGGCGCGGCCACCTTCGGCGCGGCGGCGGATTTCGCCGTGCCGGGCGGCGCACTCAACCTGAACAACTCGACGGGCGGGATCAAGATCGAGCTCGGCGGCGTTAAGCTCGACGGGCTGACTTACCAGAACGGCGGCGCGGCCCCCGCCGCGCCCTTCAACTCCTTCGGCGAAGGCGCGCCGCTCGTCTTCGCCGACGCGCCCGCCACCATCGATCTCGTCCGCAGCCCCGACGCCATCGACACGAACAACAACGCGACCGACTTCAAGCGCAACACCGCCGCCGCGGGCGTCACGCCCAAAGCCCCAAATCCGTAAACCGTAAACCGTGACGGGTGACAGGCAAATCCGGGAACTGGTTTTACCTGTCACCAGTCACCTGTCACGATTTACGGTCTTTTATTTATTTGATGACGCCTTGCAGGGGGCTCGACGCGCTGGCGTAGAGGCGGCGGGGCATCCGCCCGGCGAGGTATGCGTGCCGCCCGGCCTCGACGGCGAGGCGCATGGCGGTCGCCATCCGCGCGGGGTCTTGCGCCTCGGCGATCGCCGTGTTCATCAGCACGGCGTCCGCGCCGAGTTCCATCGCGATGGCCGCGTCGCTCGCCGTGCCGACCCCGGCGTCGACGATGATCGTCGCGTCGGGGAGTTGTTCGCGCATGATGCGAAGGTTCGCCGGGTTCTGCACGCCGAGCCCCGATCCGATGGGCGCGGCGAGCGGCATCACGGCGGCGCAGCCCGCGTCCAGAAGTTTCTTCGCCATGATGAGATCGTCTGTGAAGTAAGGGAGCACGGTGAAGCCCTCGCGTACGAGAGCGCGCGCGGCTTCGAGCGTCTGCTCGTTGTCGGGGAAGAGCGTGGCCTGATCGCCGATGACTTCGAGCTTGATGAGATCGGTGTTCAGGGCTTCGCGCGCGAGCCGCGCGGTTCTGACGGCGTCCTCCGCCGTGTAGCACCCGGCGGTGTTCGGGAGGATGACGAGCGACGGGTCGAGGTGGTCGAGGAAGGACTCGGAGCTTCGGTCGAGCGGCACGCGTCGCACGGCCACCGTCACCATCTCCGCGCCGGACGCCTTGTGCGCCGCCTTCATCTCGTCGTGGCTGCGGTACTTCCCCGTCCCGATGATCAGGCGCGAGGTGAACACGCGCCCGGCGATTTCGAATGTTTCCGTCTGCTTCGCGATGACTGTTGACATATGAATTACCTATGGTTTGCGAGGAGACTTTACAACGTGAACGGCGGCTCACCAAAGTCGCGTGGCGACGAAGGACGCAGGTCTTAGGGCCGCGGCGGGTGGAGGCCGCGAAGCGGCGGCAGGTAATAGTCTCCGGCGTGAGGCGGAGGGTCGATGCAAGTTAAAATGATTCGAGCCCCGGAGGGGCGGCGCTTCCTCTGCGGAAGAGCGCCGCCCCTCCGGGGCTCATTAGTTTCGCCCGGCGGGCTTACCCCGCCCCGACGGGCGGGGCTACTGTGTGCCGCCGCTTCGCGGCTCTTTCACGGATCAGCTTTTCAGCACGGACACGGATCAGCCTTTGAGCGCCGTCTTCGATCCGTTCTCGCCCGCACGCGCGCCGTTCTCGCCCGACGACCCGCCGAGTTTTTCGCGGAACAGGTTGAGCAAAAGCAGCGTGCCGAGGCCGCCGCCGCCGTCGCCGTTGCCGCCGGTCGACATCACGTCGGGCGTGATGCGCACCTGCTTCTCGCCGATCACTTTGAGCGTTTCGACGAGGGCGACGCCCTGCGCGCCGAGCGCGCTCACCTGCTCGCGGTAGGCGACGCCCTGCGCCTCGCCCATCAGGCGCATCTTCTCGGCCTCGGCTTTACCGGTCGAGAGGATGTAGTGCGCCTCGCCGTCGGCCTCCGCCTTGCGCTGCTCGGCGCGCTTGCCCGCGATCTCGACGCCGACGATCTCGGCCATCAGAGATTTCTGGTTGTCGGCCTGCGCGCGAATCTTTTCGAGCTGGATGCGCTTGTCCTCCGCCTCGCGCTGCGCGTTGTACATGTTCTGCCGCTGCTCGGCGAGGATCTTCTCGGTCTGCGTCTTCATCAACTCTTCGGGGAGGTGGATGTGGCAGATGAGGACGTTCACCACGTCGACGTGATACTTCAACAGGTGCGCCCTCACGCGGGCCTCCGCGCGCTCCTGCTCCTCGTGGCGGTTCTGGAGGTACGCCATCGCCGACGACTCCGACGCCTGGTTGCGGAAGATCGAGTCGATCAGAGGGTGCATCACGTTCTGGATCAGGCGCTCGATGCCGCCGATCTTGGCGACCATGAAGGGCGCGTCCTCCGGCTTGACGCGGAAGACGACGCGCACTTCGAGCTGCATCGTGAAGCCGTCCTTCGAGATGACCTCGAACGGGTTGAAGGTGTTGGCGACCTCGCCGGCAGTCCACTCGACGGTCTGGTTCGTCGTCGGGATGACGATGGGCGTGATGGCGAGCGTGTTGACGTAGTAGCGGCCGGGACCCACCACCGACTCCTGTATGCCGCGGTAGCCTTCGGGCACGACGTAAGCCTCGTGCGCGCCCTGGTCGAGCCGGCGGTCTGCCGGATCGCCCAGCAGCAGGTCTTGCTCGATCTCGGACTTGCTCCGATCCTCCGAGTCGAGCTTGTCGAGCCGCGCCGCCGCGTCCGAGATCTGCTGCCTCTCTTCCCGCTCCAGCCTCTCGCGCACCTTCGCCGCCATCTGCTTGCGGATGTCGTCCGAGGGATCTTTGCCGACGTTCGAGACGACGACCGCGACCTCGCCCGGCTTGATCTCTTTCGCCGACTCCGGGATCACCTTGAAGACGAGCGGGTTGATGTAGTAGGTGCCGGGCAGCAGGATGTCCTTCTGCGGCCCGCGCTGGCCGCCGCGGCTGATGAACTCGTTGCAGTCCTGGAAATTGTCGTGCCCGACGACGGGCGTGGCGACGTAGTCGCGCGGGTCGAGCGGCGCGCCGTCCAGGGCTTCGACGAGGCCGATCTGGTTCTCGTTGATGACCGTCGCGTCGTAGAGGCGCACGGTGAAGAGTCCGGGCTTGATCTCGTTCGCGTTCTCGAAGGACATCGACTGCGTCAGGATGCGGTACGTGCCCGGCGTCAGGATTTCGACCTGCGGGCCTTTCTGCCCGCCGTGGCCGACGAACTGCTCGGCGTCCTGGAAGCTGTGGTGCGCCTCGACGGCTTTGCCGTGGAGACGGCCGGCGTCGAGCGGCGCGCCGTCGGCCGAGGTGACGATGCCGACCTTGCCCGGCGGGATGACCGTCGCCTTCGCCACCGAGACGCGGAACAGGTACGGGTGGATGGGCCACAGCCCCGGCGGCAGCGTGCGCAGCTGGATGCCTTTGACGCCGCCGCGCTTGATGAAGGCGATGGGGTCTTGAAAATTGTTGTGGGCGTTCTCGGCGCGGTCGGGCGCGAAGATGTTGCCCGTCGCCATCGGCTCGCCGTCCACGGCTTCGATCACGCCGAGTTCGTCCGACCCGATCTCGATGAGCGGGACTTTCCGCACGACGCGCTCGAACGGGTACTTGATCAGGTGCAGGCCGGGCTTGAGCACGTCGGCCTGGATGCCGACCTCGCCCTCGGTGGCGACGACGCGGCCGGGCGGCATCTTCGCGCCGAGGTAGCGGCGCTCCTTGATCGCGATCTCGCGCGCGCCGACGTTGACGAGCAGCTTGCTCAACAGAACCAGCAGGACGATGACCGCGATCCCGACGACGATCAGGAGCGGGAGGTTATTCAGCAGGGTGTCTATGTCCATTTCGATCCTTCTTTCCGGCGTCAGCCGCCGGGTGCTCCGGGGGTCTACTCGTTCGAGCGACGGGCGATTCGTCAGTGACGAATCGCTCCCAAGTCGCAGCGTCTCATTCGTTGATCGGGTTGGCTTGCGGCGCGCGGGCCGCAAGATCGGCGCGCAGAGCCGCGAGTTGCTGCTTGACGACGAAGGCCGCGCCCGACGCGCGCGCCTCCGGACTCATCACCCAGAACTCCGCGTCGAGCAACGCGCGCAACTCCTCTTCGCCCACGTCGGGGATCCGCCCCTCCAGCCGCAGCCGCAGCGCGACTTCCATCGCGCGCTCGTATTCCGCCGCGTCGTCGCACAAGGCGGCGAGGTGCAGGGCGCGCGCGGTCGAAGCCGCGTCCGGCGAGGCTTCCCACAGCCGGCCGAACGCGCGGGACAGTTCGACGCTCCCGCGCAGGGTCTCGCCCGACGCGACGTGTGCGGCGAGCGAGCGCAGGTCTTCGTCGGAAGACTCGGACCGGCGGAGAGAGCGCGCGAGAACGGCCTGGTAAAACTCCGCCCCGCCGAGCTGCTGTGCTTCCGCGAGCGCGCTCACGTCGCCGCCGCCGGCGCGTTCGAGCAGCGCGCCGCGCCGCGCCGCTTCCGGGGCGGCCGCGAGTCTGTGCGCGGAGTCCGCGCGCCCGACCTCTTCGCCTTCCGGGAAGAGGCTGCGCGGAGATGGCGGGTAAAGCTCGCGCTCTTGCGTCGCGCCGTGTTGCCGCTCCTTGCGGTAGATCGTGTAGGCGATGGCGGCGATCAGGAGGAGTGTGATTAAGAAGACTGGGCTCACTGTTGAAACCGAGCACCCGCTGTCTGACGGCGTCGGTCCCTTCGCGGACCTTCGCGCCGAGGCTGGTGTCGATCCGTATTGATTATACGCTCCGGGGGCGGCGCGGGTTCAAGAAACCGGGGGAGCCCGCTTAACTTTCACGGGCTGCGAAAAAAGGCGGCGCGGTCACGACGCCCCGCCGCCGACGAAGTGGACGACTTCGACCCGGTCGCCCTCGCCGAGCGCCGTCTCAGCCCAGAGGGCGCGGCGCACGACCTCGCGGTTGAGTTCCACCGCGACCCTTTCGGGCGCGTGCGCGAGCAGGCGGAGGAGATCGGAGACCGTCGCCCCGTCCCCGATCTCGCGCTCCTCGCCGTTGACGATGACCTTCACGGCGCGCGCCTCAGCTATGGTGGATGACGCGTCGCAGCTCGGCGGAGCAGCCGTCGGCCGTCACGCGCATCAGGATGGCGGCCCTGCCCTTCGTGAAGCGGGGCAGCCAGGCGTGAACCATCGCGACGCCGTCCGCGTCGGTCTTCGAAGAGAGGATCAGCGGGCGGAACTCGGTGCCGAGGACTTTGACGGTGACACTCGCGTCCGCCACCGTCTGCCGGTCGCCGAAAGCCCCGCGCGTGACCATCAGGCGCAGCGTGACGATGTCGCCCGAGCGGAAATCCTTCTCCTCCAACAGGCTCAGGTGCAGCTCGTCTTCGATCTCGGCGGGGATGCTCTCGAAAACCTGCGGCGCGGCGTCGCCGTTGTTTTGAACGTGCGCGGCGGGCGGTGCGGCGGCAGGCGGTGCGGCGGCGGGCGGTGCGGCGGCGAGAGGTGCGGCGGCGGGCGGCGGGGTACGTGTCGGCTCGGCGGGCCATGGCGCCAGCTTCCGCCTCTCGGCCGAACCGGTCGCCGCGCGGCGGGGGACTTCAGCCCCCTTGGGCGGCTCTTGTGTCTCCGGGCGCGACTTCTTCTTGGCCGGGACGGGGGGCGTCGCCGCCGCCGGCTCCGCGCCCGCGTCGCGCTGGCTCATCCGCTTGAGGTCGTCGATCCGGCCGGCGGAGACGGCGGCGCAGATCAGCTTGTGCTGTCTGTGCAGCCGCTCACCGAGGATCGCCTGATCGAAGCCCGCCGCGACGAGATCGGTGTAGGGCGAACGCTTACTCGCCAGGATCGCGCCGCCGACGTAGACGAGCGAGAGGATGAAAGGCGTCTCCAGCCCCTTGTCTTCCGTCTGGACGTGGTAGGTCGTGCCGTCGTGCTCTACGTCTGTGTTGAAGCCTGTGATCACGATAACATCTGGGGATGATCAAAACCGCATGGAGGAGCGGGCGACTGTAGCCCGCCGGCGTCGCCGGAATTGACACTAGCATAGCCGTTCGGAGAGGGTCAATCTCCTTAGAAATTACGACTTTGCGTCCGCCGGGACGTTGCTTGACACGACCCCCGCTCTGACTTACCATGACTTTGTACAAACATTCTCAATCTCGGAACTGATCGTCTGACGCGCCTCTCTCGGCGCGTCCAGCCAGGGAGGGCGGCGTGCGCGACTTTCAACTGAGGGACTACCTGCCGATCCTGCTGATGCTCGTCGTCGCGGGCGGCTTCGCCGTCTCGCAGATCGTCTTGTCGCAGCTCGTCGGCCAGCACAAGGCGACGCGCACGAAGACGATGCCCTACGAGTGCGGCAAAGACCCCGTGGGCTCGGCCCGCGAGCGCTTCTCGGTCAAGTTCTACCTGATCGCGATGATCTTCATCCTCTTCGACATCGAGCTGATCTTCATGATGCCGTGGGCGGTGGTCTTCAAGCAGCTCGCCGCGCAATCGGCGCAGATGCGCAACGTCATCTTCGGCGAGATGATGGTCTTCATCGCGCTCCTCCTGGTCGGCTACGTCTACGTCGTCAAGAAGGGGCTCTTCGACTGGAGCGAGCGCGCCCGCCGCGAGGCGGAGGCCGAGGCGCGCGCGCTGGCGATCAAGGAAGGCCGCGCCGCGGAGTTGAACCGCGGCAGCCTGAGCCGCGCCGCCTGAGCCGCGGGGGAATTCATCATGGGCATCGAGAACACCATCGCGGAGGCGCTGCCGGACATCATCACGACGCGGCTCGACTCGCTCGTCAACTGGGCGCGCAAGTCTTCCCTGTGGCCCGCCACGTTCGGGCTCGCCTGCTGCGCCATCGAGATGATGAACGCGACCAGCTCGCGAAACGACTTGGCGCGCTTCGGCTCCGAGGTCTTCCGCGCGAGCCCGCGCCAGGCGGACGTGATGATCGTGTCGGGCCGCGTCTCGCGCAAAATGGCTCCGGTCTTGCGGCGCATCTACGATCAGATGCCCGAGCCGAAGTGGGTCATCTCGATGGGCGCGTGCGCCACGTCGGGCGGCGTCTTCGACAACTACGCCATCGTGCAGGGCGTCGATAAGATCGTGCCCGTGGACGTGTACATCCCGGGCTGCCCGCCGCGCCCAGAGATGCTCATCCACGCGGTGATGATGCTGCAAGACAAGGTGATGGGCGAGACCCTGCGCGACCGCCGGGACGTGAAGCTCGAAGACGCGCGCGAGGCCGTGCCGCCGGGCACGCTCCCCGCCTCCGGCGTCTCCGCCACGAACGAGGCGGCGGCCGACAAGCCCTCGCAGCTCGACTACACGCGCCCCTACACCGTCCCCTCGCGCCACGAGCGGCGCAGATCGTCATGAGAACGTGACGGGTGAACCGTGACGGGTGACAAGTAAAACTGCTTGTCGGCGTCTGTCACCTGTCACCTGTCACCTGTTACGGGTTTTATGAGCCAGGACATCCAGCGCGAACAACAGATCGCGGAGCAGGGGGCGGCGGCGAACGCGCAGGAGTCGCCGCTGGCCGCCGCGCTCAGGCAGTCGCACCCGGAATGGGTGCGCGAAGTCGTCGAGGCTTTCGGCGAGACGACGATCATCGTGCCGCGCGAGTCAATCGTCGAAGCCTGCCAGTTCTTCAAGACGACGCCGGGGCTCGAATTCAACCTGCTCTCCGACATCTGCGGCGTGGATCGCGGCGCGGAGGAAGACCCGCGCTTCGAGGTCAACTACCAGCTCTTCTCGACGACGAAGCACCACCGCCTGCGCCTCAAAGTCCTGCTCGCCGAGGACGACGCGAAAGTTCAGACCGTCACGAACGTCTGGCGCACGGCGAACTGGCACGAGCGCGAGACCTTCGATCTCTTCGGCGTGCGCTTCGAGGGACACCCCGACCTGCGGCGCATCCTGCTGCCCGACGACTGGCAGGGACACGCCCTGCGCAAAGACTTCCCGCTGCGCGGCTACGAGCCGTACAGCTTGACCTAGTGACAGCTAAACCGTGACAGGTGACAAGTAAAACCAGAGTTTGATCTTCCCTGTCACCTGTCACGGTTTACCGTTTACGGCTCTTATGAGTGCTCCGACGACCAACATCCCGCCGCAGTTCGACGTGATCGACCGCCCGCTCGACACGCAGATGACGATCTCGATGGGGCCGCAGCACCCTTCGACGCACGGCGTCCTGCGCATCGAGCTGGTTCTGGACGGCGAGTCCATCGTCAAGGCGACGCCCGACATCGGCTACCTCCACACGGGGATGGAGAAGCTCTTCGAGTACAAGAAGTACCAGCAGGGCATCGTCATCACCGACCGGATGGACTACCTCAACCCGCTCGGCAACAACCTCGCCTACGTGATGGCGGTCGAGAAGCTGCTCGGC
>DATLMC010000161.1:0-31297 GCA_035537435.1 Pyrinomonadaceae bacterium | reverse complement strand
CAACCCGACCTACACGCTGGCGCTGCCGGCCACGGGCACGGGCGGCAGTGCCGGCACCGGCACGACGACCATCCAGGGCACGGTGACGGGCTCGGCCGTCCCGGAGCCGGCGACGATGCTCCTGCTCGGCACGGGCCTGGCCGGCGTCGCCCGCGCTGTTCGCAGGCGTCGCCAAGGATAGATACCACCCCATTCTCCTCTTTGGAGTGGTAACTAGAGGGGCGGCTGAGCAATCAGCCGCCCTCCTCCTCGTGTCGCGCCCCGATCTTCCGCTCCATGCGGCAAAGCGCGTAGGTAGCGGCTACCAGTGGCGTGGATAATCGTTGACTCCCCCACCGACTCCGTAGTAATTTCCGCGCCATACTCGTTCATCCCCCGGCTACCTTTGAGTCTCGCGCGTGCCCCCGCGCCTCTCTTCAGTAGCCACTCCGCCCCGCGGGTCTTTAGTGCGGAGGCCCCGCCCGTCGTCAGCAGAAGATTGCCCCGATCACCCATCACGACCAAGGAGGAGACTCATGTCCTTACTACGCACGACCCTACTACGCACAACCCTCCGCACGGCCGCCGTCTTCTTCGTCGTCTGCTGCTGCCAGGCGGCGGCGCGCGCCGCCGCCGTGCAACTGACGTCCGCCGCACAACTCAACCCGGCGGACGTGACCGTCATCTACCCGACGACCGGCATAGTGGTTTTTTCGCCCGGCGGGCTACCGCCGGCGGTCGGGGTGCCGAACCCTCTGGTGTTGAGCGCCGGCGGCAACACGCTGACTTTTAGCAAGCCGGCGGGGCTGTTCGTGGTCAACTCATTCCTCGGGCCTGACTACCTCTACACGGGCAACGCCTACGGGCAGGGGAACGGCCCCATCACGATCAGCTTCGCGTCGGGTGTGACCGAGTTAGGCTTCTTGGCGAGACCGAACTTCGGCGTCACGCTGCCCGGCTTCGGCTTCACTTTCACGGCCTTCAACGGGGCGACGCCGCTCGGCACCTTCAGCGTCAGTAACACCGCCCTGGTAAACGGCAGCGCATTTTTGGGCGTGCGCGCTACCGGCGGCGACTCCATCACGAGCCTCCTCGTGAATCACACGATACCCGACTTCGCCATCGGCCCTGTGACGTTCGGGCCTGCGGCGGCGGCGACGCCTGAACCGGCATCGCTCCTCCTGCTCGGCGCCGGCCTGACGGGCTTAGTCGGCGCGGCGCGCAGGCGTCTTAGAGCCCGACAGTAAGACGGCGAGGAGACCCACCACGCGAGACGGCCCCGCGAGTCGTACAGATTCGCGGGGCCGTCTCGTATTTACTCGGTGTGAGAGGTTGTCAAGAAATGTAAAGCCATTCCGCGGGAGATAGCTTAAACTTAAGCCGTCGAATCCTGATCCGAGCCGGGGGGTGAAAAAGTTTTGCGCCGATCACATCCCAAGCGTCGCCTGACCTTCGCGGTCGTCTCGGCGCTCGTCTGCGCGTGCGCCGCGCTGCTGCCGCTCTCTTCCGCGAGTTGTAGCTCCGCGCAGCCGCGCCCGACCCCGCCGCAAGCCTTCGAGCGGCTGCGCGCGCTCGCCCACGCCGACAACAATCGGCTGCCGGCGGAAGCCCCAGTCGCCGCCGTCGAGAACGAGTACCCCGACACGGCCGCCGCCGCCCTCGCGCGGCTCCTGCGCGCGCGCATCAAGATCGCCGCGGGCGACACGGGCGGCGCGGCCACGCTCCTCGATCCGAAGGTCTTCCGACGTCTCACCTCCGTCGCCGACTACGCGCTGCTACTGCGCGCCGACGCGCTGGCGAAGGCGAACCGACGCCCGGAAGCGCGCGCCGCCTACGAACAGCTCGCGCGCGACTTCCCCGCCTCGCCGCGCGCGCGCGACGCCGTTTTGCGCGGCGCGCAGATCGCGCTTGAGAACGGCGAGGCCGCAGCCGTCCCCGCGCTCGTCAAAAAACTCGCCGACACCGACGACCCCGACGCGCTGCTGCTCACGGCGCGCGCCTACGACGCGCAGGGCAAGCAAGACCTCGCACAGCAGAGCTACCGCCGCGCCTATTTTTACGCGCCGGCCTCGCAAGCCGCCGCCGACTCGGCCCGACCGGCCGCCCAGCCCGCGACCGCCGAGGAGGCCATCACGCGCGCCAACAAACTCTACGAGGCGAGACGCTACGCCGACTCTGCGGACGCCTACGCCGTCGCGTTCGCGCGCTTCCCCGCGACCGCCGACTCGCAGTCGCGCCTCAGGCACGGCGTCGCCGCCTTCAACGCCAAACGGTACGGCGACGCCCTCTCGTCGCTCGTCGCGGTGCCGACGGGCGCGGGAGAGGCGCGCGCCGAAGCGATGCTCTACGCCGCGCAGTCGCAAGCACGCCTGCGGCAGTGGGACGCGGCGCGCGCGACGATCGGCGAGATGCGCCGCGCTTTTCCGGATGATGCGCGGACGCGGCGCGCGCACACTCTGGTCGGTCTCGTCGCGAAGGAGCTGAACGACAACGCGCAGGCGCAAAACTTCTTCCGCGCCGCGGTCGCCGCCTTTCCGGGCGCGGCGGAAGTCGCGCAGGCTCAGTTCGAGTTGGCTTGGGCGGCGCACGAGTCGAAGAATTTTGCCGAGTCGTCGCGACTGCTGCTCGAACACCTCGCGAGTTACGCCGACCGCAACACGGACAACCGCGGCCGCGCCGGCTACTGGGCGGCGCGCGACGCCGAGCGCGCCGGGAAACTCGCAGACGCGCGCACGCTCTACCAGGCGATGCTGCAACGCTACGACGCCAACTGGTACGGCTACCTCTCCAGGCAGCGACTCGACGCGCTCAAACGCGCGAACCCTTCACCGAACACGGACGCGGCGGCCGGCGCGAACGCGAACGATGCCGGGGGCGCTGACGGCTCGCAGCTCGCGCGCGCCGTGCAAAACCTGAGCACGGTCACGGTCGCGGAAGAGACTGCGGGCGCGGAATCGGACGAGGCGTTGCGGCGCGCCGACGAGCTGAACGTCGTCGGGCTCGACGACTGGGCGGTCGAAGAAGTCGAGCGCGTCTTGCAGTCGGCCCCGGCGAGCCCGCGCCTGACGCTCGCCAAGGCGCGCATCCTCCGGTCGCGCGGCCAGAACCTGCTCGCGCTCGTCGCGATGCAGAAGCCCTACCCCGACTACGCGCAGATGAAGCCGGAAGAGCTCTCGCGCGAGGAGTGGGACGCCTTCTACCCGCTCTCTTACTGGGACACGATCTCGGCGGAAGCACGCGCGCGCGGTCTCGATCCTTACCGCGTCGCCGCGTTCATCCGGCAGGAGACCGTCTTCGAGCCGCGCGCCGCCTCGCACGCCAACGCCTACGGCCTGATGCAGCTCATCATGGACACCGCGCAGCGCACCGCGCGACGCGTCGGCGTCAGCCCGCCCGCGTCGGTCGAGGAGCTTTACAACCCGCAGCTCAACATCAAGCTCGGCACCGCCTACCTGCGCACGCAGCTCGACGCCTACGGTCGCGTCG
Organism: Pyrinomonadaceae bacterium; assembly: GCA_035537435.1. GTDB lineage: Bacteria > Acidobacteriota > Blastocatellia > Pyrinomonadales > Pyrinomonadaceae > JAIVGV01. Next base: position 27,832 of record DATLMC010000161.1, on the reverse strand, counting down.
AGTACGCCGCCGCCGCCTACAACGCCGGGCCGGGGCGCGCCACCCGCTGGAAGGCCGAGCTGCCCGCCGAGATCGACGAGTGGGCGGAAGCCGTGCCCTTCAGAGAGACGCGGCAGTACATTCAGGGCATCATCAGAAACACTTTGCAGTACCAGCGGCTCTACGACGAGCAAGGGCGCTTCCGCGCGGAAGTCGGCGCGCGCCCCGTCCGCCCCGCGCTAACGAACACGGGCGCGCCGGGCGCAAGCGACAACGCCGTGCGCCCGCGCCGCGTGAACCCCGGCGAAGATGTGCCCACGGAGAATTGACGGCGATGAGGACAAGGATGCGTCGCGACTTTTGTAGGGGCGGGGCTCGTCCCTGCCCGCGAGCTACCGCGATGTCGCTCACACGATCAGCGCTTAATCAACGTCGAATGATCCCGCATCCTTTCCGCGCTCTGGCGCGGCGGGCGGGGACGAGCCCTGCCCCTACGTTGTTCCGCACGTTTCTAATTTTGCTCGGCGCGTCTCTAATCATCACCAACGCGTACGCGCAGAAACGGAGGCCGCGCGCCGCGCCCGCGAAGGCGAGCGCCGCTCCGGCGAAGGCGATCACCGTCGCCACCGAGCCGCGCGCCGTCGTCTGGCTCGACGAGGTGCGGCGCGGCGCGGCGGACGAACAGGGCCGGCTCGAACTCAAAAGCGTCGCGCCCGGTCGCCACGCTTTGCGCGTCCGCGCCGCGGGCTTCGGCGAGCGCACGCTGCAACTTCTCCCGACGCAGCGCGGCCGCGTCGAAGTGAAGCTCACGCCGACGACCGACGAGGCCGAACTGGCGTTCCAGCAGGCCGAAGGTGCGCGCGAGCGCGCAACCGCCGAGTCGCGCAAGGGCGCGGTCGAGCTTTACCGCCGCGCGATCAGTCTGCGCCCGCGCTACCCGGCGGCGCACGTCGGGCTCGCGCGCGCGCTCTCGGAACTGGGCGAGTTCGACGCGGCGCTCGCCGAGGTGGAAGAGGCGAGAAAGTATCGCGCCGTCTACCCGGAGGCTTCGGCGGTCGAGGGTCGCATCCTCCACTCTTCGGGCGACGACGCGGGCGCGCTCGACGCGTACGCGCGCGCGATTCAGGAGGCGCGCGGCTTCCAGCCCGAGGCGCACACCGGCACGGGCGTCATCCTCCAGGAGCGCGGCGACTACGCGGGCGCGGCGGCGGCCTTCCGCAAAGCCGTCGCCCAACTCTCTGACACCGAGCCGGTGCTCTACCAACTCCTGGGCGAAGCGTTAGAGAAACAGGAGAAGTACAGGGAGGCGGTCGCCGCATACGAGAAGTACCTGGAGCTCGCGCCCGAAGGCAAACTCGCCCCCGCCATCAGCTCCATCATCGACCAACTCCGCAAGCAAGCCGCCGAGCAGGATCAGCCGCCGCCCGCCTAAGTTAACGCTCCGACTCCGTCGAACGTCATTACGAAGATGTCGGCCGCACAAAGCGAGCCCGCGCCCGTTCCGGGACGGCGGTCGCCGTCGGGGCGAGCCCGCAAGGCTCCTTGTTCGCCCGCCACTATCGCACGGGGAGAAAATTATGAAGCACCGGTCGAGAGCCGCGTGCGGGGCGTTGACCGCCCTCGCGCTGCTCGCCTCTTCTTTCGCGCCGACGCTCCGGGCCGCACAGCCCGCGCGCCCGGCGAAGTCGGATTTCAACCGCGTCTTCACCGAGAGATTCAACTCGGTCGGCGTCGAGAATTTGAACGGCCGCACGGAGATACAGACCTGGGACGACGCGCGCCTGCGGGTCGTGGCTTCGCGGCAGCCGGGCGAGCCGCCCGCCGCGCCGACGGACGCGCCGGTGCGCTTTGAGACCCCCGCGCCGGGCGTGTTGAAGATCGCGGCCGTCCCCGCCGACGCCGCCGTCAACCTCTCGATCTACGTCCCCGCCCAGGTCAATTTAACCGTCCAGGGGGGGAAGGGGGACGTGACGGTGAAGGGCGCGTCAGGCTCCGTCTCGGTCGAGACCGACACGGGCAGCATCTCCCTCCTCCTGCCCGCGACGGCCGGCGCGAACCTGTCTTTGCGCGCGACGGAAGGGGCCATCACGTCTCGCCTGCCGGTCGTCTTCTTCGGCCCCATCACCGCCCACAGCCTCGACGGGAGGACGGGGCAGGGGGGCGCGCCCGTCATCCTGCGCAGCTCCCACGGCTCCATCAGCCTTGAGCCGTACGCCCCCGCGCGCGCCTCGTCGTCGGAGAATCGGATAGCCGGCGCGGGCGACATGAGGGGAGGGGCGAGCGCCATCAAGTCGTCGCACGACGTGCGCGCCCCCGACCCGGGCGGCGACGCTACGAGCGCCGCCGACTCTTCGGCGCTCGCCGGCGCGGACGACGCCGCCGGGGCGCGAGCTGCGGCGGGCTCCGCGCAGGGCAACTCGGCGTCCGCCGGCGCGGGCACGCTTAATCGCGACGCGTCGGACGAAGATGTCCTCAAGGTCGAGTCGCGCACGGTGCACCTGAACGTCAGGGTCACGGACGCGTCGGGCAAGCTCCTGCCGGATTTGACGCGAGACGACTTCCAGGTCTTCGAGCACAAACAGGAGCAGGAGATCGTCAGCTTCGCGCCCGTCACCGCGCCCGTCAACCTCGTCCTGCTCCTCGATCTGAGCGGCAGCACGAAAGACCGCATGAAGATCATGAAGAAGGCGGCCAAGAAGTTCATCGACTCCTTAAGCCCCAACACGCGGATTTCGGTGGCCGGCTTCACGCGCAAGCTCGTGCTCATATCGGGCTTCACGGCCGACCGCAAGCTGCTCAAAGATCGCATCGACGGCGTGAAGAATTTCAACACGGGCACGGCCTTCTACGACTCCATGTGGTCGGCGCTCGATCTCTTCCGCGAGACTGAAGGGCGGCGCAAAGCCGTGGTCGTTTTGTCCGACGGCGTGGACAACTCCCTCTCTTACGACGACTTCACGGCGCGCCACCCGTTCGACGAACTGCTCGCGCGCATCGTCCAGGAGGACGTGACGATCTACCCGATCTACTTCGACACGGAGTACGAAGTGACCGTCAAGCGCAGGGGCCAGGACTCGCACGAGGCCTACCTCACGGCGCGCCAGCAGCTCCAGAAGATCGCGGACAGCGCGGGCGGCACGCTCTTCAAGGCGGAGCGCGCCGAAGACCTGGAAGGCGTCTACCAGCGCGTGGCGTCCGAGCTTCAGGTGCTCTACAGCGTGGCGTACAACCCGAAGGATAAGAACTACAACGGCGACTGGCGCGACGTGCGCGTGGGCGTCAAGCGGCAACAGGCGCGGGCGAGGACGAAGCCCGGCTACTACGCGAAATAGAAGGGCGCGATCAACTGGTCGCGCGTGGCGGGAACCAACCGGGTGCGCCAGTGTCTAACGCCCCGAGCTTTACCATCTCGTCAGCCGGGGGTTTCGCAGATCATGAAATGGTTTCTCGCGACGTTGTTGTTACTGGCCGCCGTCCCGCCCGTCGGTCTCGCCCAGAGGCAAAGTAAGAGAGCGAGCCGGGTCAACCCGGAACAAGAGGTGCTGAAGGCGGAGCGCGACGAGAGGGAGGCGTACCTGCGTCGGGACACGAAGGCGATAGAGCGCATGGTGGCCGACGAGTTCGTCTTCACCTCGGCGCGCGACCTCGGCTCGAAGGCCACGCTGCTCACGTTCCTCAAAGAGACGCCGATCGATCCGACGCTCACGCTGACCGGCGAGGACACGCACGTCGCCGTCAACGGCGACACGGCCGTCGTCGTGGGGCGGCGCGTGGAGCGCAGGCGGCGGCCGGACAACAACGCGGAGGGCGTGGCCTACGCGCGCTACTCCAGAACCTACGTCAAGCGGCGGGGGCGCTGGCAACTCCTCTCCGAACACTTGCAGCCCGTGCCGGGCGAGCGCACCGCAGTCAAAGTCGACGCGAGCGTCTTTAACGACTACGTCGGCAAGTACGACAGCCCCATCTTCGCCTTCAGCATTCTCAGGGAGGGCGACAAACTGATCGCCGTGCCTGACGAGCGCGAACGACCGTCCGCCGAGCTGCTCCCCGAATCGGAGTCGGAGTTCTTCCTCGGCGGCAGGGACGTGCAGGTCACCTTCATGCGCGGCCGGGGCAGGCAGGTGACGCACGCCATCCTCCGCCTCAACGGCGTGGACGTTCGCGCGCGCAGGATCGGTTAAGACTAACCTGTCAGCCGAAAAAATCTGACGACTTACCACGGCGGGGCGCGTGCTGTTCTACTCACGCGCCCCGCCGCCCGCATCACGGGTTGACTTGCGCGAGCAAGCCGCCGAGAGGGATCAACTTCAGCCCGGCGGTCAGGACGCGCCCACTAGATAAACCGAAACGATCAGCTCCCAAATCCGAACTCGATTGACGAGAGCTCGTCACCGAAATCGGTGGGGATGACCTGCTGCCCGCCGCCGAATGTGGGCGTGAAGCGGAACACCGCGTCCTTGATGACTGTGACCGCGCTCGACGCGGGCTCGCTCACGGGCTTCGTGGTGTGCAGGTAGCGTATCGCCGCCCAGTTGCCGCTCCCAAGGCTGAGGCTGAACGCGCCGTCGCCGTCCTTGAGGTCGCGCCGGACGTAGCACGTCACCATGCGTTCATTCGGGCCGATCATGATCATCGCGCTGATCTCGTCTTCGGCTTCGATGTCGTTCAGCGTGTACCACGCATTCTGGATGAGATCGATGCTGTTCAGGTTCTTGATCTCGTCGCGGGCGATGAACACGACGTGGGGCTGGTTGTCGAGGATGAAGAGCAGGTCGGAGAGCCCCGTGAGGAACGCCGCGAGCTTGGCGACCGCCGTCACCTTCCTCAGCACCGCCTCGATCGGGCGCAGCGTCTCCATGATTTTTTCGAGCGACTTCACCGGCGAGTTCTTCGGCACGACTACGAGGGCCGCGCCGCGCAGGTTTGAATCCTCCGTCATGACCAGCACGGTGGGGAGGAGCAGGCCGGGGAGTTGCAGCCTGATTGAGACCTGCGCCTCCGCCTTCGCCTCTTTGATGGGCGAGGTGGGCGGCGGCAACGGCGGCGGTATGTCGCGGTAGAGCACACTCAGGGTCACTTTCGCAGTGACCTCGAATAAGAACAGTCCCGGCGCGACGGGCTGCCCCCGTGAGTTGAGCCGGAACTCATCGAACACGGGCAGAAGCACGAGCGGCAAGTCGATCCCGTTCAACCCGTCGGGGGCGATGTAGTCTTCGCCGCGCTTCAGCTCGCGCCTCCCCCTTTTGACCTTCCATTCGACCGTCACGCGCGGCGTGACGGAGGTGGCGAGCGGAACCGGCAGATTACCCGTGATCGCGCCCAAGGTTCCGAGCGGCAGGTTGAGTGGGAATTTCAGCAAGTCCGTCACGAGGACGGGACCGACCTCCGGCTGGAGCTTGAGCGTCACCAACTCCCCCGGCTCGACCTGAGTCCCGAAGTCGATCAGATTCCCGACGTTGGGGACTAACGTCAGCCTGTTGACGGTTTCCGTGAGAATGGTTTCGAGTGCGTCTTGTAGCGCCATGTAAGGTCTCCTGACTGGTGGGCGAGGCTGTGAGAATTCTGCGCAGACGATGAAGCTACGGAGGGGCGCGAGGATCGCGCGCCGTCAGCCACATGTCCGCCTATCGCGTGCGGGGTGCCAGCTTCCCACATGTCGGGGTGTTTGGCGAGCGCGAAGTCGGGGCGATCTACTCGGACGGAGTCTCCTCGCCATCACGATAACTGTCGAGCTTGCGGTAGAGGGTCTTGCGGCCGATGCCGAGGGTGCGGGCGGCGCGCGACTTGTCGCCGGAGGTGTAGTCGAGCGTGGCTTCGATGGCGCGCCGCTCGATCTCAGCAATCGTCGAAGGCACTTCGATCTCCAGCTTCACGGTGCGCCCTTCCCTGGCGGCGCGCGCGCGGGTGGTGCGCGTGCGGGCGCGCTCTTCGAGGACGGGGCGGTGGACGGCTTCGGGCAGATCGTCTAACTCGATCTGGCGGCCCGACGCGATGATGACGGCGCGCTCAATGGCGTTCTCCAGCTCGCGCACGTTGCCGGGCCAGTCGTAGCCCGCCAGCGCCTGCAACGCGTCGCGCGAGATGCCGGAGACGAAGCGACCGGTCTTCTGCTTGTAGTGTTCGAGGAAGTGGAAGACCAGCGGGTGGATGTCCTCGCGACGCTCGCGCAAGGGGGGCAGCCGCACGGGGAAGACCGAGAGGCGGTAGTAGAGGTCGCGACGGAACGTCCCCTGCTCGACGGCCTTTTCCAGATCGACGTTCGACGCGGCGATGACCCGCACGTCGGTCTTGACCACCTCGTTGCCGCCGACGCGCGTGAACTCGCCGTCCTGCAACACGCGCAGCAGGTTCACCTGCGCCGACAGACTCATCTCGCCGATCTCGTCCAGAAAGAGCGTGCCCGTGTCGGCCTCCTCGAACTTGCCGCGCCGCCGCGCGCGCGCGTCCGTGAACGCGCCCTTCTCGTGCCCGAACAGTTCTGATTCGAGCAGCGTCTCGGGGATCGCGCCGCAGTTGAGTTTGACGTAGGCGCGCTCGCGGCGCTGCGAGTTGTAGTGGATGAGGTTCGCGAGCAGTTCCTTGCCCGTGCCGCTCTCGCCCTGGACGAGCACGGAGGTCTGCGTGTCGGCGACGTTCAGGGCCAGCTCGATGGCGCGGCGGATCGCCGGGGCCTGGCCGATGATGCGATCCTCGGCGTGGCGCTGGTGCAGCACCGAGCGCAGGCGCATCACCTCCGCCGAGAGTTGATCGCGCTCCAGCGCGGTGCCGATCTGATCGGCGATGCCCTCGACGAGTTCCGTCTCGTGGGCGTCGAACCCGGCGCGCGGCTTGCTCCAGACGAGGCCGAGCAGGCCGAAGGTGTTGCCGCCGATGTGGACGGGCGAGACGAGGGCGGCTCTCCCGCCCAGCACGGCGTTGAAGGCGATGCGGATCGGGAGCGGCAGCGTCGTGTCCAGCACTTCCAGCGTCTTGTTCTCGCGCAACAGGTCGAGCATCGCCGGGTACTCGCTGAGATCGACCGACTGCCCGTGCGCCTCGATCAAGCCCCGCACGCCCTCCACGCCCGCGTGCGGCGCGGCCTTGAAGGCGGCGAGGCTGATCGACTTCCCCGTCGGGTTGATCACGCCGAGCGCGCAATAGTCCGCGCCGACGAGCGCGATGGCGCGCTCCAGGACGAGGGAGGTGACCTCGCCGAAGTCGGAGCTGGCGTTCAGGGCGTTCGCGATCTCAAGGAGCGCGCGCGTGCGGTGCGACTCGCGCTGCTGATCCGTGTAGAGCCGCGCGTACTGGTAGCCGACGGCGATCTGGCGCGCGATGGACTGTAAGAACGCGACCTCCTCGTCGAGCCACTTGCGCGGGGCGCGCGTGGTGTGCAGGCCGACGAGTCCGAGCACGTCGCCGCCGAGCACGACGGGGACGACGAGGAGCGAGCGCGTGTTGAGGCTCGCGGGGAGGAGTCCGATTTTGGGATCGAGTCCGGGGGCGTCCGTGTCGTCGATGCGGATCGGCTGCGCGAGGTTGAAGCGGGCCGAGAGCTGCTCGAAGTCGACGGGGATGGTGACGCCGAGGCTCGAAGGCACGTCGTCGCCCGCGCGCCACTCGTGGCTGATGCGGAGCTCGCCGCCCGCGTCGAGTTGGATCACGTCGCAGCGGTCGACGTTCATCATCTTGCCGAGTTCGGAGACGATGGCCTGGAGGAAGCGGTTGAGATCGATCTCGGAGTGGACGGTGGGCACGAGGCGGTTGATGATCGCCTCGCGCGCCTCGTGCATCTGCACCTTGCGTTCGAGCGAGAGGGCCGCGACGCCGTCGGTTGAAGTGGATGAAGACAAGTTGCGTTGATCGCCCCGCCGTTTACGAATTAGAGCGCGCGTCCGCGGTCTGGGAGTCCGGGCGCGTGCGCGTGCGAGAGAGTCTGTTTGAGTGCGAATGATAGCGAAGCGCGCGGCGGGTTGCCAAGCTCGACCGGCGGGCGCGTTCGAAACACTTAGCGCCTCCAGCGCCTCCGGCGTGAGAATTATTCCTCACGCCGGAGGCGCTGGAGGCGCCAGGCAAAACTCAGGAGGGGTTGTGAGGTAGTCGCGGGCGCGTCGTTACTCGGCCGCCGCGTCGTCGCCCGGCGTGAGGTGGAAGACGACGCGCGCGTCTTCGGGTTGGAGGACGGGGTGGTAGGTCTTGCCGTAGTTGCCCGTGATCTTGCGCACGTAGTTCTCGGTCTCGGGGAACGGCGGGATGCCCTTGTACTTGTCGACGTTGCCCTCGCCCGCGTTGTAGCCGGCGAGCGCGAGCGACACGTCGCCGTCGAAGCGCTTCAGGAGCACGCGCAGGTACTTCGTGCCCGCCTCGACGTTCTTCGCCACGTCGTTCGCGTCGTCGCAGCCGAAGCGCTTGGCGGTTCCGGGCATCAACTGCATCAGCCCCTGCGCGCCGACGCCCGACTTCGCGTCCGAGACGTAGCGCGACTCCTGGAGGATGACGGCGTGGATGAGCCGCGGATCGATGCCGTACTTGTTACCGGCCTTGAAGATGATCTGATCGAGAGAAGCGTCGCCTGAGGTCGGCACGTCGGCCGGGATGACGAGCGGCGCGTTGGGGTCGAGGGCGGCGAGCGCCTTCGCCGTGACGGTCGGCGCGAACGTCTTGAAGAAGGGGATGTCCGTGATGTTAGCCAGGATGAAAAGAGCGAAAACGGTTATGACCGACGCCTTGAAAGAGCGGATGTGGGGAACACGTCGAGTAATCTGCATTCAGTTTCGTCTCCATGTGGCTGACCGGTCGGGTCAACGGTTGCGGCGACGTTCTCGTCGCAAAGGTTGTCGCGGCTTGGGGGCGCGCATGGTCGAAACGATTGCCAAAGAGCGAATCATTGAGACCGTGGATAGGATGGGCTCGATTGTGATCCGGTTGCTTTCGCCGGACGAATTCTATGCGACTAAGTCGTTCAACTGTCTGCCTTTAGGGCACACGCCGCAAGCTCTGATATAACTTCGTTTGAACGCCCCCGCGCGCCGCGCCGCGAGCATGATGATTCGATTCTGACTGTTTCGCGTATCGAATGAGGTCAAAAAAAGTCGGCCCCGAGGCGAAAATATTTCGGGTCGGTGGGGCTTTAATTGCGGATCGGCGACGGCGTCGAGTCGGTTTGCGCTGCCGCGGCGCAGACTCGTATACTCTCGCGCGTTACGAGAGAATTTTAGGAAGCGAGTATTAAGAGGAAGCGAGTATTAAGAGGTATGCCGATCTACGAATATACGTGTCAGAAGTGCGCCGCCCGCGTCGAGATTCTACAGAAGCTGTCGGACAAGCCGCTGACGAAGTGTAAGGAGTGCGGAGGCCGGCTGGAGAAGCAGTGGTCGCAGACGGGCGTCCAGTTCAAGGGCTCCGGCTGGTACGTGACGGACTACGCGCGCAAGGGCGAGGACAAGAAGTCGGACGGCGCGGGCGAGTCGAAGTCCGACGCTAAGGCGGAGACGAAGTCCGAGGCTCAGGCGGAGTCCAGGTCGGAAACGGCGAAAGGCGACGAAAAGAAGACCCCGAAAGCAACTCCGTCGTCAAAGGGCGCGACTAAGGATTGAAGTTCCCAGCGGCTCGCGTTCCCTTTCATGCCTAACCTCCGCCGACATTTCCCGCTCGCCGCCGTTCTCTCTCTCGCCGCCTGCGCCGCGCTCGCCACGGGGCAGGCGGGTCGCCGCCGCGACGCCGGATCGCGCGAGCGCGCCGCGCTCCTGAACGTCACCGCCCTGCGCGACGACGGATCGGGCGCGCCCGTCAGCCCCGCAGAGATCGCGCTCTACGACGACGGGCTCGAACAAAAAATCCTCAGCTTCTCGCCCGACCCGTCGCCGGCGCGCATCGTCCTCTTGGTGGATAACTCGCAGACCTTGCGGACGGACGTGCCCAAGCTCGCGCAGGTGGCGCGCGAGTTCGCCTACGAGATCTACGAGGGCGATCAGATGCTCGTCGTCGGCTACGACGAGCACGCCGAGATCATCTCGGACTGGACGGACGACCCGAAGGTGGTCGAGGCTTCGCTCGCCGGGCTTCGCAAGAAGGGGCAGCCCTACCTCTTCGACGCGCTGACGGCGGTCATCAACGAGGCGCTGCGCCCGCTCACGGGCCTGGTGCGCAAGCGCGTCATCGTGCTCATCGGCGACGGGCTGGATCGCGGGAGCAAGACGAAGTTCAAGGAGGCGCTCGCCGAACTCCAGAACGCCGACATCACCGTCTACGCGATGCAGATTCCCGACCGCACGGGCGGCGCGTTCCACCGCGACCAGCCGAAGCCTTCGGAGGTCGTGCGCCAGATCGCCGAGGGGACGGGCGGGCGCGTGCTCCCGCTCGGCAACCAGCGCGAAGCCGCCAAGTCGATCTGCGACGAGCTGCGCAAGAACCGCTACCTCCTCGCCTACACGCCCACCTCCATCTCCTACGTCGACACGCGCCGCATCTACGTCGCCTCCGACCGCGGCATCACCGCCCGCTCCAAGACGGCACAGCCGCCGAAATAGTGACAGGCGGAAGAGACGTAAATCGTGAACCGTGACGGGTGACAGGTGAAAACGGTTCTGACCTGTCACCCGTCACGGTTTACCTGTCACGGCTTTTCCTGGAGTAGACGTAGAACATGACGCCGATGACGGCGAGGAGCAGGAGTTCGAGCTGGGCGAAGTATGACCAGTCGGTCGCGCCCACCTCGTCGCGCGCGAGCGGGTAGAGGAAGAACGTGCCGAGCAGCACGCCCGTCGTCAGCCAGATGATCTGCCGCTTCGTGTCCCACACGGCGGAAACGTCCTCGTCAACTATCGATAGCGAAGGTGTCGGAACCGCCCGCGGTGGCGGGCGGGTTGCCTCCGCCACTAATACCCGCCCGCTACCGCGGCCGGTTCTGACGCTGATGCCCCCTGTGTACGACTATTTGAGTTTCTGGAGACGCTCGGCGGCGCGGAGCAGCGTCTCGTCTCTCTTGCAGAAGCAGAAGCGCACCTGCTGCGAGCCGAGCGCCGCGTCGGAGTAGAAGGACGAGCCGGGGACGCAGGCGACGCCGACCTCGCGGATGAGATGGCGCGTGAACTGCACGTCGTCCTCGAAGCCGAAGGCGGAGATGTCGGTCATCGCGTAGTACGCGCCGTCGGGGCGGAAGACGCGGAAGCCGGCGCGTTCGAGTTCGGGCAGCAGCATGTCGCGCCGCCGCTCGTAGTCGGCGCGCAGGTGTTCGTAGTAGTCGCGGGGCAGCCGCAGGGCGAGCGCGCCCGCCGCTTGCAGGGGCGCGGCGGCCCCGACGGTGAGGAAGTCGTGGACTTTGCGGACGGCCGAGGTGATCTCGGGCGGCGCTATCACGTAGCCGACCCTCCAGCCCGTCACCGAGTAGGTCTTCGACATCGAGTTGACGACGACCGTGCGCTCGCGCATCCCTTCGAGCTGCGCCATCGAGATGTGCTCGATCTCCGCGCCCTCGCGCGGGTAGAGGATGTGCTCGTAGATCTCGTCGGTGAAGCAGAGCGCGTCGAACTCGCGGCACAAGCCGGCGATGAACTCCATCTCGTCCCGCGTGAAGACCTTGCCGGTCGGGTTGTTCGGGTTGCAGATGATGATCGCCTTGGTCTTCGCGTTGAAGGCGGCGCGCAGCTCGTCGCGGTCGAACGTCCAGTCGGGGGCGCGCAACGGGACGTAGCGCGGGACGGCGTCGGAGAGGACGGCGTCGGGCGCGTAGTTCTCGTAGAAGGGCTCGAAGACGATCACCTCCTCGCCCGGATCGACCGTCGCCATCATCGCGGCGATCATCCCCTCGGTCGAGCCGCAGGTGACGGTCAGCTCGGTTTCGGGATCGACTTCGAGGCCGAGGCGCCACCTCGTCTTCTCGGCAATCGCGTCGCGGAAGTCCTTCGCGCCCCACGTGATCGCGTACTGGTTGATGTCCTCCTCGATGGCGCGCGCGGCGGCCCGCTTGATCTCTTCGGGCGCGGGGAAGTCGGGGAACCCTTGCGAGAGGTTGACGGCCCCGTAGCGTAGCGCCTCGCGCGTCATCTCGCGGATGACCGACTCGGTGAACCGGCTCGCCTTCTGCGAGACGCGGCTTTTCGTTGTGGCGGCGTGCGTTGTCATGTAAATTTAGCTGCGCGTGCGGCAGTCAGAAGAATAGAGTTTGACCGAAGCTTGATGCTCGCACAGGTGCGCGCTCCGGGGCAACCGGGACGGACGAGATGGCTGAAGAAGGCGGCAAGTGCCCGATGGGCAAGAACCCCTGGCTCGCGACGTTCCTCGTCGTGGCGTTCATACTGATCTTCGCCGCCCGGAAGCTGGGTCTGCTCTAGACGCGGCCGCGCGCGAAAACCTTCGTCTCGCCCGGAAGCGTGCTCGGCCGGCCCCGGCCTGTCGCTCCGAACCGTCAACCCGATTCCGGACGTGACGTTTCCGCCCTCGCGTTCTTCCCAAACCCGTCGGAGAGGTGATTCCCCCATGTTCTCACGCGTCCTACGCTACCTGCGCCTGCCGCTCGTGCTGCTTTTGATCTGGGCGGTGATGCGCTTTCTGATGCAGCCCGTGTTTCACGCGGACTACGCCCCGCGCGGCAACGCCGTCTTCTCCGTCCTCGTGCTGATGTTCATCAGCAGCATCTACTTCGGCGCGATGTCGAACCGCGTCGGCGGCTTCAACTGGCTCGGCACCGTGCTCTGCGGCGCGACGCTCGGTCTCTGGGCGCAGATTCTGATCTTCACGGCGACGCTCGTCAGCTTCGCCGCCGGGATCGGGACTTACTTCCTGCACTGGGACGCGCTCAACCTCAAGCCGGAGCAGGCGGCGAACGTCACGATGGCGCAGCTACTCGCGATCCGCGGCGGCGGGCTCTTGTTCGGAATCATCGGGGGCATCCTCGCCGCGCTCGTCGGTCGCGCCGTCTTCTCCGCGCTCGCGCCGAGGTGCGGCGACGAGAGGTGAGAGAAAGGCCGTCCGTGGTCAGTGGTCAGTCGTCCGTCGTCCGCGCCTCGCAAGCGCGATGTGTGAGAGAACGAGCCGCGAGAGTTGAAGACAAAACAACTGACGACGGACGACTGACGGCGGACTGCCTTTTTCAGTTTCTTGCGCCGCTTCGCGCGTGTTTGTTATAGTGCGGGTCAGGTTTCAACGTCATTTCCGGGTCTTAACCGCCGGGGCTCGCGAGAGCCTGCCGGCGCGAGGAAGAGAGGTCGTCATGTCAATCCAGGGTGTGCCGCAGGACGTTTCGAGGCGGCGCGGCGGCGACGGTCTGCCGTTCCCATTCTCGACGCAGCTCACGTGCTTCCTCCTGGGCGGCGCGGTCGGCGCGCTCGCCGCGCTGCTCTTCGCGCCGAAGTCGGGTCGCGAACTCCGCTCGGACATCGCCGACGCGACGCGCAAGGGCGTGGACGGGGCGCGGGAGAAGGCGAGCGACTACTACGAGACCTCGCGCGAGCGCGCCACCGAGTTCTACTCGACGGCGAAGGCGCAGGTCGGCGAGGTCGCGGGCGCGGCGCGCCAGCAGGTCGCGCGCCGCGGCGAGACGCTCTCGGCCGCCATCGACGCGGGCAAGCGCGCCTACTCCGACGAGAAGCGCCGCACGCAGTCGTCCGCGCTGATGGAGCCCGCGCCGACCTACTACGAGAAAGAGCCCGACCAGGGCTAGGGCGACCAGCGGGATGCGGATTTCGGATTGCGGATTAAAAGTCCGATCTGAACTCCCAGGTTGTTTTCTTCAATCCGCACTCCGCAATCCGAAATCCGCAATCGGTATGTCGTTAGCACTCCAGATCGGCGCGCGCGATCCGATGTTCGTGGTGATGCTCATCATCGCGGCGTCGTTCGTCGTCATCGCCGCCGCCATGATCGCGATGGCGGTCGTGGTCAGCCGCGTCGTGCGCACGCTGGGCAACCTGGAGCGGCGCGCCGAGCCGCTGCTCGACCGCGTCGGCCTGTTGAGCGATCAGGTGCGCGAGATCGCCGCGCAGGGCAAGGAGGTCGCCGTCCAGGTCGGCCTGATGTCGGATCACCTGACGACCGCCTCGGCGCACTTCTCCGAGTCGGCCGCGCTCGTCAAGGACGAGGTGCGCGAGCTGAAACAGCTCGTCGGCTACACGGCCGTCACGGCGCGCGAGCACGTCGAGCGCGTGAGCCGCACCATCGACGAGACGAACCGTCAGTTCTCGACGACGGCGATGTTCATCCACTCGAAGCTCGTCTCGCCCGCGCGCGAGCTGGCCGCGATCATGGCGGGCGTCCGGCGGGGGCTGGAAGTGCTCGCCTCGCCCGCGCCCAAGCAGATCGACGAGACCTACGGCGAGGAAGAGATGTTCATCGGCTAACTACAGTCTCAAGTCTCAAGTCGAAAGTCTGGAGTCTGAAGTCAGCAGCCGTCGACTTCAGACTCCAGACTTTAGATTTTAGGCTCCGGGTTTTAGACTCCACACACCAGACTTAATCATGTCAACTGAGACACCGCTCGAACTGAAGAAGACGATCAACCTGCCGAAGACCGCGTTCGCGCAGAAGGCGAACCTCGCGCAAGGAGAGCCCGCGCGCCTCGAACGCTGGCGGCAGCTCGATCTCTACCGGATGATCCGCACCGCCTCGAAGGGGCGCGAGAAGTTCATCCTGCACGACGGGCCGCCTTACGCCAACGCCGACATCCACCTCGGCACGGCGCTCAACAAGATTCTGAAAGACCTCGTCGTCAAGTCGCGCTCGATGATGGGCTACGACGCGCCCTACGTGCCCGGCTACGACTGCCACGGCCTGCCCATCGAGCTCTACGTCGATAAGAAACTCGGCGCGAAGAAGTCGAACATGGACGCCTCGACCGTCCGGCGCATCTGCCGCGAGTACGCGGAGAACGCGCTCAAGAGCCAGACGCGCGACTTCCAGCGGCTCGGCATCCTCGGCTCGTGGGAGCGGCCCTACTCGACGATGTCGAACCAGTACGAGGCGGAGACGGCGCGGCTCTTCGGCCGCTTCGTCGAGCGCGGCTACGTCTACAAGGGCGCGCGGCCCGTCTACTGGTGCGTCTACGATCAGACGGCGCTGGCCGAAGCCGAGGTCGAGTACCGCGAGCACACGAGCCCCTCCGTCTACGTCAAGTTCCCACTCTCGCACGCGACCGCCGACGGCAAGGTCTTCCGGCGCGAGGTGCTCGGCGACGATGACGACGAGCGCGAAATCTTTTTCCTCATCTGGACGACGACGCCGTGGACGCTCCCGGCCAACCTCGGCATCGCCGTCAACCCGAACTTCGAGTACTGCGCCGTCGAGTCGGGCGGCGAGGTCTACGTCGTCGCCTCCGAACTGGCCGAAGTGGTCGCGCAGAAGTGCGGCTTGAATGAGACGAAGATCGTCGCGCGCTTTCCGGGCTCGCGCCTCGACCGGCTGGAGGCGCGCCACGCGTGGATCGACCGCGCCTCGCTTTTGATGGTCGGCGACCACGTCACGCTCGGCGGCGAGGCCGACGCCGAGACGGAGTTGGACGTGAAGGACGCGCGCCCGCGTGAAGCGACGAGCAAGGCCGGCACGGGGTTAGTCCACACCGCGCCGGGCCACGGGCACGACGACTTCGTCATCGGCAAAAGTTACGGGCTCGAAATCTACTGCCCCGTCGACAACGCCGGTCGTTTCCTGCCGGAGGTCGAGCACTTCGCGGGCGAGCGCGTCTTCGAGGCGAACCCGAAGATCGTTGACTTCATGCGCGGGCGCGGCGTGCTGCTCTTCAGCGAGCCTTACGCCCACCGCTACCCGCACTGCTGGCGCTGCAAGAACCCGGTCATCTTCCGCGCCACGCCGCAGTGGTTCATCTCGCTCGACGCGAAGGCCACCGCCCCGGCGGTCGAGACGGACGAGGACGGGCGCGACCGCAGCAACTACACGGAGAACGAGGCGGGCGCTCCGCGCTCGCTCCGCGAGGGCGCGCTCGAAGAGATCGCGCGCGTCGAGTGGATTCCGGCGTGGGGCGAGACGCGGATGCGCAACATGCTCAGGGGGCGGCCCGACTGGTGCGTCTCGCGCCAGCGCGTGTGGGGCGTGCCGATCCCCGCCTTCTACTGCGCGGGGTGCGGCGCGGAGATCGCCGACGCGAAGGTGATCGAAGGCGTCGCGAAAATCTTCGAGCGGGAGTCGGCCGACGCCTGGTACAAGCGCGACGCGAAGGACCTGCTGCCCGAAGGCTTCAAGTGTCCGGGCTGCCGGGGGGCGGAGTTCACGAAGGAGACCGACATCCTCGACGTGTGGTTCGACAGCGGCTCC
This sequence comes from Pyrinomonadaceae bacterium, assembly GCA_035537435.1. GTDB lineage: Bacteria > Acidobacteriota > Blastocatellia > Pyrinomonadales > Pyrinomonadaceae > JAIVGV01. Next base: position 11,611 of record DATLMC010000161.1, on the reverse strand, counting down.
TCCTGGGTCTCGGTCTTCAAAGAGTACTTCGCCGACGAGCTGAAGGAGTGGAGGCCGGCGGACGTGTACCTCGAAGGCGGCGACCAGTACCGCGGCTGGTTCAACTCCAGCCTGATGGTCTCGCTCGCCGCCCACGACCGCGCGCCGTACCGCGCCGCGCTCACGCACGGCTGGACGCTCGACGCGCAGGGCAAGGCGATGCACAAGTCGGCGGGCAACGCCGTCTCGCCGAACGAGGTGGTCGAAAAGTCGGGCGCGGAGATCATCCGGCTCTGGTGCACGTCGTCGGACTACCACGAGGACATGCGCTGCTCGCCGGAAATCCTCGCGCGCACGGCCGACGCCTACCGCAAAATCCGCAACACCGCGCGCTTCACGCTCGGCAACCTCGACGGCTTCGACCCGGGGCGCGACCGGGTCGCGCCCGGCGAGTTGATGGAGCTGGATCGCTGGGCGCTCTCAGAGCTGGACGCCGTCACGGAGCGCGTGCTGGCCGCTTACGAGGCTTACGAGTTCCACGCCGCCTACCAGGCGCTCTACCAGTTCTGCACCGTCACGCTGTCGGCGCGCTACCTCGACATCATCAAGGACAGGCTCTACACGGCCGCGCCCAGGTCTCAGGCGCGCCGCTCGGCGCAGACCGCGCTCTACGAGATCACGGACGCGCTCGCGCGCCTGCTCGCGCCGATCCTCGTCTTCACCGCCGACGAAATCTGGGAGAACCTGCCCGCGCCCTCGTACCAGGTCGCGACCGGCGGCGACACGGCCCCGGCCGTCTCCGGGCGGGAGCCGTCCGTCCACCTCGCGGGCTTCCCCGTCGTCATGGGCGCGCGCGACGCGGAGCTGGCGGCGCGCTGGGCGCAGATTTTCGAGGTGCGCGAAGTGGTCTTGCGCGCGCTCGAAGAGGCGCGCGCGGCGAAGCAGATCGGCAGCAGCCTGGAGGCGCGCGTCGAGCTGAAGCTGAAAGACCCGCTCTACACGACGCTCTCGAAGTATCAGGCGGAGTTGCGCTACGTCTTCATCGTCTCGAAGGTCGGCGTGGTGAAGACCGACGATCAGGCTTCGCCCGACATCGGCGTCGAGGTCTTCCGCGCCGCCGGCAAGAAGTGCGAGCGCTGCTGGAACTACACGGAGCGCGTCGGCGAGTTTCACCGCTACCCGACCGTCTGCGAACGCTGCATCGAGGCGCTCGCGGAGATCGAGTCGGAAGGAGCCGCGGCGTGACTACTCACACGGCAGACAACGACGAACGACAGGCGGCGCGGTCTTCCAACCCGCAACCCGCAACCCGCAACCCGCAATCGGGAGCGTTGCGCTGGCGCGCGGCCTACCTGCTCGCGGCGTTCGGCGTCTACCTGGTTGATCAGGCCTCGAAGGCCTGGGCGGTGCGGCGGCTGCGTCTGGGGCAGGACGTGACGGTCGTCCCGCGCTTCCTCGATCTCGCCTACGCGGAGAACCCCGGCATCGCCTTCGGGCAGTTGCAGGAGGGCGGCGCGGCGGGCCGCTGGCTTCTGGTCGCGCTCGCGTGCGCGGCCGTCGTCGCCGTCCTCACCTACTTCTTCCGCACGCCGCGGCAGGACGACCGCGTGCTCGGCGCGTGCGCGCTGCTGCTCGCGGGGATAGCGGGGAACCTCACCGACCGCGCCCGCCTCGGCCACGTCGTCGATTTCATCCTGCTCCACGTGGACTCGCACTACTGGCCCACCTTCAACGTCGCCGACGCCGCCATCTGCCTCGGCGCCGTGTTGCTCGCCCTCGACCTGATCCTCGAAGGCAGGAGGAAGAAGTCGGGGGCCGGGCGGCGGGAGACCGAAGCTCACTCGGCATGACCCCCGCCGCGGCCGCGCAACTTCCCCATCCATTCCGACTTCTGTATTCTGGGTGGTGAAGACTGGCTCCCCTTTCGCGAGATGTACCCGGAACTTTTCCGCATCGGCAATTTCCCCGTCAACACCTACGGCGCGCTGCTGGCGGCGGCGTTTCTGCTCGCGCTCGTGGTCGCCGCCCGACTCGCGGCGCGCGACGGTCTGCCGCGCGAGCGCGTCTACGATCTGGGCCTCTGGCTGTTGCTCGCGGCGATCCTGGGATCGAAGGCGCTGATGCTCTTCACCGAGCCGGAGTACCGCGCGAACCCGCTGCACCTGCTGTCGCTCGACTTCCTGCGTTCGGGGGGCGTCTTCTACGGCGGGCTGCTCGCCTCGGTCGCGACCGCGTTCGTGCTGGTGCGCAGGTTTAAACTTCCCTGGTGGAAGACGGCCGACGCCTTCGCCCCGGCAGTCGCGTTGGGGCAGGCCGTCGGGCGGCAGGGCTGCTTCGCCGCGGGCTGCTGCTGGGGCAAGCCGACGACGATGCCGTGGGGCGTGAAGTTCTCCGAAGCCGGCCACGAGATCACGGGCGTCCCGACGGACGCGGCGCTCCACCCGACGCAGCTCTACGAGTCGTTCGCCGCCGCGCTCATCTTCCTCTTCCTGCTCTGGCTGCACCGCCGGAAAGTTTTCAGCGGCCAGGTCATACTCTTCTACGGCGCGCTCTACGGCGCGGCGCGCTTCGCCATCGAGTTCTTCCGCGACGACCCGCGCGGCGACCTCTTCGGGCTCACGTCGCGCACCGGGCTCTCGACCTCGCAGCTCATCAGCCTCGTCGTCTTCGCCGCGAGCGTCGTCGTGCTCTTCGTGCGCTGGCGGCGCGCGTCGTCCTCCGTGGCGCGCGGCGGCGCGGCTGTTTCCGGGACCGTGCGTGCATAGTAAGGTGCGCGTTTCCGGCCTGCCCCCTCGGGGCCGAATGTTTATAGCCCGCGCGGGCGCACGACCTTTAAGCCCCGTCAGGAGCGACATGTATGCCCCGCACGACATGCCGCCCCCTGACGGGGCTTTAGTCTTGTCGTGTCCGCAATGCTATAAACATACCTTCCCTGACGCGACTCCTGTTTTGTCAACCAAATGGTCGAAGAGATAGACGAAGACATTTCCGCCGCGGCGCACGACGCCGAGACGCTCGCCTTCACGGTCGAAGAGGCCGAGGCGGGCTCTCGCCTCGACGCGTACCTCGCCGCGCGCGTGCCCCACGTCAGCCGCACGCGCCTCAAGCAGTCGATTGACGAGGGCGAGGTGCTGGTCGGCGGGCGCGTCGAGAAACCTTCGTACAGGCTGCACGCGGGCGAGGCGGTCGAGTTGGAGACGCCGGAGCCGCCCGCCAACAGCTTCGAGCCCGAAGACATCCCGCTCGACATCGTCTACGAGGACGAGGCGATCGTCGTCGTCAACAAGCCCGCCGGCCTCGTCGTCCACCCCGCCGCCGGAGTCCCCTCGGGCACGCTCGCCAACGCGCTCGCCTACCGATTGCGGAATGCGGATTGCGGATTGCGGATTGAAGAAGGTGTTGAGGGCGGAATTGGTGGAAAGGGCGGCGACGAACAGCAACACTCAAATCCGCAATCCGCATTCCGCATTCCGCAATTCCCCAGAGTCGGCATCGTCCACCGGCTCGACCGCGACACTTCGGGTCTGATCGTCGCGGCGAAGACCGAGGCGGCGCGGGAGAACCTGTCGGCGCAGTTCAGAGCGCGCGAGGTCGTCAAATATTACGTCGCGCTCGTCCACGGCGCGACCAGGGAGGAGCGCGGGCGCGTCGAAGAGCCCGTCGGGCGCGACCCGCGCAACCGCACGCGCATGGCGGTCGTCCGCGCGGGCCGCCACGCGCTCTCGCTCTGGCGCGTGCGCCGGCGGTTCACGCGCTTCACGCTCCTGGACGTTGAGATCAAGACGGGGCGCACGCACCAGATCAGGGTGCACCTCGCGTGGATGAAGCACCCGGTCGTCGGCGACGAGGTTTACGGCGCGGGGCGCGACAAGCAGATCGTCGAGCCGCGCGCGCGCACGGCCGTCGCGCGGCTCGGCAGGCAGTTCCTGCACGCCGAACGCTTGGGCCTGCGCCACCCGCAGACGGGCGAGTTCATGAAGTTTCGCGCGCCGCTCGCGCCCGACCTCGAAGCCGTGCTCGCCGCGCTCGCCGAGACCGAGGACTGACGCGCCCACGGGCAGTGCGGGCGCGGCGCGCGGTTGATATACTCTGCCACCGGGCGCGGGCACGCACGGATGGGCAACGGGCCTCGTCGCGGCGGGCATCGAAGTCCGCGAGAGGCGCGCGAGATTCTGTAAAGTCCACTTTTCAGTCCCGCCCAATCTTTTCGTTCACTTTTAGAAGAGACATGAAATCAGCCGCCAAACTGCTCCTCGTTTTCGCCTCTCTCGGCGCGGGCGCGTGGGCGCTCGCCGCGCGCGGGGCCGCCGCGCAGCAGCAGCCCCCGGCCGCGGCGCGACCCGCGGCGACCCCGCCGCAGGAGACGAGCGGGGGCACGGTCAACGTCCGCATCGTGCGCCTGCCGATCACCGTCCTCGACAAGAAGGATCAGCCCGTCGCCGGGCTCGGCGCGTCCGACTTCCAGGTCTTCGAGGACAAGCAGCCGCAGCGCATCGAGAGCTTCACCGACGAGAAGACGGGCGTCCCCGTCCACGTCGCCGTGCTCTTAGACATCTCCGGCTCGACCGCCGGCAAGCTCGGCTTCGAGAAGGAGGCGGCCAAGGATTTCCTCTACACGGTCGTGCGCGCGCGCAAAGACCGCGGCGCGTTCGCCGTCTTCGACGAGAACGTCAACCTGCTGCAAGACTTCACGGACAAGCTCGACCTGCTCGACAAGGCCGTCGACAGCGTGAAGAAGCCCGGCTCTGACACCGCCCTGTGGGACGCCGTGTGGCTGATGTGCGACGAGAAGATGCGCGGCGCGGCGGGCCGGCGCGTCATCGTCCTCATCACGGACGGCGACGACACGGCGAGCCGCGCGAAGCTGAAGGACGCCATCGAGATCGCGCAGGCGACCGAGACGACCGTCTTCGCCGTCTCGACGAAGGCCGGGCTCTCGGGCGTCGTGCCCGGCGTCGAGATCGGCACGCCGAAGGACGCTGGCGACCGCGAGCTGGACAGGCTCTGCGCCGAGACGGGCGGCAAGGCGTTCTTCATCGGCGACAAGACGGGGCTGGAAAAGTCCTTCAGCCGCGTGGCGAAAGAGCTGCGCGCGCAGTACGTCGTCACCTACCGCCCACAGCGCGCCTTCGACGGCAGCTACCGGCGCATCGAGGTCAAGCTCGCCTCGGAGCGCGACGGGCTCAAGGTGCGCACGCGCCGCGGCTACACGGCGACGAAAGAGGTCAAGGATTAGGCGCGAATAGGGCGTCGGGCGTCGGTCCTTTCGCCCCCGGCTAGCATCCAACCTCAGGCGCCCGGCATCTAACCCTGTTCGGAAGGTCGTCTTAAAATCTATGAAATTTCGCAGGCAGTCTGTGCGCGCCCTCGCTTTCTTCGTCGCCCTCGGCGCGGCGTCCTTCCTCGCGCTCGCGCCGACGCGCGCCGAGCAGCCGCCGCCGCAGCCCCCGACCGCGCAGCCGCAGCAGACGCCGCCCGCGCAGCAGAAGCCCACGCCGAAGCCGGTGGACGAGAACACGACCGTGGACGACGACGAGGTCTACCGCGTCGACACGGCCCTGACTAACGTGCTCTTCACCGCCATCGACAAGGATAAGCGGTTCGTCACCTCGCTCAAGAAGGAGGACGTGCGCATCCTCGAAGACGGCGTCCAGCAGGAGATCTTCACCTTCGGGACGCAGGTCGATCTCCCCCTGACGCTCGCCATCGTCATCGACACGTCGGGCTCGCAGGAGCACACGCTCTCGCAAGAGAAGCAGGCGGCGCGCGAGTTCGTCGACGCGGTCTTGCGCCCCCGCAAGGACGAGGTCGCGGTCGTGTCGTTTACGGGCGAGACGACGCTGGAGCAGGGGCTGACGGGGAGCGTCCAGCGCGTCCGCAGCGCCATCGACCGCGTCGAGTTCGTGCCGCCCGCCGGCTACATCGGCAACGGGACCATCGTCGGCACGCCGCCCATCTCCGGCGACAACAACGCGCTCGCCTCCTCCACGTCGCTCTGGGACGCGGTCTGGGTGACGTGCGACGAGGTGCTCTCGGAGTCGTCCGAGCAGACGCGGCGCGCCGTCATCCTCCTGACCGACGGCGTCGACACGTCGAGCCGGATGAAGTTGCAGGACGCGGTCGACCGCGCCATCAAGACCGACACGCTCGTCTTCGTCATCGGCGTCGGCGACAGCTTCAACTACACGGGCGTCGACGAGGGCTCGATCAAAAAGATCGCCGAGCGCACGGGGGGGCGCGCCTACGTCCCGCGCAGCGAGGAGGACTTGCGCAAGGCCTTCGCGCAGATTCAGCAGGAGTTGCGGGAGCAGTACCTGATCGCCTACTCGCCGACCAACAAGAAGCACGACGGCACCTTCCGCAAGCTCCTCATCGAAGTGACGAACCCGGCGCTGAAGGAGCAGAAGCTCAAGCTCACCTTCCGCCAGGGCTACTTCGCCAAGTCCGACGCGCCGTCGGCGCGCAAGCGGCGTTCGTAAAAACCCGCGGCGTCGGCCCGAACGCAGTCGAGCCCCGCGATGACGACGGAACGTCATCGCGGGGCTCGAAGTTTTTGGCGCGACCTCGGCCGGGGGCCGACTTTAACGCTCGCCGCGCTGCCCTTCGACCAGCGTCTCCATCTCGACGTTGAGCTTGCGGATCGAGACCTGATCGGTCGGCTCCAAAAGCCGCAGCGCCTCGTCGAGGATGCGCCGCTGGTGCTCGCCGAAGTTGGGGCGGCCCGCGACGCTGCCGAACTCGCCGTTGTAGTAGACCGCGCGCGGCGGCCTCACCTGCTCCGTCGCCTCCCTGTCGACCGAGAGCATCATGGTGGGGACATTCGCCGCTTCGAGCGCGCGCGCCGTCAGGCCCATCGTCTGGTGGCAGAGGCGCGACGCGGGAATTAAGAGGGCCGCCTGGACGTTGTATCGTTTGACGCGCTCGACCAGTTCGGGGAGCGTCTGCGTGGCGAAGCGCGCCGCCGAGGGGATGAACCCGCACAGGCTCCAGAAGACCGGGTTGAGCTGGCCGATGATGCCGTTGCCCTCGAACTCGTAGAGCCGCGCGAGCGGGACTTGCGAGTTCATGTCCGCCTCGACGGCCGCCGGGTCGTAGCCGCGCGCGGCGAAGCGCAGATCGTCCTGCGTGACGAGCGTGGGGATCTCGCGGTAGGTCGCGTCGCCGCCGGGGACGGTCGTGTCGAAGGCTTCGGTGCCGTCGATGTAAGCGCCCGCCGAGGTGATGAGGCCGAGGTTGAGCATCGGCAGCGCGCGCCCCATCGGCTTGAACGGCGCGCGCCGGTTCTCGACCCACGGGTAGTGCTCGCCCACGTCGCCGTCGCGCAACTCGTTGACGCGCTTCCAACGCTGGTAACGCTCGCGCCAGTCGTCGATCCTCTCAATCGTTTCCACGAAAAGACTCCTTGTGTTTAAGTCCGGAGTCCTGAGTCCGGGAGTCAAAAGCAATCTTTTGTTTTCGACCTCAGACTCCGGACTCTAGACTCCGGACTTGTTCACCCGTCGCGCCACGGCGAAGAGCGCGACGACGCCCGCGAGCATCGCGACCGTCATCAGGCCGACCGAGTAGCCGTGCAGACTGTTGAAGGCGGCGCGCGCGGGATCGTCCGCCGCGACCGCGTCAATCGGTCGCCCCATCGCCGCGCGCAGCGCGAGCATCCGCGCGCTCACGACCCAGTGACCGACGCCGCAGCAGATCGCCACGAGCGCGAGCGCCACCGTCTCGACGAGGCGCGCCCGCCCTCTGCGCGCCGCCTCGTCGTCCGCCGGGAATCCGAGCGCGAGCGCGACGAGGCCGATGACGAAGCCGCCGACGTTGACGACGGCGATGGTGCGCGTGACGATTGCGCCCGCCAGCTCGCGCGCGGGCAGCACGGCGAAGGCCGACGGCGCGACGACGAAGCTGAAGAAGACCGCGCCGCCCAGCCACAGCGCGACGAGCAGCAGCCGCGCGCCCGCCACCGCGCCGGGCAGCGCGCCCCGCCGCCCCGCCGCTGACTCCGCGGGAGTCAGTCGCGTGCCCGCCGCGCGTTCCGTGCGCGGCGGGGCGTCGGTCACATCGTCGCTCATCCCGACGCCCATCAGTCGAACTCCATCACTTCGGGCAGCAGCCGAATCTTCGGCGGCACGATCTCAGGCGGCATCACGTCGCGCGGGTCGGGCGCGTCCAGCAGCCACGAGAGCGAGCGGTCGAGCTGCGCCTGGTAGTCGGTGAGATCGAGCGACATGAAGCTGGGCGTGCCGAGGCGCGCGAACTTCTCCTTCGACATCTGGTACATCCTGCGCGCCGCGCCGGGCCGCCCGATCTCCAGGTGGTGGAACGCCACCGCCGACTGGATCATCGCCTGCAAGAACAATTTTTCGGCGGGTCCCGCGTCGTCCGTCCAGCGATCCTCCCACGCGTCGTGCGCCGCGTGGAACTCGCCCGCGTTGTAAAGCTCGATGCCGGCGATGTACTCGACGGGGTACGCCGCCGCGTGCGCCTCCGTGTAGGCGGGACTCTGCTGCTCGATTTCGTTCACTGCGGGCATTATAGGGTCGTCCGTGGTCAGTTGTCAGTTGTCATTCGTTTTTCGGCTCCGGCAGGTTGAGTGATGACCAGTAGCCATACGGTCCCGCGACAACTGCAACGGACGACTGACTACTGACAACTGACGGCTCTTCAGTACCGCGGGACAGCGGGATCGACTTCCGCCGACCAGCGGTCGATGCCGCCCGCGAGGTTGTAAAGTTTCGTGAACCCAGAGCGCGCGAGCACCGTGCAGACCTGCGCGCTGCGGACGCCGTGGTGACACATGAAGACGATCTCTTCTTCCGGGTCGAGCGCGCCGGCCCACTCCTGAAAGCGACTCATCGGCAAAAGCTCCGCGCCCTCGACGCGCGCCAACTCAAACTCCTGCGGCTCGCGCACGTCGATCAAACGAACGCGCTCGCCCCGCGCCGCGCGCCCCGTGTATTCAGTAGGCGTGATGGTCTTGTAGCTCATGCCCGCGAGACTTGCCAGGTCAACAGCAGTACGATTCTAACGCCCGTCATTACGACTTCGGTCGGTCTCTGAGGCGGCGGACGAAGCGCAGGCCCGACCACGTCTCGTTGATCGCGCAGACCTTCGTGTCGACGAGCCCCGATTCGAGCCCGATCTCGCGCACCACGTCCTCCGAGAGATCGGTCTGCGCGCCCGAAGACTTCTTGCGCCACGCGACCCACAGCATCCCGGCGGGCGCGAGCCGCGCGGCGAGACGCGCGAACGACTTCAGCAGATCGGCTTGCCCTTCGACGAAGAGCAGGACGAGATCGAGCGACCGCTCGGCGGGCGTGACGAACTCGACGCCCGCCGGGAGATCGATCAACTCGTCCGAGAACTTACGCGGCGCGCCCACGAGCGCGGCGCGGAAGCCCTCCTTGAAGCCGAGCTTCTTCACGAGTGGTGTCCCGGAATAGCCCGCCGTCGCCACCGTCTCACCCTCCCGTCGCGTCCCTCAGACGCGCCGCGATGATCTTCGCGGCGGTCGCCCCCGCGCCGACCGCGCCGCTCACGGTCGGCGCGAGCGGGCTCGCCACGTCGCCCGCGGCGAAGACGTTGTCCACGCTCGTCTCCTGCTCGCTCGTCACGCGCAGGTAGCCGCGCTCGTCCCTCTCGACCTGATCGCGAAACAACTCCGTGCTCGGCTCGTAGCCGACGCGCACGAGCACGCCCCCCGTCGCCATCTGGAAGGCTTTAAGCGCGCCGCGCCGCCTGATCTCGACCGCCTCGACCCGCTCGCCCCCGATGACTCGCACCAGCTCCGACTCGGTGAAGACCGTAACGCAGTGCGTGCCCCGGAGCCGCTCGACGAACTCGGCGCGCGCGCGCAGCTTCTTCCTCCGGTGCACGAGCGTCACGGTCGGGCAGACTTCGGCGAGCAGCAGCGCGTTTTCGACCGCGGAGTCGCCGCCGCCGACCACCACCACATCCTTCCCCGCGAACAACTCGCGGTCGCGCGCCGCCGACTCGATCATCCCGCGCCCCGCAAACTCCGCCTCGCCCGGCACGCCCAGGCGACGCCGTCGCAAGCCCGTCGCGATGATCAGAAAGATCGACTGCAACTCCTCGCCGCTGCGTAAACTCACGCGCTTCGCGCTGAGGTCGACGCCCCCGATCTCGACGCCCGTCCAGAGATCGAACTCCGCGTCCGCGACCTGCGCGGCGAACGCGTCGCGCAGTTCCCGGCCGTTGGCGGCGCGCGCGCCCAGATAGTTTTCGACGGGGTTGTGAACCCACAGCAGTTGCCCGCCGACCTCCGCGCGCTCTTCGAGCACGAGCGCGTCGAGCCCCAGTTCGTCGCACCACAGCGCGGCCGACAGGCCCGCCGCGCCCGCGCCGATGATCAGAACGTCGTGCATGTTGAAGCATTCAGCACTCAGCGGTCAGCAGTCAGCCAATCCCTTCGCCGACCGTGTCTCAATGTTCCCCGGCTACCACTTCAGCCTTGAATGGCTGAGTGCTGAGTGCTGAATGCTGAGTGCTTTCTCGCAGTGTAGCGCAGGGGCGCGGGGGAAAGAAAACTCGCGGGGCGGGGGCGGTCAGGGCGTTTGGTAGGCGGGGCCGGCGTGCGAGTCTTCGGGCGCGGCGTCGTCGGGCGCTGATGCGTCGGCGTCTACGCGGGAGGCGGCGTATTCGTCGGCGACTTCGAGTCGGATGCAGGGGTCGAGGCGCGTGATGCGGAGCCCTTCGCGGACGCGGAAGCGGCAGGAGAGGGCGGTCTTGTCGGGCGCGTCCGTAGAGTCGCCGGGCTCGCGATACCAGAACTGGCAGTTCGTGCAGTCGCCGTTCCAGCAGAAGTCGCCGTAGGAGATGGATTTCAGCGAGAGGAACTGGAAGCAGCGCAGCAGGCGGTTGTTCTCCGGCACGCGCAACCTCCGCCCGAGGACTTCGATCTCGATCAATTTTTCGTAGGGCTCGAAGAGGTCGCTCTCAACCATTGGGGCTCCCGAAACGTTCGCGGCGTCGGCGCGGAATCAGCGCGCGAGTATAACCGGAAAGCCCGCAATCGTGAATCCGCGGCGCGCCGCGGTAGTGTCCTAAATCTGTGTTGCTAGGATTTGCCCGTATGTTTGGGCTTGGCTGGCAGTTGGGCGGGTAAATCCAGAGCGTCGTCAATCAAAACGTCCGTACAGACTCCAGCCGCCCGCGCGTACCGCAAGACGATGGGCATAGGCGGCTCAATCGTTCCCAATTCATAACCTGAGATCGCCCCGCGCAGTACTTTCCCTGTCAGACCTAGCCGCACGATTATCTCGTTTTGCGACAGCCCTAAAGCCTGCCGGACGCGCAACAACTTGTCCGGCAGACGCTCAGGCTTAGGGCGAGTCGCGCGCCCCATCAGAAGCTACCTCCTGATAGGACACGTCGCCACTTGTTACTAGCTGAATATTCAGCTAGTATGCTGCTGCGTAACTCGGTCGCCGTGAGTATGAACCTCTCATACTCAACGGCGACGCTCATCACTCAGCGCGTGAGTTGAGGTTTGAGCTTCGCATTTGCCGTCGCGGGTCTGGAAAGAGCGCGGCGAGAAGATAACAGAATCCGCCGCATGATTGTAGGGGCAGGGCTCGCCCCTGCCCGCTCGGGCGCGTCAGCGCGGACAGCACGCCGC
>DATLMC010000160.1:0-2223 GCA_035537435.1 Pyrinomonadaceae bacterium | reverse complement strand
GACCCGTCGGGTCGCGGCGCCCACTCTTTCGCCTGTTTGTCAGTCGACTTCAGTCAGCCCGCTTACGGTCTGCCGAAGATGTTGCCGAGGATGCCGCCCAGGCCGCCGTTGTTCGGGTAGTTCCTGCCGTTCCGGCCGTTGCCGTACTGGCGGTAGCCCTCCTGGTAGCCGCGCACGAACCCGTCGCGGTAATACTGTTGATAGGTTGAGCGGCTCCCGTAGGAAGAGTTGTAGCCGTCGGTGGCGTTCCGGTAGTAGTGCGACCTCTGCGGGTTGTAGCTCTGCCCGCGCTGCCCGTCGCTCGCGCCCGTGTTCAAGCCGTCGCGGTAGCCCTCGTTGGCGGCGATCTGCGCCACGTTGTAGCCGCCGTTTCCGTACCCGCCGTTGTTACCGTAGTAGCCGCCGTTGCGCTCGTAACGATCGTCGACGCCGTTACGGTCACGGTCGTAGACGCTGCCACGTTCGTAGCGATCATCAACCCCGTTGCGGTTGCGGTCGTAGACGCTGCCGCGCTCGTAACGGTCGTCGACCCCGTTGCGGTTGCGATCATAGACGTTGCCGCGGCCGCGGTCGCGATCTCTGCGGTCGCGACGCCAGTCGCGATTACTCTCGCGGCGGCCGCGATCCTGACGGTACTGGGCCTGAGCCGTGTCGCCCGCGGCGAGGGTGAACCCGAACGCGCAGAGCAGGGCGAGCGCTAAGCCGGCGCGCCCGCCCGACAAGTATTGTAATTTCATTGCCAACCTCCTGCCCGGAAAGAATCGCAACGCGCGTGCCGCGTCGCGCCGTGTGAAGGCCCGAAGGAATCTGTGGATTTTCCGCGCGCGGCGGCCACGGGTGTGCGGGAAGATGACACCATATCGTATCGTCTCCATCCCTCTTCGGTTGCGCGCGCGGGCGCGCGGCTTGCGCCGTGCCGCAGTCTCGATACAATGCTTCGCCATGAACCCGCGGGGGATGGAGATGTTCATGCGAAATTTCACGCTCGCCCTCATCGTCGTGTGCGCGTGCGCCGCGGCCGCGCCCGCGCAGCACGGCCGCGTGCCGCCTTCGACGCTGCCGACTCCGACGCCGCGCGCCCCCTCACGCGACGAGCCGCCGCCGCCCACGCTGAAGAAGCCGGAGCACGTCGCGGTCGCGCCCTCGCATTCGCGCCGCGCCTACGACGCGGCGCACGACACGACCTACGTCAACGTGGACATCCCGCTCGTCTCCCACACCGAGCGCAAGCTCAAGGCGGGTGCGCCCGCCTTCGAGGGGCGCGACGTGACGCTCACCTTCCAGCTCGCCTACCGGGGCCGCCGCACGGAAGATTTGCGCGCCGCCTACGTCGTCGTTGAAGTCACCTCCGAGCCCACGGAGGCGGTCGACCGTCTCAGCGCCGCGCTCCGCCTGGAGTTGCGCGCGGACGCCTACGAGTACGCTTACGAGCGCACGGACTACAAGACCGGCGTCATCGAGCAGGCGGGCGCGGCGAGTAAAGACGCACCGCCGCTCAAGCGCGGGGTCGCCATCTTCCGCATCGAGACCGAAGACCTCGCCCCGATCTCGTCCGCCAACCGGCTGGAGCTGAAACTCGGCGCGGAGACCTTCACCGTCAAGTCGCCCCAGCTCACAGACCTGCGCCGCACGCTCGCCAACGGCGACAATCAGTAGAGCGCCTGTCTTGAAGAGGCGAAGACCGACGTGGCACAGGCGCGCGCGGCTCTCAGACGCGCGAGGCGCGAAGGCGCGGACTTCTTCAAGGTCTACGACGCGCTCCCGCGCGCGCCCTACTTCGCGCTCATGGACGAGGCGCGTCGTCTGAACTTTACCGTCGCCGGTCACGTGCCCGCCTCCGTCACCGCCGCGGAGGCGTCCGCCGCAGGGCGGCGCAGCGTCGAGCACTTCAGGTCTCGACGAGGCGAAGGCCGACCCGCCGAAAGCCGAGGCCGTCATCGCGGCCTTCCGCCGCCGCGCGACGTGGCTCCGCCCGACCCTCGTCATGCGTCACAACTACGCGCGGCTCGACGACCGCCGCATGGCTTCAGACGCGCGACTGCGTTACGCCAAGCCTTCGTGGCGCGAGCGTTGGCTCAGGATGACGGACGACGCGGCGAAGCGTCCTTAAACTCCCCGCACGACGCGCGCGGCGATTGAGTGTGCAAAGGGCGTGCGCCGGCGAAAGAATCTTCGTATCGGCCGCGTGGCCTTGAAAACAGAAGCGGCGGGCGGAGTCGCCTC
>DATLMC010000159.1:0-19499 GCA_035537435.1 Pyrinomonadaceae bacterium | reverse complement strand
GTCCCTGCCCGCGGCGGCGCTAGATTCGACGACGCATCCGGCGGGACTGGCGGGCAGGGACGAGCCCTGCCCCGACAGTCATCGCGCACGCTGAAAGGGTTTGCAACAGACTCTAAGTTAAGGGAGAGACGGGTGAGTGATTCATTGACGGGCGGGGCGGGGAGATTGAGATCGCCGACAACGTTCTTATGCGCGTCGTTGATCTTCGTCATGCTCTGCGCGGGCCTGCCCCACCGTCGCGGCGCTCAGGCGCAGGCGAGTCGCCCGGACGCCGAGTCGCGCGGGCTCACCGACTGGCGCGTCTCCCCGTCGTTAAAATTCGACGCGCTGTGCTTCCTCAACGTCATGACCGGCGATCCTTTTTACGCGACCCATTACAGGGAAGAGTACGCGCGCTTCGAGCCCCGGCTAACGCCGCCCGTCCGCGCCGCTCTCGCGAACATCAAACGCAAGATCAAAGACGACAGGGGGGGCATCGTCTCCGCCTTCCTCTGCCTCTACTTTTCGGCCACGGACGACGAGACGCTCGGCGAAATGCTGGCGACGCTTGACGACGGCGCGGCGATGGAGCGCAGCCTCAGGCGAACACCTTACTTCAGCGGGGACGGGTGGCGTCTTTTCCGCTCGCTGCGCGCGGACCTGAAAGTCTCCCTCTCGTTCCTCGAAACGATCCGGTTCGAAGCCTACTGGCGGCAGAACGTTCTGCCGCGCGCGCGGCGAAAGATCGCGGAGCTGGAAACAGTCCTGCCGCGCTACAATGTCGTCGCAGAGGTCGAGAGGGCGGTCGGCTCCGCGCCCCCGTCGAACCGCATCACCCTCTACCTGCTCTTCTACTCCCACCCGCACGGGATGAGGCTCACGGGGACGCGCTTCGTCGCCAACACCGGGTGGCCCCCCGCGGTCGTCGTGCAGAACGCGGTACACGAGATGCTGCACCCGCCTTACGATCCGGCGCACGACGTCGAGTTGAGGGAAGCGCTCGCCGCCCTCAAGAGGGACGGCTTTCTGATGGGCAAGATCAAAGATCACAACCGGAGCTTCGGCTACAACTCGCCGGAGTCGTTCGTCGAGGAGGACTGCGTGCGCGCGCTGGAGCAGGTGGTTCAGGAGAGGCTCGACATCGCGAGAGAGCCGCGACAGCGTTGGCGCGAGGAGGACGACGGGATGCACGTCTTCGCCGTCGCGCTCTACAGCCTCATGAAGCGGGAAGATTACGGCGGGCGCGGAGAACCGTTCCGCGATTTTCTGGTCAGGGCGATCCGCTCCGGCAAGCTCGGCGCGGGGAGCATCGAGCCGGCCTACAAAGCCTTTTACCAGGACTCTAAGAGCCGCTAACAAGACCGGAATAATCGTCGGGGCAGGGCTCGTCCCTGCCCGCGCTCGACGACAAGTCGCGTCATGTTTAATGGTGCAACGCGGGCAGGGACGAGCCCTGCCCCTACATCAACACGCGCGTCGCGGAGTCTTGTCAGGCGCTTTAACGCTTAGGATGACAGGGTCGGCCGGCGCTTGTGCCAGTCGGTCGCCTGCTGGTAGCGCGCGGCGAGATCGACGAGCAGGCCCTCGCCCCAGGCGGGCGCGACGAACTGGATGCCGGTCGGCAGCCCCATCAGGCCGAAGCCGTTCGGCGCCGAGATCGCCGGCACGCCGACGGCGTTCGACGCGCCGATGGGCGAGGAGGCGGGCGCGGGGGGCCAGCCCTGATCGAAAGGCTTGTCGGCGGGGTTGGCGACCGTCGAGCGCGAGGGCGCGACGAGCACGTCGTACTTCTTAAACATCTCCGCCCACGCCCTGCGCATCGGCGCGCGCAGGCGCATCGCGTGCAGGTAATCGACCGCCGTGACGAGCGACGCCGAGTAGCCGCCGACCCGGCCCGAAGGCGAGGCGAGTTCTTTGACGCGGCCCGACTCGATCAGCTCGCGGAACGCGCTCGCGCCCTCCGCGTCCACAATCGTGCCGACGACCGCGCCGTAGGGGAACTCAGGCAGCGCAACATTACGCTCGATCCGGACGCGCGGCTCGATCTTCTTGATCACTTCAAGCGACGCGAGGAAGTTGTCGCGCACGGCCTCCTGCGCCCGCTCGTAAGAGTCTTTCAGGACGGCGACGCGCAGAGGTGTCACGGAACGCCGCTGCGGCGCGGGGTAGCGGAAGCCGCCGTCGCGCGAGGTGGGGTCGAGCGGGTCGCGGCCGGCGATTGCCGCCAGCACGTAACCGCAGTCGGCCGCCGAGCGACACATCGGGCCGAGCTTGTCGAGCGTCCACGAGAGCGCCATCGCGCCGTGGCGCGAGACGCAGCCGTAAGTCGGGCGCAAGCCCGTCACGCCGCAGAAGGCCGAGGGCGTGAGGATCGAGCCGGAAGTCTCCGAGCCGATGGAGAACTGCACGAGCGCGGCTGACGTGGCCGCGCCCGGGCCGGAGGAAGAGCCGCCGCTCCAGTAGTCGGGGTTCCAGGGCGTGCGCCCCGCGCCCGTCCACGCCGCGCTCGCCTCGTTGTAGCCCATGCCCCCGGCGAGTTCGACCATCGCGAGCTTGGCGACCAGGATCGCGCCCGCGTCTTTGAGTCTCTGCACGACGGTGGCGTCAGCGTCGAACTTCTGATCCTTGTAGGGCGTCGCGCCCCACGTCGTCGGGGCCTCGCGCGTCGAGAGCAGGTCTTTGACGCCGAAGGGGATGCCGTGGAGCGCGCCGCGGTAGCGCCCGCCGCGGATCTCTCTCTCGGCCTGCCGCGCGTCGCGCAGGGCGGGCTCGCGCATGACGTGTGCGACCGCGCCGAGCTTGCGCCCGTACTTTTCGAGCCGGTCGAGGTAGCCTTCCGTCAGCTCGACGGGCGAGAGTCGGCGCGCGCGAATCTGCGCGGAGAGCTCGGCAATCGGCGCGAAGAAAGTGTCGTCTGTGAGCATGATGGGAGTTGTCCGTGGTCAGTAGTCCGTGGTCAGTTGTCTGTCGCTGCCTCCTCCGTCTTCAGGACGTAGCTCGTGACGCCACGGGCAACGGACGACTGACCACGGACAACTGACAGCTTTCGCCTATGCGCTGAAGACGAAGTCGGGCTCGTCGGAGTTCTTCAGCTTGACGCCGCGCAGGGCGTCCGCCGTGCGGAGCTTGTTGCCCACGCCGCGCCGGACGCGGGTGAGGTCTTCGTCGCCGAGCTTGTCGCCGAAGCGCAGGCGCGCGACCTCGGCGTAGGCGAGCGCGAGCGGCGAGGGCTGCGGCGGCTGCGGCGAGGGGCTCGGCTGCGGGTTGGGCGGGGCGGCGGGCTCCTTCGTCGCGGGCGGCGTCTGCGCGCTCGCCAGGAGCGCGGGCGCGAGCGGCGCGGCGATGACCGCGGCGGCGACCGACCTGGCGAACCTGCGGCGCGACTCGTGTCGGGAGTCGCGCGACTTCTCGTGCGTGGCTTCTTGATCTTTCATCTTCGTTCGGGCGCGGGCTGTGGGAGTGATTTTGCGCGTGAAGCTATACCACGCGCCGCGACGATTTTCAAAAGGATTTATCGGCCGCCGGGCTCTCCGCTTGCGAGCGCGCCCGGCGGGGCGTTAGCATTACGTGTCCGAAGTTTTACCCTGCCAGGAGTTCAAACTTTTTCCATGCACATGAAATCTTTGAAACGCGCGGCGGCGCTCGCCGCCCTGACGCTCTTAGTCTGTGCCGGTCAGGCGCAGGCGCAACTCGGCGGGCTCGGCGGGCTCGGCGACAAGCTGAAGAAGAAGACGCCGAACCTGCTCGGCGACAAGCAGCCGATCACGACTTCCTTGCCCGACGCGAAGTGGGGCGACTCGTCGAAGGACGGCTTCACGCCGCGCGAGGCGACGCGCTCGCTGATGACCTTGCAGCGCACGCCCAACGGCGGCTTCGTCCTCCAGCCCGGTAGCTACGAGATGCAGACGCAGAGCTACTGCCTCAAAGCCGGCACGCACGGACCCGGCGGCGGCGACGGCTACCTCTACGCCCCGCCGAAAGGCCCCGCCGAGGACGCCGTGATGACCATCGTGCGCAACTCGGTCAACCACCCCGAGATCGCGCAGCACGACATTCAAGTGCTGCTCTGGGCCATCATCGCCCGCGCGAAGTTTGAAGACTTGCAGCCGGGGATGAAGGCGACCGCCTCGCGGCTGCTGACGCCGCGCCAGCTCGCTTCGCTCAACCGCAGCGCGCTCGACGCGCTCTCCGGCAACGCCCTGACCGACGCGCTCGGCGGCGTCCCAGAGCCCCTTCGTCAGATCGCGCAGGCCGAAGCGCAGCTGCGCCAAATGCTGACGACGCCCGGCGCGTCCTTCGCCGAGATGGAGCGCGTCGCGGTGCTCTCGGGCAACGCGCCGCTAGGCCCCGGCAGTCAGAACGTGCCCTCGGGTCGCTGGTCTCTGCACCCTGACGGCTACTACGTGCGCTACCTCCCCTCCGGCTACAGCTCCACGCGCGTCGAAATCTGGGTGCCGCAGGGCAGCCCCGCCGTCGGCAAGGAGTATGACCCGGCGACGCACATCGCCGTGCCCGGCAACACCGCGCGCCAGCGGCTCATCCAGTCGGGGCGACAACAGCAACATTAGACGAAGCACGAGCCTAAACAAGAAAGCCGACTCCGTCTCCGGGGTCGGCTTTCTTCAATATCATCAGTCGCGGCGCGCTCCGCGTCGTCTTCACATAACGCCGTTATTGTTCGCCCGCGGGCGATCTCTTCTTCGCGGGCTCGGTCTGCGAGCCGCCGCCGAACCACTTCGTCGGCGAGGCGAGGCGTCCCGCGAAAGATTTCAGGCGCGACTTCTTCTCGCGCGCCGCCTCGTCGGTCGCCGGCTGCTGCGGCGCGGCGGCCGCGCGGTGCTCCGCGTTGCAGTAGGCGCGCGGCTCGTCGCCCGCGGGGAAGGTCACCGACAACTTGTGCGGGCAGTCAGGGCGGGCGAGCAAGCCCGTAGAAGGATCGACGCGGACGGTGGCGGTCGGGAGCGCGCGCGCGGTCGTCGGCAGTGGCGGGGGGACTCCGCCGGGGTAGCCGGATGCGTTAGCACGACGCGCCTCTTCGATCTGGGCTAGCTTGCGGGCATTCTTCTGCGCCGCGTTGTCCACATTGCCCGATTGATCGCGCGCCTCACCAGTCTGCGCCTCGCGCGCGGGCGCGGCGGCGGCCTCTTCGGCGTGCGGCGTCGCCTGGCGACGAGAAGAGAGCAGGCGCGGCGTGACGGCGGCGAACGTGGCGCAGAAGGCGAGCGCCGGGACGAGCACGAGCCGACCGACCTTGCGGGACGCGGGGCGCACGGCGACGCTCGTCTCTCGCGTGTAGCTCTGCGCGTACGGTGTGTGCCCTGCGTGCGGCGCGTGCCGCGCGTGCGCCGAGTCCGCCGCGCCGGGCGCGTGTGCGGCGCGCGCCGAATCGTCGGCCGCGCGCGGTCGGCTTGAGGCGAATCTGCCCGCGAGCAATTGCTGGTAGGCGTCGTTGATCTCTTTGAGTTTGTCCTGCGCCTTCTGTTGGAGGCGCGGGTCGTGCGTGAAGCGGTCTGGGTGCCAGACCTTCGCCATGTCGCGGTAGGCCGCCTTCAACTCCTGCGCCGAAGCGCCGGGCTTGAGCCCCAGCACTTCGAGGCACCGCTCCCTGCTCATCTCGTTCGCCATTATTTTTACCCGACCGAAACGGACGCGCGCGCGACGCTTACGACAGCACGTCGGACAGTCGCGCGAGCTTCTCGAAGTAATCTTGCAGCTCGCGCCCGAGCGGGACGGGGTAGCCCATCCAGCGCATCACCAGCGCCGCGCACGCGATGAAGATCGCGCCCATGAAGATCGTCTTGACGGCCGAGACCAGCACGTACTCGACCGGCCGCCACAGCCACTTCCCGAAGTCGAATCGCATAACACACGCCCACGCCCGCGCTCGGGCCGGCGTCACTCTTAAATGAGAGAGGAGCGCGGCCGACAACTCGCGGGAGATTTCTTAGTGACAATCGGGTGAGATTGTTCGCGGGGCGTCCCGTGGCAAAGGACTATTCAAAAGTACAGAGGCGCGCGCCCGCGTGTCAACGGTCAAGTTGCACGCGCGCTCGCGGGCCGTCTGTCGCGCGAACCGACGCTCGGAGGGCGGGGATCGTCGTGTGCAATGGGTGTCGGAAGGTGATAGGCTATTACCCGAACAAAACGAGAAAAATCCGGCGTCCCTGACGCCCGCGCGCCCCCATTTTCCGAGGCGCGGGGCCGACACCAGTTGAGGTGAAACTACCTTGAGTTCACAGACCGCGCAGACAGACCTCTCCGAGATCATCGCCGAGAACTTCGGCGCGAACGCGACCTACGTCGAAGGTCTCCTCGAACGTTTCCGCAGCGACCCCGCCCTCGTCGACGACGCCTGGCGCGCCTACTTCGCCGAACTCCTCGGCGGCGCGACCCAGCCCCCGACGGGCAACGGCGGCGCGGCGACTCCCGCCGCGGCCGAGCAGCCGGCGGCGCAAGCGACCGCGGGCGCGACGACCCCTGCGGCGGCCTCAGACGCGTGGGCCGCGACCGCGAGACAGCCGGTCTCTCAAGCCCCCGCGCCGCGGGCCGAGGCGCAGGCCCCGGCGCAGGCTACGCGACCGGCGGGCGAGGCGCAGGCGATCCGCGGCGCGGCGCTGAAGATCGTCGAGAACATGGAGACGAGCCTCACGGTCCCGACCGCGACCTCGAACCGGCAGATCCCCGTCAAAGTCCTCGAAGAGAACCGATCAATCGTCAACCGCCACCTCAAAGAGCACAACGCGGGCAAAGCCTCCTACACGCACTTCATCGCCTACGCGATCCTCCGCGCGATAGAAAAGTTCCCGCAGATGAACGACGGCTTCGCGACGATCGACGGCGCGCCCTCGCGCCTGCGCCGCCCGCAGGTCAACTTCGGCGTCGCCATCGACATCCAGAAAAAGGACGGCACGCGCACGCTCCTCGTCCCGAACGTCAAGGACGCGGGCTCGCTCACGTTCCCGCGGTTCCTCTCGGCCTACGACGACGTGGTCAAGAGAGCGCGCGAGGGCAAGCTCGCCGTCGCGGACTTTCAGGACACGACCGTCTCTCTGACCAACCCCGGAACCATCGGCACGGTCGCCTCGACGCCGCGGCTGATGGCCGGCCAGTCGGTCATCGTCGCGACGGGCGCGATCGAGTACCCGGCGGAGTACCACGCGATGACGCCCGCCGCGCTCTCGCAGCTCGGCATCAGCAAGACGATGAACCTCTCCTCGACCTACGACCACCGCGTCATCCAGGGCGCGGAGTCGGGGGCCTTCCTCGCGCACGTCCACGAGCTGCTGCTCGGCAGCCACGAGTTCTACGACCGCATCTTCCGCGACCTCGAAATCCCGCACCCGCCGATGCGCTGGTCGCAGGACCGAAACCCCGCGCTCTTCGGCGGCGAAGGGGGCGCGCGCGAGCGCGTCGAGAAGCAGGCGCGCGTGCTCGAACTCATTAACGCCTACCGCGTGCGCGGTCATCTGGTCGCGGACATCGATCCGCTGCACGCGCTCCCCCTCCAGTACCACCCCGAACTCGATCTGGAGACGCACGGGCTGACGATCTGGGACCTGGATCGCGAGTTCATCACGGGCGGGCTGGCGGGCCGGGAGAGCGCGCCCCTGCGCGAGATCATAGACATCCTGCGGCGCGCCTACTGCGGCAAGGTCGGCATCGAGTACCGCCACATCCAGAGCAAGGAGCAGAAGCTGTGGATACGCGAGCGCATCCGGCGGGAGTTCGTCGAGCCGGAACCGCTTCAGCCTGAGACGAAGAAGGCCCTGCTCGTGAAGCTCGTCGAGGCGGAGCAGTTCGAGCGCTTCCTGCACACGAAGTACCTCGGCCAGAAGCGGTTCTCGCTCGAAGGCTGTGAGACGATCATCCCGCTCCTGGATCAGCTCGTCGAGCGCGCCGCCGAGCACGGCGTCGAGGACATCACCTTGGGGATGGCGCACCGCGGGCGTTTGAACGTGCTCGCCAACGTCGTCGGCAGCAACCTCGCCGAGAGGATCTTCACGGCGTTCGAAGGATCAGTCCATCCGAGCTTCCCCGCGGACGAGGGGGACGTGAAATACCATCAGGGCGCGCTCGGCGGCCGCACGACGAAGTCGGGGCGCGAGGTGAAGATCACGGTCTCGCCGAACCCGAGCCACCTGGAGTTCGTCGACGCGGTGGTCGAGGGGATGGTGCGCGCCAAGCAGGACGCGATGCAGCGCGGGGGCGCAGCGCGCGAGCAGGTCATCGACCGCGCGCTGCCGGTCTTGCTGCACGGCGACGCGGCCTTCGCGGGGCAGGGCATCGTGATGGAGACGCTGAACCTCGCCGACCTGAAGGGCTACCGCGTGGGCGGGACGGTTCACATCATCATCAACAACCAGATCGGTTTCACGACCTCGCCCGAACAGGGCCGCTCGACCATCTACTCGACGGACGTGGCGCGCATGACGCAGCTCCCGATCTTCCACATCAACGGCGACGACCCGGAGGCGGCCTTCCGCGTCCTGCGCATCACGCTCGACTTCCGGCAGGAGTTCAACAAGGACGTGGTCTTGGACGTGGTGGGTTTCCGCCGCCTCGGCCACAACGAGTCGGACGAGCCGAGCTACACGCAGCCGCTGATGTACGCGCGCGTCAAGGCCCACCCCGGCGTGCGCTCCGTCTACGCGCGCCAGCTCGTGCGCGAGGGCGTGCTCACCGAAGGCGACGTGGAGCAGATGATCAAGGATCAGGTCGCCGAGTACGAGGCGACGCTCGCGCGCGCCAAAGAGATCGCGCAGCAGAACTCGCCGGACGACGAGTTGAAGTCGCCCACGGCGGAGGAGGACGGCTCGCAGGTCGTCGAGACCCCGGCGGGCGCGGAGTCGATCCGCCAGGTCACGCGTTCGATCTCGGTCGTCCCCGAAAACTTCCACGTCAACCCGAAGATGGTGAGCCAGCTCGCGCGCCGCGGGAAGATGGGCGAGGGCGCGCAAGCCCTGGACTGGGGCTTCGCGGAGTTGTTAGCTTTCGGCACGCTCGCGCTCGAAGGGCACGCGGTTCGTCTGTCGGGGCAGGATTCGGGGCGCGGCACGTTCTCGCAGCGCCACGCCATACTCTACGACACGCAGACCGGCGCGCCCTGGTCGCCGCTCTCCGATCTCACCCGGACGCCCGCCGGGCGGCCGCTCGTAGAGGTCTTCGACAGCTCTCTCTCGGAGCAGGGCGTGATGGGCTTCGAGTACGGCTACTCGGTCGTGGCGGGTAGAGCGCTCGTCGCGTGGGAGGCGCAGTTCGGCGACTTCGCCAACGGCGCGCAGGTCATCATCGATCAGTTCGTCTCGCCGGGCGTGGACAAGTGGCAGCAGCCCTCGCGGCTCGCCCTCCTGCTCCCGCACGGCTACGAGGGGCAGGGGCCTGAACACTCCTCGGCGCGCCTCGAAAGATATTTGCAGCTCTGCGCGGAGAACAACATGCAGGTCTGCTACCCGACGACGCCGGCGCAGTATTTCCACCTGCTGCGGCGACAGGTCAAGCAGGAGACGGCGCGACCGCTCGTCGTGATGACGCCGAAATCCCTGCTGCGCCTGCCGGCGGCGACCTCCCCGGTCGCGGAGCTGACTTCGGGCGGCTTCCAGCCCGCCATCGACGACCGCGAGATACAGGACAGGAGCGCGGTGCGCCGGATCGTCTTGTGTTCGGGCAAGGTCTATTACGATCTGAACGCCGCGCGCCTGAAGACGGATGATCGCCGCGTCGCCATCGTCCGGCTCGAACAGTTTTACCCGTTCCCCGAACGCTCCCTGCGCGAAATCTTCGCGGGCTACCCGAACGCCTCGCAACTCGTCTGGGCGCAGGAGGAGGCCAAGAACATGGGCGGCTGGGCGTTCGTCGAGCCGCGCCTGACGAACCTGCTCCCGCGCTGCGAGCGACCCTACTACGTCGGGCGCGACGCCTCGGCGAGTCCGGCCACCGGCTCCTACGCCGTCCACGAGATGGAGCAGCGCCGGCTCGTCGATCAAGCCCTCACCACCGACGCGCCCGTCATCTCCGACGCCAGCACCGACAGGTACGCGGGGCAGGCGGACGCGTGAAGAATCTCGGAATGCGGAATGCGGAATGAAAAGGATTAACTCATTCGGTCATTGATTTATTGATTCATTTGAGCAATGGCTCAGTAGCTCCAAAGGGTCAATCCCCCTAATCCGCAATCCGCAATCCGCAATCGGAGAGTCTGCACCCCGCAATCGAAAAAAGTCTCTTGTCAGTCGCCGGCCGATTCTTTAATATCCCGCCAGCGTCCGATACACGACTGGCGAGCGCCCGGCGGCAGACCGGGTGAGCACGCCGTTTGAATCCATCCGACAGTTCGATCTGAGGAAAGTGCCCCGGGCCGGAGGGTCTCCGCGACTCGCCACGCCTCGCGGCACGCCCCCGGCGGATCGGGCCGTCCTCTGTGCCGCGACGCCGCTCGTGCTCTGCCGCTCCGTCCGCACTTTTCGCTCCGTCAACGGTTCCCGTTCGGATCGCGCCGAACACGGTTCCGCCGCAACCGCGCCCGCGCGCCGTCGGCGGCGGCCGATCCCTCTCTCAGCCGAACAAGGAGTCCTCGATGAAAAAAGATAATCCCTCCGGCGGGCGCGCCTCGGCGGCGCTCCGCGTTCTCTCGCTCGTCTTCCTCTTCATCGGCAGCGCCTTCGGGCAGTCGGGCACGGCCACGGTGCGCGGCGTGGTGGCGGATCAGCAGGGCCGCGCCGTCGCGGGCGCGACCGTCACGCTCGCGAACGCGGAGAAGAGCTTCACGCGCACGCAGACGACCAACGGCGAGGGCGGCTACGTCTTCAGCTCCGTCCCGCCCGGCGTCTACCGCGTCGAGACCGAAGCCTCCGGCTTCAAGCAGGCGGTGACGACCGAGGTGCGCGCCCTCGTCAACACGCCGACGGACGTTAACGTCGCGCTCGAAGTCGGCAGCGTCTCGGAGAAGGTCGAGGTCTCGGCGGCTTCCGAGGCCCCCATCAACACGACCGACGCGACCATCGGCAACACCTTCGCCGAGCGCCAGATTCTCGAACTCCCGCTCGAAGCCCGCAACGTCGCCGGGCTCCTGAGCCTCCAGCCCGGCGTCACCTTCATCGGCAACGTCGATCAGCGCGGCGAGACGACCGACTACCGCAACGGCTCGGTCAACGGCGGCAAGAGCGATCAGTCGAACGTCACGCTCGACGGCGTGGACGTGAACGACCAGCAGAACCAGTTCGCCTTCAACAGCGTGCTGAGGGTGACGCCCGACTCCGTGCAGGAGTTCCGCGTCACGACGACGAACCCGAACGCCGAGCAGGGCCGCTCCTCCGGCGCGCAGGTCTCGCTCGTCACCAAGAGCGGCACGAACGAGTGGCACGGCTCGCTCTACGAGTTCCACCGCAACACCGTCACCTCGGCCAACACCTTCTTCAACAACGCCGCCGGGAGCTACGGCGCGAACGACGCGGCGGTCGTCGGCGGCTTCGCGCGCGCGGGCGAGGCGCGCGTGCCGCGCCCGAAGCTGCTGCGCAACGTCTTCGGCGGCCGCGCCGCCGGGCCGCTCGTCAAGGATCGGCTCTTCTTCTTCTTCAACTACGAGGGGCGGCGCGACGCGCGCGAGGAGTCGGCGCTGCGAACCGTGCCGACCGCGAGTCTGCGGAACGGCTTCTACCGCTTCAACGCGACGGGCGGCGGCGTGGGCGAGCTCACCCCGGCGCAGGTCACGGCGCGCGACCCGCGGGGCCTCGGCCCGAACCCGGCCGTGCTCGCCGTGCTCCGGCAGTACCCGCTGCCGAACACCCTGGAGGCCGGCGACGGGCTCAACACCCAGGGCTTCCGCTTCAACGCGCCCGTCTCGCTCGACTGGAACACCTACACGGCGCGCTTCGACTTCAACCTCACGCGCGACGGCAGGCACACCGTCTACTGGCGCGGCATCCTGCAGGACGACGCCGAGAACTCCGCGCCGCAGTTCCCGGGGCTCGCGCCGAACTCGAACTCGCTTAACAACAGCAAGGGCTTCGCCGTCAACTACCTCGCCTCGCTCACGCCGACGCTGACCAGCACCTTCCGCTACGGCTTCACGCGCCAGGACATCGAGAGCACCGGGGCCGCCCCCGATCTGCCCGTCGTCACCTTCACGGGCCTCAGCAGCCTCGTCTCCACGTCGCGCAACTTCTCGCGCGTCTCGCCCGTGCACAACATCGTGGAGGACGTGTCCTGGGTGCGCGGCGAGCACTCGCTCCAGTTCGGCGGCAACCTCCGCTACATCACGAACAGCAGCGTCAACTTCGCCAACTCCTTCTCGACGGCGCAGACGCGGCGCTCGCGCCTGACCTCGACGACGCCGCTGCGCGTCCCCGGGGCCGCCGACCGCTCGACCGAGGAGGCGCTCGTCTCGCTCCTCGGCCTCGTCACCTACGCCAACGCCGTCTACAACTACGACCGCACGGGCAAGGCGCTCGCGCCGGGCACGCCCGTCGTGCGCGACTTCGGCGCGAGCGAGTACGAGGTGTACGGGCAGGACAGCTGGCGCGTCCGCCCGAACCTCACCATCTCCTACGGGCTGCGCTACTCGCTCTACTCGCCGCCCTACGAGAAGAACGGCAACCAGGTCGCGCCCTCGATTCGCCTCGGCGACTGGTTCGAGCAGCGCCGCCGGCTGATGGAGGCGGGCCGGCCGGCTTCAGAAGCCCCGCGCATCTCGTTCGATCTGGCCGGCCCCGTCAACGGCAGGCGCGGCTTCTACGACTGGGACAAGAACAACTTCGCGCCCCGCCTCGCCTTCGCCTACTCGCCCAACTTCCGCGGCGGCTGGCTCTCGAAGCTCGTCGGGAGTGAGGGCACGACGGCGATCCGGGGCGGCTACTCCATCGTCTACGACCGCGTCGGCGCGTCGCTCGCCACCGGCTTCGACGCCAACAACGCCTTCGGCCTCTCGAACCAATTCGAGCCGGCGCTCACCTCGATCACGACCGCGCCGCGCTTCACCGGCCTGAACAGCCTGCCCTCGACGCTGCCGCCCGATCCCGGCACGGGCTTCCCCGCCACGCCGCCCAACCTGGGTCAGTCCAACGCGGCGATTGACGACACGCTGACGACGCCCTACTCCGAGCAGATCAACTTCTCCGTCCAGCGGCAACTGCCGAAGAACTTCACGCTTGAGGTCGCCTACGTCGGGCGGCTCGGGCACAACCTGCTCGTCAACGACGACGTGGCGATGCCGCTCAACCTGCGGGACGTTAAGTCCGGGATGGACTACTACACCGCCATCAACCAGCTGATAGACTTCCCGACGCTCGCCTCCGTCCGCGCGATTCCGTTCTGGGAGAACATCTTCCCCGGGCTGGCGGGCGGCGGCCTGTCCGCCACGCAGGGCGCGTGGAACCTCCTCAGCCCGAACTCCTCCGACACCTTCGGCCCCGACTACATCACCGGGCTCGAAAGCCTCGACCGCTTCTGCGACCCGGCGTGCAGCGTCTTCGGCCCCAACGCCTTCTTCGATCCGCAGTACGTCAACCTCAACACCTTCCGCTCGATCATGCCCTCGCACTACCACGCGATGCAGGTCATGTTCCGCAAGCGCTTCAGCGGGGGCACGCAGTTCGACATGAACTACACGCTCTCGAAGTCCATCGACTGGTCTTCGCGCGTCGAGCGCAACGGGCTCTTCAACGACTCCAGCTCGACCATCAACGCCTGGCAGCCGAACCTGCGGCAGGGTCCTTCGGAATTCGACGTGCGGCACAACTTCAACTTCAACGGCATCGCCGAGCTGCCCTTCGGCCGCGGGCGTAAGTTCGGGCGCGAGATGTCGGGCTGGCGGCACGCGGCCTTCGGCGGCTGGCAGCTCTCCGGCATCTGGCGCTGGACCTCCGGGCTGCCGACGTGGATCGGCAACGGCTCGTTCTGGCCCACGAACTGGAAGTGGTCGGCGGCGGCCACGTCCACGGGACCCGTCCCCGGCGTCGGCACGACCCGCCTGCCTTCGGGGCCGAACCTGTTCAGCGATCCGGCGGCGGCGTTCCGCGCCTACACCTTCACGCGGCCCGGCCAGGTCGGCGACCGCAACAACATCCGCGGCGACGGCTACTTCCAGATCGACGCGGGCCTCTACAAGCGCTGGTCGCTGCCGTGGGGCGAGACGCACAACATCCAGTTCCGGTGGGAGGTCTTCAACGTGACGAACACGGCGAAGTTCGATCCCTTCTTCGCCTCCGGGAGCCTGAACAGCGCCGATCCCGCGATCAACCCCGCGTCGAACTTCGGGCGCTACAACGATCAGTTGACGCCGCCGCGCGTCATGCAGTTCGCGCTGCGCTACCAGTTCTAGCCGCAGCCGGCCGCGACGGCCTTCATCAACCCACGCGCGCCGCGCGCGGGGCGGGCTGCCCCGCGCGCGGCGCGCACCCCGAACGGAAAGGTTCTTCGCGTGACGGCTGAGAGACGGGGCGGACTCGCGTTCGCCCCCTTACTTGTCCTGCTGGCGCTCGCGTGCGCGCGCGCCGAGGCCAAAGAGGCGCGCTACCTGACGGGCTCCGCCGCGGACGTGCGGCCGAAGCTGCACGGCCCGGCCTACGACCTGGCGGGCGGCGGCCCGGACGTGGCCCCGGCGCTCCAGTGGCTCATTAATAAGGTCAGGGGCTGCGACGCCTGCCAGACGAAGCTCGACGTGGTCGTGCTGCGCGCTTCGGGCGCGGACGGCTACAACGACTTCATCTACAAGATGGACGGGGTTGACTCGGTCGAGACGCTCGTCGTCAAGAGCCGCGAGGACTCGGACGGCGAAGCCGTGAAGAAGACCGTGCGCGACGCCGAGATCGTCTTCTTCGCGGGCGGGGATCAGTGCAACTACGTCAAGTTCTTCAAGGCGACGGCGGTCGAGCGCGGCGTCGAGCAAGTCCACGCGCGCGGCGGCGGCGTCGGGGGCACGAGCGCGGGGCTCGCCATCCTCGGCGACGTGGCCTACGACGCCTGCTCGGGCGGCAGCGCGCAGTCGCCGCAGTCCTTGCGCAACCCCTACCACGCCGACATCACCTTCACCTACGACCTCTTCGACTGGCCGCCGCTGAAGGGGACGATCACCGACACGCACTTCGTCGAGCGCGACCGCATGGGGCGGCTGCTCGCCTTCCTCGCGCGGCAGATCAGGGACGGGAAGTACCGGAAGATTCTCGGCGTCGCGGTCGAGCGCGAGACCTCGCTCGCCGTGGACGGGCGGGGGCTGGCGCGCGTCATGGGGAAGGGTCCCGCCTACTTCGTGCTCGCCGATCACCGGCCGGAAGTCTGCGAGCCCGGCGCGCCCCTCTCTTACTCGAACTATAAAGTTTGGAAGGTCGCGAGCGGCGGGACTTTCGATCTCAAAAACAGGCCGGCCGGCGGCTACTCCCTCGTCAGCGTCGAGAAGGGGAAGATCCTCTCCGACCCCTACTAAGAATTGCGGAATGCGGATTTCGGATTGCGGATTAAAAACAAGACCGCTCGCCGTTCTTCAATCCGCAATCCGCAATCCGCATTCGGCTCGTCCGCATCCCGCCATCTATTCGGGCTTCTTCTTGGGCGGCTCTTCCTCGAAGTCGCCCTCCTCGACGATCTTCACCTCGGCCCCGAACTTCTGGTAGTTGCGGAACCTGATCTCGTTGCGGGTCTGGTAGAGCTGCCCCTCCTGCACGCTCGTCATCTCGACGGCGGCGCTGACGGGCAACAGGTACTTGCGCTCCGCGATGGTGACCCAGTCGTAGTCCACCGTGTTCGTGGCGGCGGTGATGGGAAAGCCCGCGGGGATGTCGGTCGCGATGTTTTCGAGGCGCAGCACGCGCAGCGACTCGCGGTCGATCCACACGCGGCCGCGCGAGCCGACGCGCGTGACCAGGGGCTCGGCCGCCTTCGTCCGGTAGAGCAGCGTCTGCTGCGAGTTCTCCAGCTTCACCTCGTACTCGTAGATGATCGCGCGCCGCTCGCGGATGGTGTCGGTGTCCACGGCCTGGAATTTCGCCTTCGCCTCGTCGGAGAACAGCTCCTTCAGCATCGAGACGAACTCGCCGGTCGAGGACGCGCCGCTCTGCTGCTCGTAGTTGCCTCGCTCGCGCGCCTCGGTCGGGATCGAGGGGACGCCGTTGACGGCGAGCACCTTGTAGCGCTCGCCGCCCTCGCTCTCGCGGTAGCTGACGCCGACCGTCATGTTGTCGAGCCGCCGCCAGCTCTTCGTCGTGCCGAAGGCGAAGGAGCGCGTGATCAACTGCTTGACCACGAAGTCGGGCATCGCGCCCACCGCCGCGCGCGTCGCCTGCCGAGCGCGCTCTAACACGTCTCGCGCCTCGGCCTCGTTGGGGCGCACGGTGGTCGCCGGGCTCGCACGCCGCCTGTCCGCCTCTTCGAGCGTGCGCCGGAGCAGCGCGTCGTTGCCGGACTTGGAGGCGACGAGCGAGCGCATCCCCGAAGTCAACTCGAACCCGATGCCGCGCCGCCTGATCTCCTCGATCACGGCGCTGCGCCGCTCCGGGTGCTGCGGCAACTGGTAGACGAGCCGCACCAGCTCCTGGCTCTCCAGGGGCTTCTCGTTCTGCGCCTGCGCGACGGCGGGGAGGCGGAAGACTACGGCGAGCAGCGCGCACGCCAGCAGCACGTGAGTGAATTTAGTGAATTTAAGATCGGGTTTTTTCATAAAATACTGTCCGTGGTCAGTTGTCCGTGGTCAGTTGTCCGTCGCACGTGGCTCAGGGCGTTGTCGCCGCAGATAACCGTTCAAGCTCACGGGCGCGGACAACGGACGACTGACCACGGACGACGGACACACCTACAAGCAGAACTCCTTGATCGCGAGCGCGAGTATTTCCACGCAGCGTTCCAACTCTTCGGCGGGGACGAACTCGCCCGTGCGGTGCGCGGTGCGGATGCTGCCCGCGCCGAAGACGACCGCCTCCGCGCCCAGCTCGATCATCTGCGGGGCCTCCGTGCCGAAGGCGACCGTCCCCGCGCGTCGACCCGTCGCCCCCTCCATGAAGCGGACGAGCGCCGAGTCGGCGGGCGTCTCGACCCCGCCGTCGAGCCTCGTCACGTCGATGTTGTAATCGAAGCCCGGATCGTCGGCGCGTAAAAGTTCCGCACTGTCTTGGATGAGCTTGACGGCTCGCGACGCTGCCTGCCCCGGCACGGGCCGCCACTCAAGCGTGAAGCGGCAGGAGCCCGCGATGATGTTTTTCGCCGTCCCGCCCTCGATGCGCCCGACATTCAACGTCGTGTAGGGCGGATCGAACGACTCATGCCGCTCCGCCCGCAGCGCTTCGGCGACCCGCTCGATGTGAGCGATGAGGCGCGCCGCGCGGAAGATGGCGGACGCGCCCTCCGCCGGGTAGGCGCTGTGCCCCTCTCTGCCGAAGATTTCGACCTCGGCGAGGCAATAACCTTTGCCGGCGCGCACGGGTTGCAGCGAAGTCGGCTCGCCGACGATGGCGTGGCGCGCGCGAAGCGCCGCGGACTCCGCTAGGCGCTTCGCGCCGAGGCATCCGACCTCCTCGTCCGCCGTGAAGACGAGCGCGAGCGGGCGCGCGAGTTTTCCCAAGTCGAACCGCCCGGCCGCCGTGAGCGCGGCGGCGATGAACGCCTTCGTGTCGCACGCGCCGCGCCCGTAGAGTTTGCCCTCGCGCTCCGTGAGCGTCAGCGCCTCGGCCCACGCCGGATCGAAGGGGACGGTATCTGTATGACCGACGAGCGCGAGCTCTATCACGTCCCCGTCCTTCGTCTCGCGCGGCGCGACCGCGACGAGGTTGTATTTTTTGACGCCCGCGTCGTCCGTGTATGGGAGCAGCCGCGCGCACAACCCCAGCCGCTCGCAGCGGGGCGCGAGGTAGTTGATCATTTCGAGGTTCGAGACGGAAGAGCGCGAGTCGATGCGGACGAGATCGGCGAGTGTCTGTTTGACGTTCATGCTTTACGAGTTCGCGGGCGGGGCGAGCCGCGACCCTATAGAGTATCCCACAGCCTGCGCTGGAGCGCCGTGAACCGCGTGACGATCTCGCCCTGCGCCGGGTGTCTGCCGTCTTCGACGACGAGCCGCCCGCCGACGCAGACCTCCCGCACGGCGGCGCGCGCGAGCGAGAAGACGACGCACGCGAGCAGATCATGAGCGCCCGCCCCGGCGATTGAGGGATCGTCGAGATCGACGGTGAAGAAGTCGGCGGCGAGGCCGGGCGCGAGTTCGCCCGACGGGGCATCGATGCTCGACGCGCCGTGCCGGGTCGCGCACTCGAAGAGGCGCGCGGCGAGAGAGGACATTCGGGAGCGACGCCGCTCGGAGTTTTGATCCGCGTCGACCGCGCCGCCCGCTTCGTTGAGCCCGACTTCGACCGCGCCGCCCGTGTCGTCTCGCTCGTCTTGAGTGTCGGGCGCGAGGACGGCGCGCGAGAGTTTTGCGAGGCGCAGGTGGTATTCAAGCTCGCGCGCGTCTTCGAGGAGATCGATCTGCGCGTGGCTGTCCGTGCCGAGAGCGACGCGCGCCCCCGCGTTGAAGAAGAGATCGGCGGGGACGATGCCGTCGCCGAGGTTGCGCTCGGTCGTCGGGCAGGCGCAGACGTGCGCGCCAGCGCGCGCCAGCGCGCCCGCCTCGCCGGCGCTGACGTGGACGGCGTGAACCGCCGTGAAACGCGCGTCGAGTAGCCCCTCGCCGGCGAGCAGCGCGACGGGCGTGCGACCGTGCTCGGCGCGGCACGCCTCGACCTCCGCGGGCTGCTCTGCGACGTGCATGTGGGCGGGCATCAATTGCGCGCGCGCGTAATCGCAGACTTCGCGCAGGTAGTCGAGCGGCGCGGCGCGGACGCTGTGCGGGGCGACTCCGACCCACGCCGAGCGGGTTTCGTCGTCGCGTGAGTCCGCGTCGCGTCTGCCGCCGCCAGACCTCTGATCGCGCGCGAGATCGGATCGCAGGTCTTCAGAATGTTTGATGAAGAGTTGCGCGTCGCGCGTGATGAAGCGGCGCTGCCGCTCGTTCGCCGGCGTCTCGAAGCCGGAGCGCGCGTAGGCGACGCGCAGGAGCGCGACGCGCAGTCCCGCGTCGCGCGCGGCGCGGACGACCTGCTTCGAGAGCAGGTTCGGATCGTCGTAAAGGTCGCCGCCGGGGTCGTGGTGCAGGTAGTGGAACTCGCCGACCGAGGTGATGCCGGAGAGCGCCATTTCGAGAAACGCCATGCGCGAGGCGTCGTAGAGGTCTTCCGGCGACAGTCGCGTCGCCGCCGAGTACATCTGCTCCCGCCACGTCCAGAAGCTGTCGCGCTCTGCGGTGCGAAACTCCGTGCGCCCGCGGATGACGCGCTGGAAGGCGTGCGAGTGCGCGTTGACCATGCCGGGCAGCAGCGCGCGATTCTTCAAACGAACGACATGAGCCGCGCCGCAGTCGCTCGCCGTTGTGACGGAGACGACGCGGCCCGTGCGATCGTCCGTGACGAGCGCGAGATCGGCGTGGAAGAGACCACCGACAAAAATAAAGTCGGGCAGCCACGCCGTCTGATGTTCTGTTCCGGTTCGCAAATCTTGGGGCGGGGCGT
>DATLMC010000158.1:0-8232 GCA_035537435.1 Pyrinomonadaceae bacterium | reverse complement strand
GGGATTTTTCATCTCCCCCGTCCCCTCCGCGTCCTCCGTGGTGAATATCTTTTGCGCCCGCGCGAGCACTCTTCGGCGCGAGTCGCGCGCAGCTAGTCGTGTTGCCCGCGCACCGACCCGCTGATCTTCTTGCGCGTCGTCTCGCCGGTCTTCAGGACGGGCAGCCCTTGATCGACCTCCGCGTGCGGGCGCGGGATGACGTGCGTCGCGACGACCTTGCCGACCCGCGACGCGGCGGCCGCGCCCGCGTCCACGGCCGCCGTGACCGCGCCCACCTCGCCCCGCACGATGGCCGTCACCAGCCCCGCGTCGATCTTCTCGTAGCCGACGAGTTCGACGTTCGCGGCCTTCACCATCGCGTCCGCCGCCTCGATCATCGCCACCAGCCCCATGCACTCGACCATCCCCAGAGCTTCCATCTCCGCTCCTTCACGACCGCTCAGTTTAGAAGTGAGTCGTTATTATTACCGAATACGACCGCGCGTCAACCCCGACGACCGGACGCGCGCTCATCAACTCTCGCGCCTTAGGTAAATCACGTCGTAGCTGGCGTCCGTCCGCTCGTGCGTGGTGGCGGCGACGAGTTCCCAGCCGTCCGCGCCCGCGCGCTGCAAGTAGTCCCACACCTGCTGGCAGAATTGAAAGGGATCGCTCTGCCCCGAAGCCTCGGACAACGGCACGCTGCCGTGCCAGACGCCGTTGACGAACGTCACGCGCCCCTGCTGCACGTTGCACACCAGATACTCGAACACGCGCACACCGATCCCCCGCGCGACTCCGAAACTACTTCCCGCCGAACTTGAAGCTGTAGTTCACGTCGGCGGTCAGCTTCTCGCGGTCAGGCTTGACGAACATCGTGACCTGCGGCCGCGCCCCCGGCTGGATGACGCTCGATAAGTTCTTCTTCAGAAAGTCCTCGTAGTAAGTGGCGTCGAAGACCTCGCCCGCGCGCAGCGTCCAGCGCGCGCGCAGTTTCTCCGCGTCGGCTTCGGCGAGCCCCGTGATCTTCAGCTCGCCCATGCGGAACTGCGCGCCCTCTCTGACCTCGAAGCGGTAGGTGACTCTGCGCCCCGCGCCGTCGAACTCCGGCGCGGGCCTGAGCGAGGAGCTGAGGTAGCCCTTGTGCCCGTAGGCGCGCGCCACCCCGCGCAGGGCCTGCTTGATCTTCGCGCCGTTCGCCACCTCGCCCTGTCTCATGCCGAGCGCCGCGTCCAGTTCGGCGGGCGTGAGCGCGCTGTTGCCAGACCACTCCGCGCCGGCCCAGTTGTAAGAGACGCCCTCGCGCACCGGCACCGCGACGGCGACGCCGTCCGCGCACGACGCGCCCTCGCCGCCGATTGAGGCGCGCGGCGCGTCGAACTCGACGCGCAGGTAGCCGCGCTCGTGGTACAGCTCCCTCAGCGCCACGTCGGCGAAGTTCGAGGCGAACTCCTGCGAGTAGTCGTTGGCGAGGATCGAGTGCGCCGTCGCGATCAGCTCCTTCTCCGTCACCCCGGACGCGCCCGGAAAGCTCACCGCGCAGACCTTCAGGCGCGCGCCGTTGACGGTGAAGACGTGCTTGCGGTTGCCGCCCGTCTCCAGATTCATCGAAGGCATGTATTCGACCTGCCCCGCGATCTTGCGCCCGGCGAGCAGGCGCGCGAGCGCGCGCTTGATGCTCTCGATGACGGCGGAGGAGTCGGGGGCCGTCCCGTCGAACGCGGGCACGTCGCGCCGCACCTCGGCGGCGATCTCTTCCGGGGTGAACCAGGGGAAGTTGTCGAAGACGACGGGCGAGTTACCGCTGCGCCCCGCCTCCTCCACCTCGAAGGTGAGAAAAGCCTCGCCCGCCCTCTCCCTCAGCTTGTACGCGACCTTCGACACGAGCCCGCTCGACAAAAGTTTCTGCGCCGCCGCGTCGAAGTCTTCGACGGTGAACGTCTGCCCGGCCTTCAGCCCGCTCGCCGCGACGACCTGCTCCTCCTTCAAGCCCTGCAACCCGACGACCTCGATCTTCGCGAGCCGCATCCGCCCCGCCGGGGGCTGCTGCGCGCGCGCGACGAACACGCATGACGACAGCAACGCGGCGATCAAAAGTGCGCGGCGCGCCCGGCGGCGCGACCTCCTGAGTTGAGGCTTCTCGATCACGTTCATCGATCTTTGATCAATTACGCAGCGAATGAATGGGCGCGGGGATGCGCCCGCCGCGGCGGATGAAGTCGGCGCAGCCGAAGCGGTTGACGGGCATGACGGGCGCGGTTCCCAGCAGCCCGCCAAACTCGACCGCGTCGCCCACGTCTCTGCCGGGGACGGGGATGATGCGC
Organism: Pyrinomonadaceae bacterium; assembly: GCA_035537435.1. Lineage (GTDB taxonomy): Bacteria > Acidobacteriota > Blastocatellia > Pyrinomonadales > Pyrinomonadaceae > JAIVGV01. Next base: position 5,929 of record DATLMC010000158.1, on the reverse strand, counting down.
ACCGCGGTCGTCTTGTTGTTCATCACGCCGATCGCCATCTCGTCGGCGATGACGGCGGCGAGGGTCTCGGCGGAGGTCGAGCCGGGCACGGCGATCATGTCGAGGCCGACCGAGCAGACGCTCGTCCACGCCTCCAACTTTTCGAGCGTCAACGCGCCGACGCGCGCCGCCTCGATCATCCCGGCGTCCTCGGAGACGGGGATGAACGCGCCGCTCATCCCGCCGACCGCGCTCGAAGCCATCGCGCCGCCCTTCTTCACCGCGTCGGTCAGAAGCGCGAGCGCGGCGGTCGTGCCCGGCGCGCCCGCGCGCTCGAAGCCCATCGCCTCGATGATCTCGGCGACCGAGTCGCCCGGCGCGGGCGTCGGCGCGAGCGAGAGATCGATAATGCCGAACGGGACGGCGAGCCGACGCGCCGCCTCGCGCCCGATCAACTCGCCCGCGCGCGAGAGCTTGAAGGAGAGCTTCTTGATCAGCTCCGCCAGCTCGTCGAGCGGCAAGTCCTTCGGCGCGTGGCGCACGGCGTGGTTGACGACGCCGGGGCCGGACACGCCGACGTTGATCACCGACTCCGGCTCGCCCGTCCCGTGGAACGCGCCCGCCATGAACGGGTTGTCTTCGACCGCGTTCGCGAAGCAGACGAACTTCGCGCACGCCAGGCCCCCGGCGTCGCGCGTCCGCTCGGCCATCTCCTTGATCAACTCGCCCGTGCGGCGCACGGCGTCCATGTTGATCCCGGCGCGCGTCGTCGCGACGTTGACCGACGAGCACAGGCGCTTCGTCGAAGCCAGGGCTTCGGGGATCGAGTCGAGGAAAATCTTTTCCGTGTCCGTCCAGCCCTTGTGGACGAGCGCGGAGTAGCCGCCGAGAAAGTCTACGCCGACGCGCGCCGCCGCCTCGTCGATTGAGCGCGCGAGCTTGACGCAGTCCGCGGGCGAGCGCGCCGCGCCCGCGACGAGCGAGGCGGGCGTGATCGAGATTCTCTTGTTGGCGACGCGGATGCCCAGCTCGTCCCCGATCTGATCGACCGTCGCGACGAGCCGCTCGCCCGTGCGCTCGATCTTCTCCCTCACGCGCTCCGCCGTCCGCTCGATTGATTCGCCCGCGCAGTCGCGCAAGGAGATGCCGAGCGTGACCGTGCGCACGTCCAGATGCTCCATCTCGGTCATCCGCACGGTCTGTAAGATTTCCGCCTGGGTGTATTCCATAGGTTCGCGGCGCGCCCGGCGTCTAGCGGAGGACGAAGCTGAAGAGCAGGATGAGCAGGGCGATGACGAAGAGCAGCGCGGCGATGACGACGAAGCGCATGCCGGGGTCTTCCGCCGCCTCGTCGAGGACGACGACCGAAGCCTCGCGCAGCTTCTCCACGCGCGGGCGCACGGACCCGCCGAGCCCCGCGCCAACCGCCGCCGCGCGACGGCGCACGCCACCCGCCACCCGCGCGCCGCCCGCGGACGCCGCACGCGCCTTCTCCGTTAACGGCGCGGCGTCGGGGGGCGCGTCCCCCGTCGAGACGTGTGGTGCGCCGCGCTCGGCAGTCGCCGACATCCCGGCGTGTGCGCGTGCGTCGTCCTCCGACGCCGGCGCGCTCTCGACGACGGGCGCGTCCAACGGCGCGTCCGGCCCCCCGACGCGCGGAGTGGCGAGCGTCTGCGCGACCTCGACGGGCCGTGCGACCTCGAAGGTCTCCGCGACGCGCGCCGCCGCGGCCGGCTCCGCGTCAGGCCCGCGCGGGACGGCATCGGCGGGGCCGGCCGCTTCCGGCTCAAGCGCCGTCAGCCTGCCGCTCAGCGAATTCGCGACGCGCTCCGCCTGATCCACGAGCGCAGACTTCGCGCGCGACGGGGTCTGCGTGGCCGCCCCGTCGCGCTCGTCCGCCATCACCTGACCGCACTGCGGGCAGAACCGCGCCGTGCCGCGCACCGCCGCGCCGCAGGTCTGACACCGACGTGCGATCTCAGGCTCACTCATAAGGCAAGTGACAAGTGACGAGTGACGAGGGACAAGCAAGACGGACGTTCAGTTCTTGCTTGTCACTCGTCACTCGTCACTTGTTACGGCTTTCAAATTCGGTGCATCGCGTTGAAGAGGTCTTCGCGCTGGACGTAGACGCGGACGCCGAGGCGCTCGCCCTCGGCGCGGAAGCGATCCTTGAGTTCCGTGACCGAGCGCCCGGCCCTCGTCATGTCGGCGATGATGACCATCGCGAACTTGCCCTGGACGACCGTCTGGTTGATGTCGATGATGCTGCACTCCGACTCGGCGAGAATCTGCGCGACCGAAGCGACGATGCCCGGGTGATCGACGCCGAAGACGGAGACGACGAGCCGGTTCGACGCCCCCTCCGCGCCGCCCGTGCGATCCTGCGCCGACCCGCCCGCGCCGTTCCCGCCGGAGCCGACGACCGGCTCGATGGCGCGGTAGATGTCCGTCACCAGCGACTCGACCGTGCGCTCGTCCGTCGCCGCCCCCAGACGCTCGTACACCGCGCGCGTGATGCGGTAGATCAACTCTTCGTTTGCCATTCTTCGAGTGACAGGTGACAGGTGACGGGTGACAAGAAAAAGACAAGCTGATTTGCTTGTCGCTCGTCAGTTGTTACTTGTCACGCTCTCAAGGTCTCCCGTCCGCGCCGCGCAGCTCGCGCGCCTCGGCGTTCAGGTCTGCGGAGGGCGAGCCGTGCACGTCCATGCGATCCACGATGCCGACGACCGCCGCCTCGATCGCCATCTCCTGATTGCCGACCGCCGTGCGCGCCGCCTTGCCGTAGGCGCACATCACGACCTCGCCGATCCCTGCGCCGAGGCGATCCGCCACGACCACGACGCTCTTCGTCGGCTCCTTGTCCAGCTCAATCGGGTGCACGATCAGAAACTTGACGCCTTCCAAGTCGGGCGACTTCTTCGTAGACCAGACCGTGCCGACGACTTTAGCGAGAAACATAAAAGCTGTCCGCTGTCCGCTGTCCGTGGTCAGTTGCTCGGTCTCTATTATCAGCGTAGCCGCGCATGAGCCACACGCAACGGACAACTGACCACGGACAGCGGACAGCTTTTCAAATTTTCGCGAACACCTCCGCCGGGTCGCCGATGTCGCGCGCCGAGGGCGTGATGATGGTCTTGGCGTTGACGTAAATCTTCTCGCCCCTCTGGACGGCGCGGCGCACGTCTTCCTCGGAGACGAAGTCGACCGCCTTGTGGCCGTTCGTCGACGCTTGCGCGCCGCCGTTGCCTGTCGCGGCCGGCTTCGACTGCGCGGTCGCGGACGGCGGCTGCGCGGCGTGACCGTTGCCGCCGCCGTCATCGCGCGCGGTCGGGGCGGCTTCGGCGTGGGGCGCGGCCGACGACTTCGCGTCCATCCAGTTCGGGTTGATCTCGTTGACGGGCTGCGCGGGCGGCGGCGACGACGTGGCGTGAAGCTCCGTGTGGAGTGCGGGCGCGGCCTGCTGCGGCGGCTGCTCCGCGCCGCGACCGGCGAGGAAGCGATCCACGATGGCCGCGACCTCCTCGCGGTTGATGCGCCCGCCCTGCGCGGCGGCGGCCGGTTGCTGCCGCGGCGCGGGGGCGTTCATCCGCACGGACGCCGCCTGCGACGCCTCGCCCGCGCGCGCGGGGCGCTTCGAAGGCACGGCGCGCGTCTCGAACGCCACGCGCTTGATGTCCATCAGGTGCAGCGGCGAGATGTTGTCCGAAGTGACGTTGCCGCCCCACGAGCCGCAACCGAGGGTCATCGACGGCGGGAGCGCGGTCGAGAACCCTATCGCGCCGTGCGTCGTCGGCGTGTTGACGACGACGCGCGAGGCGGGCATCTCTCTACCGTAAGCGACGGCGATCTCGCGCGAGCGCGTGTGCACGCCCGCCGTGTGACCCATGCCGCCGTAACTCAGAATCTCGAAGCAGCGCGCCGCCGCGCGCTCCACGCCGTCCTCGACGTAGAAGGCGAGGATGGGCGAGAGCTTCTCCATCGAGAGCGGGTGCTCACGCCCGACGCCCGCGACATCCACCATCAAACAGCGCGTCCCCGCGGGGACGCTCAAGCCGGCCATCTTCGCGATCACTTCGACGCTTCTGCCGACGATGGCCGGGTTCAAGCCGCGCTGCGGCGTCGCGACGACCTTGGCGAGCTGGTCGGCCTCCGCCGCGCTCAGCCAATGTCCGCCCTGGCGCGCGAACTCTTCCCTCACCTGCTTGGCGACGGGCGCGTCGGCGACGACGGCCTGTTCCGACGCGCAGATCGTCCCGTTGTCGAAAGTCTTGCCCGTCAAAATGTTTTGGACGGCGACGGGAACGTCTGCGGTTCTTTCGACGAAGACGGGGACGTTGCCGGGGCCGACGCCGAAGGCGGGCTTGCCCGAAGAGTACGCCGCGCGCACCAGCCCGATGCCGCCGGTGGCGAGGATGAGCGCGGTCTGCTTGTGCTTCATCAGGGCTTCCGTGCCCTCGATGGTCGCGCTCGTCATGCACCCGACGGCTTCCGCCGGCAGGCCCTCTTTGACTCCCGCCTCGCGCATCACGCGCGCCGTCTCGTTGATGCACTTCGCCGCCGAAGGGTGCGGCGAGAGCACGATGGCGTTGCGGGATTTTACGGCGATGAGGATTTTGAAGATGGCCGTGGAGGTGGGGTTGGTCGAAGGGATGACGCCCGCGACGACGCCGCGCGGCGAGGCGATCTCGACCACGTCTTTCGACTCGGAGACGACGCCGACGGTTCTCAGGTTGCGGAAGGCGTTCCACACGTCCTCGGAGGCGAAGCGGTTCTTCTCCCGCTTGTCGTCGGCGACGCCGAAGCCCGTCTCCTCGACCGCCAGCGCGCCGAGCCGGGCCGACTCTTTCAGCGCGGCGCGCGCCATCGCCTCGCAGATTCGATCCACCTTCGCCTGCTCGAAGCGCGCGAGCACAACTTGCGCGCGGTGTGCCGCCTCGACCAGATCGCGCGCCTGCTGCACGGAAACGAGGTCTTTATCGACCGCCATGACGCACCTCCGAAAAACTGTCAGTGGTCAGTTGTCCGTTGTCAGTTGCTTTGCCCGCGCAACGTTAACCTTTAGTCCGGAGGCGGCTGCCCGTCAATTAATAACCACGGACAACTGACCACTGACCACGGACGGTTTTTACTTCGCCTTCTCCCGGTTGTTCTCGCGCGAGCCGGCGGGGAGCGAGCGGCCCTGATCGCCCTCGGCGAGCTCGCCCCGCGCGCCGCCGCCGATGGCGCGCTCGTCCGGGCTGTAGCCGGTGCGGCCGTTATGCGGCAGCACGCGCTCGACCTCTCCGTGCGGGCGCGGGATGACGTGCACGCTGATCAGCTCGCCGACGCGGCGGGCGGCGGCCGCGCCCGCGTCCGTCGCCGCCTTCACGGCCCCCACGTCGCCGCGCACGAAGATCGTCACGTAGCCCGCGCCGATGTACTCCTTGCCGATGAGCGTGACGTTGGCGGCCTTGACCATGGCGTCGGCGGCCTCGACGGCGCCGACGAACCCCTTGGTCTCGACCATTCCGAGTGCTTCGAGAGACATCCTTTTAAGTCCTCGCTTCTGTTTAGTTGGTTAAACTTTTTCTCTTGACCGCGTGTGTGTTTGCAACCGTAGCACCGCGCGCCGCAAAGTTCAAGACGGGCGGGCTAAAGGCCCGCGCGCGTGAAGTTTGACACGCCTCGGAAGGGCACATTATATTGTGCCCACGGGCGCGCCGCACACAGTTTGCAGCGTTCAACGACGGACACAACTTCAGAGGCCGGGCTCGGACGTGACTTCAAAGACACCCGAACAGACTCCCGAGGGCGAATCCAGAGAGGGGGCGTCGCCGCCGGGCGGCTCGCTCGGCCAGCAGCTCCGGCGCGCGCGCGAGGCTCTGGGCGTCTCGCTGCGCGAGGTCGCAGAGCAGACGCGCATCACCATGCGCCACCTCGAAGCCATCGAGGCCGACGACTACAA
>DATLMC010000157.1:0-8555 GCA_035537435.1 Pyrinomonadaceae bacterium | reverse complement strand
CTCACGGGCAAGTACCTGCGCGGCGAGGTCGAGATCAAGGAGCCCAAGCAGCGCCGCGCCTCGAAGAAGCGGCTCACCGTGCGCGGCGCGCGCGAGCACAACCTCAAGGGCATCGACGTGGAAATCCCGCTGGAGACGTTCACCTGCATTACCGGCGTCTCCGGCTCCGGCAAGTCCACGCTCGTCCACGACGTGATATACGCCGGCATGAAGAAGAGGCGCGGCGAGTGGCAGGGGCACGTCGGCGCGTTTCACAAGCTTGAGGGCGGCGCGCTGGTGGACGACGTGGTGCTCGTCGACCAGTCGCCCATCGGGCGGACGTCGCGCTCGAACCCGGTCACGTACATCAAGACCTACGACGCCGTGCGCGAGCTGTTCTCGCAGACCCGCGACGCGCAAGGAAAGGGCCTCGACGCCTCGCACTTCTCCTTCAACGTGCCGGGCGGTCGCTGCGACGTGTGCGAGGGCGACGGCACGGTGACGGTCGAGATGCAGTTCCTCGCCGACGTGGAGCTGGTCTGCGAGGAGTGCAAGGGCACGCGCTTCAAGCAGACGGTCTTGGACGTGCGCTACCGCGGCAAGAACGTCAACGACGTGCTGAGCATGACGGTCAGGGAGGCGATGCACTTCTTCCGCGACGTGAACAAGATCGCCAACCGCCTGCGAGTCCTCGACGACGTGGGGCTCGGCTACCTCCGCCTCGGCCAGTCGGCGACCACCCTGTCGGGCGGCGAGGCGCAGCGCATCAAGCTCGCCGCGCACCTCTCGAAGAAGACCGGCGCGCGCACGCTCTACATCTTCGACGAGCCGACCACGGGCCTGCACTTCGAGGACATCAACAAGCTGCTCGCGGCCTTCCGCACGCTGGTCGAGGCGGGCGGCTCGCTCCTCGTCATCGAGCACAACCTCGACGTGGTAAAGACCGCCGACCACGTCATCGACCTCGGCCCCGAAGGCGGCGACGCGGGCGGGCGCGTAGTCGCCGTCGGCACGCCCGAGGCGATCATGAAGTCCGGGGAGTCGCACACGGGTCGCTTCCTCAAGGCGCACCTCGCGCGCTCGAACGGTCGCGCCGCGGCGTAGGCGGGCTTTGCCGAACTTACTTTGAGGGGAGCGGAAACATGTCTCTGAAGGATCGCATCACGACCGACCTGACCGCGGCGATGAAGGCGCAGGACGCGCCGCGGCTCTCGACGTTGCGGATGGTCAAAGCCGCCATCATGAACCGCCAGATCGAGAAGGGCGGCGAGCTGACCGACGAGGAGCTGACGAAGCTCTTCCAGTCGCTCGTCAAGCAGCGCAGGGACTCGGTCGAGCAGTACGAGCGCGGCGCGCGCCCGGAACTCGCCGCCAAGGAGCGCGCCGAGATCACGGTCATCGAGGGCTACCTGCCGCAAGCCGCCACGCGCGAGGAGATCGAGCAGGCGGTCGCCGCCGCGATTTCCGAGACCGGCGCGACCTCGATGAAGGAGATGGGCGCGGTGATGAAGGCGGCGCAAGGAAAGCTCGCCGGGCGCACGGCGGACGGTCGCACCATGAGCGAGACCGTCAAGGCGAAACTCGGCGGTCAGTAGGGAGCTAAAGACCTGCTGATTCGTGGTATAACGATTAGGCAGCCACCAGCCATAGGGAATATACCTCGCTGCCTATCACTTTATTCCTGTGTGTTGCCGCCTGTGTTTAATTGAGTACTGATCATTAGAGCTAGTTGTCATGATAGCCTCACGACTAAAATTAACTTGCGTGCTTCTCGTACTCGCACCTCTAGCTGCCGCTGTACAACCGTCAACAGAACAAGCCTCTGATTATTTCCCTTTAACAGCCAATGCGCGATATGAATATCTTGCCAGCTATCGCCGACTAGGATCGATATCTGAAACTAAGGATTCTTACATCATTGTATCAAAGCGTATAACCGCAGCTGGGAACGAGATTTTTTATTTTATAGAAGAGGGTGACGAGGGTCGGTCAGTCCAAGGTTTAGATATCCATATGTTTGGGCTCGGCGCACTCGGCAAGGGTAGTGAGGGGTTTTATACTTATGACGTTACTTGGAATCACGATTTAAAAAACATTCCTCCCCAAAAACCACACTTGTTCCTGCGCTCTCCGATTGTCATCGGTGATTCGATTCGCATCCCGTCAGACGACAGGTCGCAAATATATGTTTTCACAGTCGAGGGATTCGAGCGGATCGCCGTGCCCGCTGGCTCTTATGAGAAGGCTTTGAAGTTGAGCAAAAGGACAATTCGTGCGGATAACAGCGAGGAAAAGCAGATCGCGTGGTTTGCAAAGGGTGTTGGTCTCGTCAAGCGTGTATTAGCCACTGGCAGGGTAGAGGAACTGGTTTCATACGAGTTAGGAGGTGGCGAGTTCGTTACAAGGGAGATTGAGAGTTGGGTAGGCGTAAACTTCGTCTTCCTTCCGATACAAAAGAGCTTTATAAAATTTGGCTATCAGTTAATTCACAAGCCGGGGCAACTTAGAGTTAGTCTCCCTTATGAGAAATACGTCGGTCGTGTGGCTAAAGTTATCAGCATCACCCCGGACAAGTACAACATTATCGTTAATTTGAGATTAGAAGATACGAAGGAAATGGTCGTTGCCGAAGCATACGGAAGAACAATAAATGGCTTAGGACCACTAGATGACATAATGGCTGCTCGCGCAAAGTACAAAGGTAGAACTTTATGGACCCGAGCTACCCTTTACACATACAACGAGGAATTGGATAAGCTCGGGGTTATAAGTCTCTCTGATTACCGACCCGTTAAGGTAATTGACGTGGTTCCTAGTTGGGAGGACAATGCGCCTGTTCGTTTCCTGCTTGGAACTGAATCCGGCATCGAAGCATTTGTTGACGTACATATGACTGATACGAACATATCTGACAAATTGAGACAGTATGCGAAATTTTCGGAAGTATTTCGGACACGGAAGCCTTAGCTTGCTGAAAGAGACCTGTCGCCCGCTTACGGTCTGCCCGCTTGCCTCACCCGCGAAGATTCCCGTATAATCCGCCTCTTGCACGGAGCGCGGCTGGCACGTTCTAGTGGGTTCGCGCCCACTTTTTGTTTGCGCGGAAGTGCTTTTTGACAGGGGGTTTGACAAGACGTTGGAGACGGTCGAGGTCGAGGAGCGGATCAGGGGGATCGCCGAGCGCGTGGCGCAGGAGCACGGGCTGGAGTTCGTCCACGCCGAGGTCGGCGTCATCGGCCGCAGCGCGGCGGTGCGGGTCTTCATCGACAAGCCGGGCGGGGTCACGCACCAGGACTGCTCGACCGTGAGCCACCACATCGGCACGGTTCTGGACGTGGAGGACTTCGTCTCGTCCGCCTACACGCTGGAAGTCTCGTCGCCGGGCTTAGAGCGCGGGCTCTACAAGCGCGAGGACTACGAGCGCTTCGCCGGCCACGCCGCCAGGCTGAAGTCGCGCGACGCGATTAACGGGCAGCGCAACTTCCGCGGGCGCATCCTGGGCGTCGAAGGCGACCGGGTGGTTTTTGAAGACAAGACGAGCGGGCGCGTCCTGGTTCCCGTCAAGCGGATCGCGAAGGCGAACCTGGAGGTCGACGTGGAAGAGGAGTTCCGCCTCGCCGCCGAGCGGGAGAAGCAGGCCGCCGCCGGGAAGAAAGAGTCGAAGGCGGCGAAAGCAACGAAAGCGACAACTGAATAGCCGGCTCGTCCGGCCGGGGCAACGGCAAGAGCCCCGGCCGCGGGCGGAAGACAGGTGAAAGTTTATGAGCGCATCCATCGGTCAGAGCATTGACGCGCTGTGCAAGGAGCACGGCATCGACCGCGACCTCGTCATCGAGGCGATGAAGGAGGCCGTGCGCGCCGCCGCGCGCAAGCAGTTCAAGTCGGGCGAGGAGATCGCCGTCGAGTGGAGCCCGGACGCCGGGATCGAGCTGTTCGCCTCGAAGGTCATCGTCGAAGAGGTCGAGAACCCGGGCCGCGAGATGTCTCTGGAAGAGGCGCGCGAGATGGCGGGCGACGAGGTGGACGTGGGCGACGAGCTGCAACTGCCGCTGCCGATGGAGGAGATGGGCCGCATCGCCGCGCAGACCGCCAAGCAGATCCTCTTCCAGAAGGTGCGCGACGCGGTGCGCGCGCAGGTCTACGAGCAGTACATCGACAAGGTCGGCGATCTCGTCAACGGCATGGTCAAGCGTTTCGAGCGCGGCGACATCATCGTCGATCTCGGCAACGTCGAATCGCTGCTGCCGCGTAAGGAACAGTCGCGCGGCGAGCAGTGGAATCAGGGCGAGCGCGTGAGGGTCGTCATCGACGACGTGCTGAAGGAGGCGAAGGGGCCGCAGATCATCACCTCGCGCTCGTCGCCGGAGCTTCTGAAGCGTCTGTTCGAGATGGAAGTGCCGGAGATTTACGACGGCACGGTCGTCATCAAGAGCGCCGTGCGCGAGCCGGGCGAGCGCGCGAAGATCGCGGTCTCCTCGACCGAGCGCGACGTCGACCCGGTGGGCGCGTGCGTCGGCATGAAGGGCTCGCGCGTGCAGGCGATTATCCGCGAGCTGCGCGGCGAGAAGATCGACATCATCGAGTGGTCGGAAGAGCCCTCGGTCTTCGCCGCCAACTCGCTCTCGCCCGCGAAGGTCAACCAGGTTCGCATCACCGACATCGAGAGCCGGCAGATGGAGGTGATCGTCAACGAGGATCAGCTCTCCCTCGCCATCGGCAAGCGCGGCCAGAACGTGAGGCTCGCGACCAAGCTCGTCGGGTGGAACATCGACATCCGCAGCGAGGAAGAGATCAAGAAGGAAGTCGCCGAGCAGATGGGCGCGCTCATCGCTTCGGGCGGCGCAGTTCCCCTCACCGCGCTCGAAGGCGTGACGGCGGCGACCTCCGCCGCGCTCGCCGAGCACGGCATCGAGGACATCGACGCGCTGGCCGCGACCGACATCGACACGCTCGTCGAGATGCTCGACACGAGTCTCGACGAGGCGCAGGCGATCCTCGACGCGGCGCAAGGCGTCATCGCCGCGCGCGAGCGCAGCAAGCAGACCGAGGCCGGTGAAGGTGAGGCGGGCGAAGAAGAGGCCGCCGGCGAGGCGGCCGCTGCGGCCCCTGTTGAAGAGTCGAAGGCAGAGGCGGGCGACGCCGCCGCAGACGCAGAGGCGGGCGCGGTCGAGCAGCACGCCTTCTCGGCGGAGGCCGATCCGAACGCGCCGGCCGCGGAGGTCGAGCCCTCGGAGGCGATGATCGCCAAAGGCTACGACGAGGCGGTCGAGCAGGGCGCGCCGTTCCACGCCGAGCCCGACATCCTCGCGAACGAGTCCGCCGACCCCGTGGCGCTGAGCGAGGTCGAGGAGATGAGCGTCGACGCGCTCGCGCTCCAGGACGCGGGGCGCGATCTGCGGCCCGACACGATCACGCCCGCGCCGACCCTGACCTCGTCGGAGGCGGCGGTCTTCGCCGAGGCGGAGGCCGCGGACGAGGGCGAGCCGCCCGTCGAGGAAGACGCGCCGCTCTCGCCGAGCGCGTCGGCGGCGGAAGCCTCCGCCCCGGAAGTGATGGTCTCGTCCGAGCCCGCGCCCGTCTACCGCGAGCAGGCGAACGACGAGAAAGACGTGGGCGAAGGTGAGCAGCAGGATGCTTCCCGAAGCGCCGAGTAGCCGCCGCGCGGGCGGAGGGCGCGCCCCGTGCGGCGCGCCCTGGTGTGACTCGCCTCCCCGGCGAACCGCACGCTTGCTGGTCTGACCCAACGGACTCGAAAGCGCGCGGCAGAGACGGAACGAGGAGAGGTTCCTTGTCAGTCCTTTGAAGCGCGCGACGCCGTTTTTTAGAGTAGCGTCGAAGTTAAGGAGTTCATGTCAGCCGTCACCAGCAAGGTTCGTATCTACGATCTCGCCAAAGAGCTGAAGCTCGAAACCAAGCGCCTCATCGAAGAGATCAGGCGCGAGGGCGTCGACGTATCCGTCCCGTCGAACTCCGTCTCGAAAGAGCTGGCGGAGAAGATCCGCAACCGCTACTTCCCCAAGACGGCCCCGCCCAAGGCGCGCGCCATCCGCGTCATCAAGCACGCCCCCGCCCCCTCGGCCTCGCCCGAAGAGGCCGAGCCGTCGGCGGACATCCACGCCTCCGCCCCCCCCGACCAGGCTTCGGCACAGACTCCCGTCGAGGCTTACGCGCCCGACGCGGTCGGCGAAGACGCGACGCCCGCCGCGGCGCGGCCGTCCGTCGCGCGGCTCGTCAAGAAGCTACCGCCCGCGCAGCGCGCCGAGCCGCCCGCCGCCGCCGTAGCGTCGCAGACGCAGGCTGAGATCGCAGAGCCGCCCGCCGCGCAGTACGAAGAGGCGGGCGCGGTCGAGGCGGAATTGCAGGCGTCGGCCCCGGCGTCGGCCGAAGAAGTGGCGGCGGGCGGCGGCGCGGAGCAGGCTTCGCCCGAAGCGCCCGCGGCGCGGCAGGTCAGGGTCTTGCGCCCGACGCAGGCCGCGCTCAACGCCGGCATCAAGCACGGCGAGCGCGCGCCCGTCCCTGTCGTCGTCCCCGCGCCCGCGCCGACGCCGCGCGAGCGCGCCGCGCGGGGCGGCAGGCGCGGCGGGCGCGACGCCTCGTTCGAGCCGCACGGGACGCCCGGCGAGTCGGCCAGCCCGCAGACCGTCTACACGCCCCCGGCGGACGCGCGGCGGCCCGGCGGTCGCTCGCGCCGCGGCGGTCGCCCCATCAGCGAGGGTGCGCGCGGCAGGGGCGGTCGCTTCGACCGCGACGCGGTCGTACCGGGCCGCGCCCTCTCGCTCGAAGACCGCATCAAGGGATCGATGGGCGGCGCGGGCGTGGCGGTCGACGAGCTGAAGCCCGTCCGCCTCGTCGAGGGCTCGACCGTCAAGGAGTTCGCCGAAAAACTCGGCATCAAGCCGAAAGAGGTGGTCGCCCTCCTGCTCCAGCGCAAGGTCTTCGCGACGATCAACCAGGCGCTCGACAACGAGGTCGCCTCCGAACTCGGCAAGCGCTTCGGCTACGACGTGCAGTTCGTGCCCTTCGAGGAGATGGTCGCCGAGGAGGAGTTCGAAGAACTCATCGCCGCGGACGCCGACGACGTGGAGTTGCCGCGCGCGCCCGTCGTCACCGTCATGGGTCACGTCGATCACGGCAAGACCTCTCTGCTCGACGCCATCCGCACGACCGAGGTCGCGGCGGGCGAGGCGGGCGGCATCACGCAGCACATCGGCGCATATAGCGTGCAGGTTCCCGGCGGCGACGACGCTTCCGGCACCCGCCGCGTCGTCTTCCTCGACACGCCGGGCCATGAGGCGTTCACCCTGATGCGCGCGCGCGGCGCGAAGGCGACCGACATCGTCGTGCTTGTAGTCGCGGCCGACGACGGCGTCATGCCGCAGACCATCGAGGCCATCGAGCACTCGCGCGCCGCGCACGTGCCCATCGTCGTGGCGATCAACAAGGTCGACAAGCCGGACGCCAATCCGGCGCGCGTCCGCCAGGAGCTGGCCGGGCAGGGCTTGAACCCGGTCGAGTGGGGCGGGGAGACCGAGATGGTCGAGGTCTCGGCCAAGCAGCGCAAGAACCTCGACACGCTGCTCGAAACCGTCCTCCTCACGACCGACATCCTGAACCTGAAGGCGAGCCCGACGCGCCTCGCCTCCGGCGTCGTCTTGGAAGCCAAGCTCGACCGCGGGCGCGGCGCGGTCGCGACCGTGCTCGTGCAGCAGGGCACCCTCAGCGTCCACGACCCGTTCATCGCGGGCCAGGTCTACGGCAAGGTGCGCGCCATGTTCGACGACCGGGGCAACGCGGTCGAAGAGGTCGGCCCTTCGACGCCGGTCGAGGTGCTGGGTCTTCAGGGCGTGCCGCAGGCGGGCGACACCTTCCAGGTCGTCGCCGACATCTCGCGCGCGCAATCGATCTCCGAGCACCGGCAGATGCTCTCGCGCCAGAGCACGCTCATGCAGTCCACGAAGCGGGGCATCGAGACCCTGGGCCAGAAGGAGATCAAGGAGCTGCTGGTCGTCCTGAAGGCCGACGTGCAGGGCTCGGTCGAGGTCTTGAAGAGCACGCTGCAAAAACTCTCGAACGAGCAGGTGAAGGTCAAAGTCATCCGCTCCGGCGTCGGCGCGATCACGGAGTCGGACGTGCTGCTCGCGGCCGCGTCGCAGACCGAGGCGGCCGGGCGCGCCGTCGTCGTCATCGGCTTCAACGTGCGGCCCGAGGTCCGGGCGGCGGAGCTGGCCCGTCAGGAGCACGTCGACATCCGCCTCCACTCGATCATCTACAAGGTCGAGGAGGAGATACGCGCCGCGATGATCGGCATGCTCGACAAGATCGAGACCGAGAAGATTCTGGGCAAGGCGCTCGTGCTCACGACCTTCCGCGTGCCGAAGGCGGGCGTCATCGCCGGCTGCCGCGTCATCGACGGCGTCATCCGCCGCAACACGCGCGCGCGCCTCATCCGCGACGGCGTCGTCGCGTGGGAGGGCGGCATCGGCAGCCTTCGCCGCGTCAAGGACGACGTGGCCGAAGTCCGAGAGGGCTTCGAGTGCGGCATCGGCCTTGAGAACTTCAACGACATCAAGGACGGC
>DATLMC010000156.1:0-17809 GCA_035537435.1 Pyrinomonadaceae bacterium | reverse complement strand
GGAAGGAGCTGGCGACGCGCGTCTGGCGCGAGATCAACGACGACGACCCGCGCACGCCCGGCGTGATCGACCAGAACGCGCCGCTCGTCCCCGAAGCGACGCCGCCCGCCGAGGGCGACGGGCCGTACACGGTTTACTACCGGGCGGAGTCGCGCGAAGACCCGGACGAGGAGTTCGACGAGACGGTCTATCCCGTCTATAAACTCTTCAAGGACGCGGGGGGCGTCATCACCGTCCCCGCCGAGAGTTACTTCGTGATGGGCGACAGCCGCGACAACAGCCTCGACAGCCGCTACTGGGGCTTCGTCCCGCGCCACCTCATCGTCGGCCGCGCGATGTTCGTCTATTGGTCTTACGACGAGAGCCGCCCGTCGTCGGGCTTCCCCTTCGTGCAGGACTTTTTCGCCAACACGCGCTGGGGCCGCACGGGCACGATGATCAAGTAGACCGTGCTGCGGCGCGCACGGGTCGGGCGGATCAAGGAGGGGGTTCCGAGATGTTCTCATCATGGGGTCGTGGCGGCCTGGGCTGGAAGGAGCTGGCGACGCGCGTCTGGCGCGAGATCAACGACGACGACATCTTCGGCAACGCCGCGAAGCTCTCCTATTACTTTTTGCTCGCGCTCTTCCCGCTGCTGCTCTTCCTGACGACGCTGCTCGGCTACTTCGCCGACGCCGGGAGCGACCTGCGCAACGAGCTGATCAGAATCCTCGGCACGGTCATCCCGGCGGACGCCAGCAGCCTCATCTTCAAGACCGTCAACGAGGTGGAGGAGCACGCGGGCGGCGGCAAGCTCTCGTTCGGCATCATCGCGACGCTGTGGGCGGCCTCGAACGGCATGGGCGCGATCACGGACGCGCTCAACGTCGCCTACGAGGTCAAGGAGACGCGCCCGTGGTGGAAGTCGCGCCTCGTCGCGCTCGGGCTCACCGTCATCCTCTCGGTGCTCATCATGTCGGCGCTCCTGCTCGTGCTCTTCGGCGGGAAGATCGCGGAGTGGGTGGCGGCGAGCAACAGCTTCGGCTCGGTCTTCGTCGTGGCGTGGTCGGTCGCGCAGTGGGCTCTCATCCTCGGCTTCGTGCTCCTCGCCTTCGCGCTGATCTACTACTTCGCGCCCGACGTGCGCGTGCGCCGCTGGCAGTGGATCACGCCGGGGACGGTGACGGCGGTCGCGCTCTGGCTCCTCGTCTCCTTCGCCTTCCGCCTCTACCTGCACTTCTTCAACTCTTACAGCGCGACCTACGGCGCGCTCGGCGCGGTGATCATCCTGATGCTCTGGTTCTACCTGACGGGCGCGGCGATCCTGATCGGCGGCGAGATCAACTCCGAGATCATCTTCGCCGAAGCCGGGCTCTCGCCCGCCGAGGAGATGCGCGGCGAGAGCGCGGCGATGAAGGAGCGCGGCGTGGACAAGAAAGTGTAGAGTTAGTGTGGGGGGCGGGGGCGTTTGGGATCGGGCCGCGACGCCTCGCGCCGAATATCACTCAAGTGGAGCGACGACATGTATAAATATACGATCCAGGCGATGCCGGGACAGAAGGCGAAGTTCGAGGGCGATCCGTCGATCAAGTACCGGATCAAGAGGCAGGACACCTCGGTGTCGGCCAAGCAGAAGGGGCACACTCAAATCATCAGGGACAACCTGGAATACGAGGACGCCGTGGCGCAAATAAAGAGCTTCAACGACATGGAAGGGAGATCGCAGCTCATTCGTGAGGAAGTAGCCCGGCAGAAGAAAGAGTCGTAGCCGCCCGCCGCCGCCCGCCCTCGCCACGGTTAAAACCGTCAACGCCCCTCGCGCCGCGTCGCCCTCGCCTTCCTGACGTAGTAGTAGCGCCTGTACGCGAGCTTGACCTCGTCCTTAACGGCCAGCGGGTCAGTGATCTCGACGCGCACGTTCCTGCGCTTGCCGTCGCGCGCCTTGTTCGTCGGCGTGTAGGCGACGAGGTACTGCGAGCGCAGCTCCCGCTCGATGCGCGCGAAGGCCGAGCGCAGCTCGCCCTCGTCCGCGGGGAAGAAGGCGCGCCCGGCTGTCTCTTCCGCGACGGACGCGAGCGCGTCCTCGTCGATGGTGTTGCCGACGCCGAGACAGTAGACGACCGCGTTGGCGTATACCGCGCCGTTGACGGCGTCGCGCGGTCGCAGCCGACTGCCGTTGTCCAGTCCGTCGGTCAGCAGGATGACGGCGCGGCGCGTGTTCGGGGCGGCTTTCGTGAGCACCTTGTAGCAGGTGAGGAAGAGGGCGTCGTAGACGGCAGTCCCGCCGCCGGCCGCGCGCACGGGCGCGGCATTCGAGGAGGGCGGGCGCGGCGCGCCGACCTGCTCGACGGCGTCTTCGAGGCGCGCGAGATCGCCCGTGAACGACTGCTGCAAGAGCGCGCCGCCGGAGAATGAGACGACCGCCGCGCGATCCCTGTCGGGGCGGAAGATGGAGCGGAGGAAGATGCGCGCCGCGATCTTCTGATCGGGGAGCGTGCGCGCCTGCGAGCCGCTGGTGTCGAAGACGATGGCGAGCGAGAGCGGCCGCTCGGTCTGCCGCTCGAACGTCGTGACGCGCTGCGCGACGCCGTCCTCGAAGACGCGCACGTCTTCCTGTCTGAGCGTGGTGACGAGCCGCCCCTTCCCGTCGGTCGCCGTCATCAGGAGGGTCGTGAGGTTGGTCTCGACGACTTCGATCTCGGAGTCGTCCAGCGCCTCTTGAGCAGCGGGGCGCTCACTCTGACCCTGAGCCGCGGGACTCTTCGCCGTCTGTGCGTGTGCAGAGAAGGGCGCGAGCGCGACGAGCAGCAGGGCGAGCGCGCCGCCGAAGAGTCCGCCGTGTCTGCACCCGATATGCATCAGAATTATTGAGAGCGTCTGACGAGACAGTAGGGGCAGGGCTCGTCACCGCCCGTCTGCGCGGTGACGTAAGACGCGGGCAGGGGCGAGCCCTGCCCCTACAAGGCTGATCAACGTCGGAGTTCTCGTCCGACGCTTTTGGCTCAACGCGACGCACGACGCTTCAGTCGGCGGGCTGCGCGAGCGCGACGCCGAGGAGGATCAGTTTCTTGATGCCGTTGTAGAGCGGCTCGATCTCGCAGTTCTCGGTGAGCGCGTGCGAGTCCTCGCAGGGTCCCGCGCCGGTCGAGATCGAGGAGACGCCCGCGAGCAGCGCCGCGCTCGAATTGTTCGAGCCCGTCACGCCGATGGGCGGGTTCTTAAACCCCATCGCGAGGTGGACGGCTTCCGCCATCTTCACGAGCGGCGACTCGCGGTGCCCGGGAATCTGCGCCGAGGGCGACGCGGAGATGACGTCGGTCTTGACCGTCATCCCGACTTTCTTCGCCTCGTCTTCGACGATCAGTTTGATCTTCTTCTCCAGATCGGCGATCACGTCGTTGCTCGTCGATCTGAGATCGACCGTGAACCACGCGTCCGACGCCTTCGCGTTGACGACCTCCGAGCCGCCGAGCATCCCGATGTTCAGATTCGACGGGGGCGTGCGCGGCACTTCCAGTTCGTAGATGCGCGAGATGGCGCGCGCCAGGGGCAGCGCCGCCGAGTAGGGCGGCGTGCGCGAGCGCGTGTGCCCGCCCGGCCCGATGAAGTGGAAGCGATACCAGTTGATGCCGATGCCCCCGTAGGTGAAGCCCTCGTAGCCGCCGTCCAGGGCGATGTACTGATCGATCTGCGACTTGTTCTCTTTGACGTACTCCTCCGCGCCGGTCAAGCCCCGCTCCTCGTCGACCGTGAAGACGAACGTGAGGTCGCCTTTCGTGCGGACGCCGGCCGCGTCGAGCGCGCGGATCATGGCGAGCAGCGCCTCGATGTTGCGCGTGTCGTCGCCGACGCCGGGCGCGTAGATCCGGCCGTCCCGGATCGTCGCCTTGATCTTCAGGCCCTCCTGAAAGACCGTGTCCATGTGCGCGTCGAAGACGACGCGCGGAGAGCCCGCCGTGCCCTTGCGCACGGCGACGAGGTTGCCGGTCTTGTCGAAGTAAACTTTATCGAGCTTCAGCCCGCGCAGGATCTTTTCGAGGAAGAGGGCGCGCTCCTGCTCCTTGCCCGAAGGCGCGTTGACCTCCGTGATGGCCGCCCACTCTTTCAGGATCGCGTCTTTGGATTTATCGACGTGCGCGAAGGCGGCGACAACGTCGGGGCGCTTGAGCAGGCGGTTCGCCTCGTCCAACTGCTGCTGCGGCGGCGGGGGAGTCGGCTGCTGCGCCGACGAAGGGGCGAAGCCCGGCCCCGAGAGCGACAGGAGCGCGGCGACCGACAGCAGCGCGCGAGTGATGATTCTCATCTCATTATCCCTGATTGTCTGAAGTTGCTTCGGCGCGCGAGACGAGGGCTCTCGTGACTTCACCCCATCCCCCGACCCCAGGCCCCCGACCCCCCGCTCTTCATCTGCCCCAGTAGTTTTTGATCTTCGGCGAGAGGTAGGGGAAGGGGACGTGCTCGACCTGTAGACCCGCGCCTCGCATCAACTCGACCATGCGGAGCGCGCCGTCGGCGTTGCGGGTGTGGACGATGACGGTCGCCCCCGCCTGGGAGCCGGGTCGCCCGGCGAGCCACGCGGCGACGGCGTAGCCGGTGCGCTCGTCGTCGTATTCCTCCGAGTGGTAGTGTTCGGGGAGCAGATCGTGATCGAGGAAGATGGCGTCGTAAGTGTTCGACGAGAGCAGCTCGACGGCCTCGGCCGGATCGAAGGCGGCGTCGAGTCGGTCGCGCGAGAAGCGGCTCGCGAACCAATCGTGGCGCAGCACGTCGTCGTCGAGGAGGAAGACGCGCAGCGGCTCGCGGTCTGCGCCGTTGCTGAGCCCGAGCTTGACTAGAAGTGACTGCCAGATACCCATGTTGCGAGGCGGCGCGCTCGACGTGCGCCGAAGTAGCGGGCGGATGCCGGCCCCCTCTCCCCGCGCCGCGTGTTGATGCTTGAGCCCGGAGAATATAGCACACGGCGCGGCGCTCGCTCGAACGGAGAATCCGATCGACGGTTCTTGATAAAGAGGTGCGACCCGTGGCATCCTCGTGACGTTATTCCCAGACACACATACTGATGCCTGCTCGCTGCCCTTATTGCGCCCGGCCGCTCCGCGGACTCGGGCTGAAATGCCGGGCCTGTCGCCGCTACGTGCTGCGCTGGCCTCACATCGTTGTCCTCACCGTCGCGGGCCTCGCCGCCCTGCTCTTAATCCTCGAAGGGCTTTTCCGCTTCATCTGATCGCGGCGAAAAGTTATCCACACTGTGGATAACCCTCTGGTCAAAAAGACGCCTTGCGTTACGCCGACCCGATGCTATAATCCGCGCGCTCGTCGGGGACGGAATGAATGGATTTTTACGGCGGGCGCGGTGTCGTAAAAGATTCTTGCCGGCAGACCTTCTCTTCAACAACAGTCGCAGCCCACGCGTTAAGATTTAGTTCACGGATGTCGTCCGACAACGCCAAGAAGAGCCAGCTCCGCGCCGTGCCGCTCGCAGACGCGGAGACGCCGGCTCTGCCGTTCGACCGCGTGGCGCCCTCGGTCGCCTCGAAGGGGCAGGAAGCGCCCGCGGCGTGCCCGCACTGCTACGGCACGGGGTTGGAAGTGATCGCCGGGAAGGGGGCGCGCCGCTGCCGCTGCCGCGAGCAGAGCACGCAGGCGAAGCTCATAGAGGCCGCGCGCATCCCGCGCCGCTACTCCCACTGCACGCTGCAAAATTATCTGAAGACGAGCAAGAGCCAGTGGCGCGCCGTCCAGGAGTCGTCGAAGATTCTCGACGGCTTCCTCGCGGGCAAGGTCGAGCAGGGCCTGATCTTCATGGGACCCGTCGGCGTCGGCAAGACGCACCTCGCCGTCTCCATCCTGCGCGGCCTCATCGAGCAGGGCGTGCCGTGCCTGTTCTACGAATTCGGCGCGCTCCTCAAGGAGATCCAGGACTCCTACAACCCGGTCTCGCAGACCTCCGAGCTGAAGGTGCTCTCGCCCGTCTACCAGGCGGAGGTGATGGTCCTGGACGAGTTGGGGGCGTCGAAGCCGACCGACTGGGTGAGAGACACGATGCAGCAGATCATCGGGACGCGCTACAACGACCGGAAGCTGACCATCTTCACGACCAACTACCTGGACGCGCGCCGCCAGCCGGGCGACGAGACTTTAGAAGACCGGGTGGGCGTGCGGCTGCGCTCCCGGCTCTTCGAGATGTGCAAGACCGTCCACGTCGACGGCGACGACTACCGCCGCCGCTTCGACGGGCAACAGAGCTAACGCCCACTCCTCAAACGCCCCGACGCGGGCGTGAAGGGCGCGCGCTCGACACCGCTGCTCATAACCGGGCTCGCCCCCCCGCGAAGTCCACCGATTAACTGATAACTCCTGCGGGGCTCGCCTGCTGCGCCGGGCTCCGTCTTACACATCCCCGCAATCACTCTGGGGGTCTTCGGACTCCTCCTCAGTTTTACCTCAACCGGAACCGAATGGAGAGAAGAATATAATGCGTAAGAGTTTGCTCACAGGGTTGCTGGCCGTCGCCTTGACGGCCGGCGCGATCACTCCCCTCACGAAGTCACAGGCGGCCAAGCCGACGCCGAGCCGGGCGGGCGCTTTCGCCGCCGCCGCCGCCCCCGCCTCACCGCCCGCGACGCTGCCCGATTACGACATCCGACTCGCCGGCCGGAGCGAGTTCGCCGACTACGATCTCAACGCGGACGCGGGCAAGCAGGCTGCCGCGCAAGTCGCGACCCTGCGCGTGCGCGCGTCGGCCGTCGATCAGTTCCGCGCGGGCCTCGCGCCCGAGAAGGCGCGGAACCTGCGGGCGCAGATCAACGAAGCCGGCGCGTTGAAGAATCTCTTCATCGACGGCGCGCCGCTCTCCGAGCCGGAGGCGGGCGCGCCCGACGATGTCGCGCGCGGCTTCCTGAAGCGGCACGCCCCGATGCTCGCGCTCTCCGAGGGCGGCGTCGACGGCTTCGCGCTGAACAACGAAGACAACGACGCGGGCACGACCTTTCTCAGCTACTCGCAGACGGTGAACGGGATCAAGGTCTTCGAGGGCGAGGTGAAGGTCGCGGTCAACGGCAACGGCGAAGTCCTCTCCGTGCGCGAAGGCTTCCTCGTCCCGCAGCAGAGGATGAAAACCACGCCCGCCCTCTCGGAGTCGCAGGGCATCGCCAGGGCCTTCGAGTACGCCGGGCGAACCGTGACGCCTTCGTTCGCGGAGACGAAGGGGCGCGCCGTCAAAGGCGGCCAGTCGACGTTCGCGAACCCTCTGAGCCCCGAACTCGAAGAAGTCCTCTCCGAGTTGAACGTCGTGCGCGTGGGCGACGCGGCGCGCCTGGCGTGGCACGTCTACGCCGACGTTGATTCCAACGAGTGGTACGAGATGCTGGTCGACGCGCGCAGCGGCGAGCTGCTCTACCGCCACAACCTTTACGTCTTTGAGGCGCAGGGCACGGTCTACACCGAAGACCCGGACGCCGCGCCCCGCGCCCTCGTCTCCTTCGTCGGCGACACGACCATCAACACCGCCGCCGGCTGGATGGGGACTTCGACCGTGACGACGGGCAACAACGTCGAAGCCTACCTCGACACGAACGCCGACAACGCGCCCGACGCCAACAACGGCACGAACCTCTCGAACGGCCACGCCACTTCGCCGACGCAGAATTTCACCTTCCCGTTCTCGACCGCCGTCGATCCGCGCACGCAGCAGGCGGCGGTCGTGACGAACCTCTTCTACTACAACAACATCATGCACGACTTCTCGTACGGGCTGGGCTTCACCGAGACGGCGCGCAACTTCCAGACCGACAACTTCGCGCGCGGCGGCACGGGCAACGACTCGGTGCGCGCCGAGGCGCAGGACGGATCGGGCACGAACAACGCGAACTTCGCCACGCCGCCCGACGGCCAGCGGCCGCGCATGCAGCAGTTCCTCTTCACCGGCCCGAACCCCGACCGCGACAGCTCGGTCGACTCGGACGTGGTCTTCCACGAGTACGGGCACGGCATCTCGAACCGCATCATCGGCAACGGCAGCACCGCCTTGAGCGGCACGCAGTCCGGCGCGATGGGCGAGGGCTGGTCTGACTACTGGGCGACCACCCTCAACAACGACGGCGTGATGGGCGAGTACGTCACGCAGAACGCGACGCGCGGAGTGCGCCGCGCGGCCTACACCGTTCCCTCCAACACCGTCCACGACTCCTACGCCGACGTTTGCGTACCCAGTTGCGAAGTCCACAACGACGGCGAGGTCTGGGCGGCGGCGCTCTGGGACTTGCGCACGCAGTTGGGCGCTACCGTCACCGACAGGCTCGTCTTGAACGGGATGAAGTTCACGCCCACGCGCCCGTCCTTTTTGAACGCGCGCGACGGCATCATCCAGGCGGATCAGAACCTGAACGCGGGCGCGAACCGCTGCGCCATCTGGGCGGTCTTCGCGCGCCACGGCATGGGCGTCTCCGCGGTCGGCAACGACGGCACGACGCACACCGCCGCGACGAACGTCCCGACGGATTGCGGCGGCGGCACTTGCAGCTTCTCGATCAGCCCGACGAGCGCCAGCCAGCCGGCCGGCGGCGGCACGGGCAGCGTCGGCGTCACGGCCACCGCCGGGTGCACTTGGTCGGCCGTGAGCAACGCCGCGTTTATCACCATCACGGGCGGCGCGAGCGGGACGGGCAGCGGCACGGTCACTTACTCCGTCGCCGCCAACACCGCGACCACTTCGCGCACGGGCACGCTGACCATCGCCGGTCAGACCTTCACCGTGACGCAGGCGGGCACTGCGCCCACCGGCTCGGAGCTGATCACGAACGGCGGGTTCGAGTCGGGCACGCCGCCGTGGACGGCGACGGGGCAGGTCACGCTGAGCGCCGGCGCGTTCCCGCACACCGGCACGCAGTACATGATCCTCGGCGCGGCGAACAGCGGCACGGGCACGCTCTTCCAGCAGGTGACGATCCCGGCGGGCACGTCGCCCAACCTCACCTTCTGGCTCAACATCACCACGAGCGAGGCGGCGGGCGCGTCCGTCTTCGACCGGCTCTTCGTCGAGGTGCGCAACACTTCGGGGACGCTGCTGGCGACGCTCGCCACGTTCAGCAACCAGAACAGCGGCACGTCGGGCGTCTACGTGCAGCGCGGCGCGTTCAACCTCGGCGGCTTCGCCGGGCAGACCGTGCGGATCCAGTTCCGCTCCACCACCGACGTGACACTGCCCACGAGCTTCCGCGTGGACGATGTCTCCGTCAAATAACCACGGGCGCGGAGCCCGGCCTCCTTGCAAGAAGGCCGGGCTCTCCCAACCGCAATAGCTGCGGCGCACGGCTCGACCGCCGCGCGGCCGCAGCCATTCACGGTAAGGCCGACACGCAAGCGCGTGTCGGCCTTACCGTTTTCTGCGGGCGAGCACACACACGTCATCGCCGTCCGCGACGTGCCGGTCGGATCGGCTCTCTGTTAGACTTGCTTTCATACTTCGTCGGGCAAGGGTTGTCTCGGCGACGACGGGCGCGGCCGGTGACGGTGTCCAGATGGCAAAAGACCTTTCGTTAACGCATCTCGTGCGCGAACCTTCGGCGCGGACGGCGGGAGAGCCGCCGCCACTGCTCGTGCTGTTGCACGGCATCGGCAGTAACGAGGCTGACCTGTTCAGCCTCGCGCCGTATCTCGACGGGCGATTCCTCGTCGCCAGCGCGCGCGCCCCCGTCGTGATCGCGTCCGGCGCTTTCGGCTGGTTCAACATCGAGTACACGCCCGCCGGTCTCGTGGCCGACGTGGCGCAAGCGCGCGCGAGCCTCCGGCAGCTCGCCGTCTTCGTCGGCGAGTTGGTCGACGCCTACTCGGCCGATCCGCGCCGCGTCTATTTGATGGGCTTCAGTCAGGGCGCGATGATGAGTTTGAGCCTGATGCTGTCGCAGCCGGGGATGGTGGCGGGCGTCGTCGCCATGAGCGGGCGACTCCCGACGGAGCTGCTGGCAGACCTGCGCGACGCGAGCGCACTCGCGGGCCTGCCCGTACTCGTGACGCACGGCACGTTCGATCAGGTCCTGACTATCGAGAACGGGCGCGCCATCCGCGACGCCCTCTCCGAACTGCCCGTGGCCCTCACCTACCGCGAATACCCGATGGCGCACGAGGTCTCGCAGGAGAGCCTGCGCGACGTTGCGGCGTGGCTCACGCGGACGCTCACGGCGTCGGAGGGCGCGGGTAACGCGCCGGGCTCTTGGGCGTAGTTGGGAGTCGTGTGCGGGTTGACGTGGTAGTGATCGGGGGCGGCGCGGCGGGGCTCTTCTGCGCCGTCACGGCGGCGCGGCGCGGGCGCGGCGTCGTTCTGCTGGAGCACAACCAGAGCGTCGGCAAGAAGATCAGGATTTCCGGCGGCGGGCGCTGCAACTTCACGAACACCGACGCCTCGCCCGCCAACTACATCTCCGCCAACCCGCACTTCTGCAAGTCCGCGCTCGCGCGCTACACCCCCGCCGATTTCGTCGCGCTCGTCGAGAGCCACGGCATCGACTACTACGAGAAGAAGCTCGGCCAACTGTTCTGCCGGGGCAGCGCGCAACAGATCATCGACATGCTCGTCGCGGAGTGCGCGGGCGCGGGCGTCTCCGTCGTGACCGGGTGCCGCGTGCGCGCCGTCACGCGCGCCGCGCGCTTCGCGGTCGAGACGAGCAGGGGCGCGTTCGACGCCGAATCAATCGTCATCGCGACGGGCGGGCTCTCCGTCCCCGCGCTCGGCAGCACGGATTTCGGCTACCGCGTCGCACGCCAGTTCGATCTGAAGATCATCCCGCCGCGCCCCGCGCTCGTCCCTCTCGTCCTCGCCCCCGAAACGCTCAAGCGGCTGGTTGCGCTGAGCGGCGTCTCATTCGAGGCGGCCGTGAGCTGCAACGGCGCGGAGTTTCGCGAGGACGTGCTGCTGACGCACCGCGGCTTGAGCGGCCCGGCCGTCCTGCAAATCTCCTCCTACTGGCGGCCGGGCGACGACGTGACCTTGAACCTGGCGCCCGGCCTCGACGCGCTCGACCTGTTGACTGAAGCGCGGCGTGCCGACGCCGAACTCGCGAACCTGCTCGCGCGCCGCCTGCCCCGCCGCTTCGCGCACGCGTGGTGCGAACTCTCCGCGCCCACGCGACCCCTGAAACAGTTCAGCGAGGCGGAACTGGCCGCCGTCGCCGACCGACTGGAACGCTGGGCGCTCAGGCCCGCGGGCACGGAAGGCTACGCGAAGGCGGAGGTCACGGCGGGCGGGGTGGACACAGACGAGTTGTCGTCCAAGACGATGGAGTCGCGCCGCGCGCCCGGACTCTACTTCATCGGCGAGGTCGTCGACGTGACCGGCCACCTCGGCGGCTACAACTTCCAGTGGGCCTGGGCCTCCGGCCACGCGGCGGGGCAGTACGCGTAGGCTCGTGCGCGCCGCCGCGGGAGTCGTGCCCCGGCTGGAAAATAGAAGTCAGCATTTACTGGGTTAATCATTTCAGATTAGGACACGACTGGTTACGCGCGGGTGCGACGCGTAGACTGTGAGCCTCACTCGGCGCATGAATTTGCGTGGGTGAGGAGGTTGACATGGGAGCTTTAGCTATTCGTTTCAAGTGTGCCTGACGAAACTCGGCGCGGTAATGATTTTGTAGGGGCAGGGCTTGTCCCTGCCCGTGTCCTTACGAGACAGAGCGGGCAGGGACGAGCCCTGCCCCTACGGTTATCCGCGGTGTTGTCGGGTTCATTAGAAGCTCTGAGTAGCGGGAGGCTAACTTTCAAGCACCTTCGTTTACGTCGGGCGTGCGCGTTCTGTCAATACCGGAGAGCATCGCCGCGTCTGTTGAGTTCGTGCCTCTCGCGCGCTTGTGTATAATCCCTCCCGCCCATGCCCAAGCGCACAGACATCAGGAAAATTCTGATCATCGGCTCCGGCCCCATCGTCATCGGGCAGGCGTGCGAGTTCGACTATTCGGGGACGCAGGCCTGCAAGGCCCTCAGGGCGGAAGGCTACGAGGTCGTGCTCGTCAACTCGAACCCGGCGACGATCATGACCGACCCGGAGATCGCCGACCGCACCTACATCGAGCCGCTCACGGTCGCCTCGGTCGCCGCCATCATCGAGCGCGAGCGGCCGCAGGCGCTGCTGCCGACCGTCGGCGGGCAGACGGCCTTGAACCTCGCGCTCGCCCTGGACGACGCGGGCGTGCTCGCGGAGTTCAAGGTCGAGATGATCGGGGCGAAGCGCGAGGCGATCCGCGTCGCAGAGGATCGCGAGCTGTTCAAGCGCGCGATGGAGGAGATCGGCCTGGTGATGCCGCGCGGCGGGTTCGCGCACTCGTGGGCGGAAGCCGAGTCGCTCGTCGAGGAGACGGGCTACCCGGCCATCATGCGCCCCTCCTTCACGCTCGGCGGGACGGGCGGCGGGACGGCGTTCAACCCGGAGGAGTTCGAGGAGATCGTGCGCGCGGGGTTGGCCGCCTCGCCCATCCAGCAGGTCCTGATCGAGGAGTCGATCCTCGGCTGGAAGGAGTTCGAGCTGGAGGTGATGCGCGATCTGCACGACAACGTCGTCATCATCTGCTCGATCGAGAACTTCGACCCGATGGGCGTCCACACCGGCGACTCGATCACGGTCGCGCCCGCGCAGACGCTGACCGATGTCGAGTACCAGAACCTGCGCGACATCGCGATCAAGGTCATTCGCAAGGTCGGCGTCGAGACGGGCGGCTCGAACATCCAGTTCGCCGTCAACCCGGCGGACGGCGCGGTGCGCGTCATCGAGATGAACCCGCGCGTCTCGCGCTCGTCGGCCCTGGCGTCGAAGGCGACGGGCTTCCCCATCGCGAAGATCGCGGCGAAGCTGGCGGTCGGCTACACGCTCGACGAGATTCCGAACGACATCACCAAGAAGACGCCCGCCTCTTTCGAGCCGACGATCGATTACGTGGTGGCGAAGATTCCGAAGTGGAACTTCGAGAAGTTCCGCGAGGCCGAGGACGTGCTGGGGACGCAGATGAAGTCGGTCGGCGAGGTGATGGCAATCGGGCGCACGTTCAAGGAGGCGCTGTTCAAGGGCCTGCGCTCGCTCGAAGCCGTGAGCCCCCTGCGGCTCGCCGGCGTGCCGGCCGACGAGCTGCAGCGCAAGCTCGCGCGCCCGAACTCGCGGCGGTTCTCCTACATCACCTACGCCTTGCAGCAGGGCGTGGCGATTGAAGAGATCTACCGGCTCTCGAAGATCGACCCGTGGTTCCTCGAACAGCTCCGGGACGTGATGCGCGTGCAGGAGCGCATCGAGGGCAAGAGGCTCGAAGAGATCGCGCCGGAGGACTTGCGCGAGGCGAAGGAGGTCGGCCTGTCCGACCGCCGCGTCGCCTACCTCACGGCGCGCTCCGAGGGCGAAGTGCGCGCGCGCCGGAAAGAACTCGGCATCGTCCCCGTCTACAAGCGCGTGGACACCTGCGGCGCGGAGTTCGAGTCGTTCACGCCCTACCTCTATTCGACCTACGAGGAGGAGGACGAGAGCGCGCCGACGGGCGCGCGCAAGATCATGATCCTCGGCTCCGGCCCGAACCGCATCGGGCAGGGCATCGAGTTCGACTACTGCTGCTGCCACGCCTCTTTCGCGCTCCGCGACGCGGGCTTCGAGACCATCATGGTCAACTGCAACCCGGAAACCGTCTCGACCGACTACGACACGAGCGACCGCCTCTACTTCGAGCCCCTGACGTTCGAGGACGTGATGAACATCGTGGACGTGGAGAGGCCCGAAGGCATCATCGTCCAGTTCGGCGGGCAGACCCCGCTGAACCTCGCGACGCAGCTCTCGGAAGCGGGAGCGCCGATCATCGGCACCTCGCCCGACTCGATTGATCTCGCCGAAGATCGCAAACGCTTCGGCGCGCTCATGCGCGAGCTGGCCGTCCCGCAGCCGGAGAACGGCACGGCGATCTCGCCGGAGGAGGCGCGCGAAGTCGCGACGCGCATCGGCTACCCGGTGATGGTGCGCCCCTCTTTCGTGCTCGGCGGTCGCGCGATGGCTATCGTCTACGACGAGAAGAGTCTGGACGAGTACATGCGGACGGCCGTCGAGGCTTCGCCCGAAAAGCCCGTCCTGATCGACAAGTTCCTGGAGCGCGCGGCCGAGTTCGACGTGGACGCGCTCTCCGACGAGACGACCGTGGTCATCGCGGCCATCCAGGAGCACATCGAGGAGGCGGGGATTCATTCGGGCGACTCCTCGTGCGTGCTGCCGCCCGTGCGCGTCGCCGAAGAGCACCTGGAGACGATGCGCCACTACACGCGCGTCCTCGCCCGCGCGCTCAAGGTGCGCGGCCTCATCAACATCCAGTTCGCGATCAAGGACGACCGCGTGTACGTCCTCGAAGTGAACCCGCGCGCGTCGCGCACCGTGCCGTTCGTCTCGAAGGCGACGGGCGTGCCGCTGGCGCGCGTCGCCGCGCTCGTGATGGCGGGGGCCAAGAAGCTGGCGGAGTTCAACCTGCCCGCCGAGCTGACGGTCAACCGGTTCTTCATCAAGTCGCCGGTCTTCCCGTTCGTCAAGTTCCCCGGCGTCGATCCGATCCTCGGACCCGAGATGCACTCGACCGGCGAGGTGATGGGCATCGGCGAGACGTTCGGCGAGGCTTACGCGAAGGCGATGATGGGCGCGGGACTCCAGCTCCCCTGCCGCGGCACGGCGTTCGTCAGCGTCAACGACTCGGACAAGGGGCAGGCGGTTCTACTCGCGCGCCGCCTCGCCCGCCTCGGCTTCAAGTTGATGGCGACTTACGGGACGGCGGCGCGGCTGCGCGAGGTGGGGCTCGAAGTCGAGGCGGTCTTCAAGGTCAACGAGGGGCGGCCGAACATCGTCGACGCGATCAAGCAGGACGAGGTCGCGCTCGTCATCAACACGCCGCTCGGCCGCGCCTCGCACTTCGACGAGCAGGCGATCCGCCGCGCCGCGCTGCAACACGACGTGCCGTGCGTGACGACGATGACGGGCGCGCACGCGCTCGTCGACAGCATCGGCGCGTGCGGCGTGGACGGCAACACGAGGCCGAAGCCCGTCTCGCTCCAGGAGCTGCACGCGGTCGCGGCTTCGACCGCGAGTTAGATTGGTCGGGGCAGGGCTCGCCCCGGCCCGCGGGCGGGCGCCCGCCCGCCGTTCGCGCTCACGCGCTCATTCCGGGCGGGGACGAGCCCTGCCCCTACGATTACCGGAGTCGAACGTGGACATCAATTCCTCGCAGGCGATCAGGCGGATCCTCGACGAGTGTAAGACCATCGCGGTCGTCGGTCTGTCGTCGAACCCGATGCGCCCCTCCAACAACGTCTCGGACTTCATGCAGCGCAACGGCTACCGCATCATCCCCGTCAACCCGAACGAGCGGGAGGTGCTGGGCGAGCGCGCCTACCCGACGCTCTCGGACGTGCCCGAAAAGATCGACCTCGTCGACATCTTCCGCCGCTCGGCAGAAGCGGGCGCGGTCGTCGACGAGGCGATCCGCGTCGGCGCGAAGGCGGTCTGGTTGCAGGAGGGCGTCGTCGACGCGGCGGCGGCGCGGCGCGCACACGAAGCCGGGCTGCTCGTCGTGATGGACAGGTGCATCCTGAAGGAGCATCTGAGGATGAAGCGTTGAGTGGTCGTTTGTCCGTTGTCAGTGGTCAGTTGTCCGTCGCCCGTGGTGTCGACGAAGTGCGCTAAAGACTGAGCGAGCGACTGACCACGGACGACGGACAACGGACGGCTTTTCCCGGAGGCGTTCGTGGCTGAGAAGATTCGCGCGGTCGTCATCACGGCGAGCGACGCCTGCTCGCGGGGCGAGCGCGCGGACGAGTCGGGCGCGGTCGCCGCGGAGCTGTTGGAGGGTGCGGGCGCGGAGGTGGTGGCGCGCTTCCTCCTCTCGGACGATCTCGAACCGCTGCGCGAGAAGATTCGCGAGTGCGCCGAGCGCGCGGACGTGAACCTCGTCGTGACGACGGGCGGGACGGGCTTCGCGCCGCGCGACAACACGCCGGAGGCGACGCGCGCCGTCATCGACAGGGAAGCGCCGGGGTTCAGCGAGGCGATGCGCGCCGAGACGCTGAAGCAGACCCCGACCGCGATGCTCTCGCGCGGAGTCTGCGGGACGCGCGCGGGCGCGCTCGTCGTCAACCTGCCCGGCTCGCCGCGGGCGGTGCGCGAGTGCTTCGAGGTCATCCGACCCGTCCTCGCGCACGCCGTCACCTTGCTCGCGGGCGGCGCGCACGAAGAGGCGAAGGGGGGCTAGGGGGCCGGGGCGGAGCCGGGCGGGAAGCGGAGAGTCGTCGGCGTCGGCGACGCGTCGGGCTCCGGAATTTAACTTTTGACTTTTTTTGACGCGCGCGTCTATAGTTCGCTTGCTCGTAAGACCTCCGCGCAAGTCTCCCGTTCGAAGAACGAAGCTCATGCTGAACCTGCTCCTGCTACAGGCGGCGACGGCCGCCGGCGCGGCCGACGCGACCGTGCGCACGCCCGGCAGCCCCGTCGCGGGCTACACGCCGGTGATGATCTTCTTCGTCTTCGCGGTCGTCTTCCCCGTGCTGCCCATCGTGCTGGGGAAGTTCCTGCGCCCGTACAAGTACGGCGCGGCGAAGATGCGTCCCTACGAGTGCGGCATCGATCCCGTGACGGAGGCGCACGACCGCTTCACCGTGCGCTACTACATCGTCGCCATGCTCTTCCTCGTCTTCGACGTGGAGACGATCTTCCTGCTGCCGTGGGCCGTCATCTACATGGGCGACGACTTCTCCTTCACCAAATTCGCCCTCGCCGAGATGCTCATCTTCATCGGCATCCTCGTCGTCGGCTATTATTACGCGTGGCGCAAGGGCGCATTAGAATGGGCATGAGCCAATTGCGGATTTCGGATTTCGGATTGCGGATTGAAGAAGAAAACAGTTTCTCAATTCGTAACCGGATCTTTTATCCGCATTAATCCGCAATCCGAAATCCGCATTCCGCAATCGATATGGCTGAGCACCCCGAAGGCATCGTCCTGACGACGGTCGATTCGATCATCAACTCGGTGCGGCGCAACCTCGCCGCGCCGCTGCTGGACGTTGCGCCCGTCAAGTTCGGCGTCAACTGGGCGCGCAAGTCCGCGCTGTGGCCCATGACGTTCGGGCTCGCCTGCTGCGCCATCGAGATGATCGCGACGGGGTCGA
This sequence comes from Pyrinomonadaceae bacterium, assembly GCA_035537435.1. Taxonomy (GTDB): domain Bacteria; phylum Acidobacteriota; class Blastocatellia; order Pyrinomonadales; family Pyrinomonadaceae; genus JAIVGV01. The sequence continues at coordinate 670 of DATLMC010000156.1, read as the reverse complement.
GCCGCTTCGACATCGACCGCTTCGGCGCGGGCGTGTTCCGCCCCTCGCCCCGCCAGAGCGATCTGATCATCGTCGCGGGCACGGTGACGCTGAAGATGGGGCCGGTCGTGCGCCGCGTCTTCGACCAGATGCCGGAGCCGAAGTGGGCCATCGCGATGGGCGCGTGCGCCTCGACGGGCGGGCCATTCGACTCCTACTCGACGATGCAGGGCGTCGACCGCGTGATCCCCGTGGACGTGTACATCCCGGGCTGCCCGCCGCGCCCCGAAGCCCTCCTCTACGGCCTGATGCGCCTCCAGGACATCATCATGAAGGAGAGCCCCTCCGCCTACATCTTCGACTCCGACGGCGCCGTCCACCGCCAGCGCCAGCTCGAAGGCGACGGCGAAGAAACGACGGCGAGCGCCGACGAGACGGGTGAGGTGGTCGCCGCCAACCCCTGACTCGCGCCGCGCACGGCGCTTCACGCCCCGACACGAAAACGAAAGCCGCTCCCGAACCGGAAGCGGCTTTTTCACATCACGCGTCCTGGGAAGTCAATCGCTATTAGCGGAGTCGGCCAGCGCCCGCGCCGTCAATGCTTCCGGCCACCAGCAAGACCGTAATTTCTAACTGTAGGGGCAGGGCTCGTCCCTGCCCGTCTTCCGTTAGCGCCACGCGGGCAGGGACG
>DATLMC010000155.1:0-26056 GCA_035537435.1 Pyrinomonadaceae bacterium | reverse complement strand
GCCTTCTTCTTACGCGACCGAGCGGGCAGGGACGAGCCCCGCCCCTACATCACCACGCGCGTCATTGAGTTTTGCCGGACGCTCTTAGTTCGCCGCTTATCTCGTCGTCCGCGTCGGGTCGCGGGTCGAGCCGCAGCGTGTCGAGGTAGGCGCGCGCGTGCGGCTCGTCCGTGCGCATGAACTCTTCGGGCGTGGCGAGCAGAACGATCCGCCCGGCGCGCATGAGCGCGACGCGCGTCGCGAGCATCAGCGCCTCGCGCACGTCGTGCGTGACGAAGACCGTGGTCTTGCCGAGGCGGCGGCTGAGCGCCGCGAACTCGCGCTGGAGTCCCGCGCGCGTCAGCGGGTCGAGCGCGCCGAAGGGCTCGTCCAGGAGCAGCAGCGGCGGGTCTGCGGCGAGCGCGCGCGCGACGCCGACTCTCTGGCGCTGGCCGCCCGACAGCTCCGCCGGGAAGCGCGCGGAAAAGCTCTCCGGCGAGAGCCCGACGAGCCGGAGCAGTTCGGCGACGCGCGCGGCGGCGCGCGTCGCCTCCCAGCCTTCGAGCGCGGGGACGAGCCCGACGTTGCGCGCGACCGTGAAGTGCGGGAAGAGACCCGCCTCCTGGATCACGTAGCCCGTGCGGCGTCGCAGCCGGATCGCGTCCCACGCGGTCGTCGGGCGGCCCTCGACGAGAACCTCGCCCGCGCTCGGATCGATCAGCCGGTTGATGAGCCTGAGCGTCGTCGTCTTGCCGCAGCCCGACTCGCCGAGCAATACCAACGTCTCGCCGCGGAAGATTTTCAGATCGAGCGCGGAGATGACGGCGGAGAGCGCGCCGCGCGGCGTGTAGCTGACGCGGCGGAATTCGACGACGGGCTCGGCCGGGTTGGTCGCGCTCAAAATATTCTCACGCGGAAGAGTTCGCCGCAGAGGCGGCGGGGACGCAGAGTTTACGAAGAGACTTGAGTGGTGATGAGACGAGAGTTGATAATTTGTGTCCTTACTCTCTCTCTGTGCGCCCCCTCAGTGCGCTCCCTGCGCCTCTGCGGTGAATAACCTTCACGACAGCTCAAGCAAAATCATGCGATGCGGAGGTGCTCGACGACGCGCTCCATCGAGGAGCGCCAGCCCCCGCGGAAGTTGCGCAGCAGGATGTCGGCCGGCGCGACGCCCTCTTCGACGACGCGCGCGCGCAAGGGATCGAGGTAGTGAATTTCGTCCGGCGACACGCGGCTTAAGCCTTCGGCGGCGAGCACGACGATCTCTTTCGCGAGGTCTTTGACGCTCACACCGTCGACGCGCGCTTCGAGCGCGTCGCGCGCGACCGATTCGCGCAGCCCCGTCGAGGCGGCGAGGTCGAGGCGGGGCGCGAGCCGGAGGGCTTCGTCGAGTGCGCCGGCGTCGTAGAGCAGCCCCTTCCAGAGGGCTTGCAGGGCGAGCGCGTCGGCGAGCGAGCCGCAGTCCGCGCCGCGCAACTCGATGTGCTGCTTGAGGCGCGCGTCGGTGAAGATGGTCGTCAGGTGATCCGCCCAGTCGCCGAACTGCGGCTCGACGCCGGGGCAGCCGCGCGCGAGGAAGTCGCCGAACTTCGTGCCCGTCGGCGCGTCCAGGTAGACGCCGTCGCGCTGCGCGAAGAGCATCGGGACTTCGAGCGCGTAGGCGACGAAGCGTTCGGGCGTGAAGTCGTCCGAGAGCGCGGGCGGCGAGAGCAGCGTGCGGTCGGGGTCGGTGGCGAGCCACGCGGCGGCGCGCGTCGACTTGTAGCCGGACGCCCGCCCGCCCTCGAAGGGCGAGTTGGCGAAGATGGCGGTGACGACGGGCGCGAGGCGGTTGCCGACGAGGAATTTTTTGCGCAGGTCGTCTCCGCCGCCGTAGTCGAGGTTGGTCTGCACGGCGCAGGTGCGCGTCATCATGTCCCAGGCGCGCGCGCCGCGCCGCGCCAGGTAGGGGCGCATCACGTCGTAGCGCGACTTGGGGAACCAGTTCTGCTCGCCGAGCGTGCGCAGAGGGTCGAACCCGCAGGCGAGGAAGACGAAGTTGTGACCGGCGGCGATCTCGGAGAGGCGCGCGAGGTAGCGGCGGATTTCGCGCTCCACGTCGGAGAGGCGGCGCTGCGGCGCGCCGGAGAACTCGATCTGACCGCCCGGCTCGACCGTCAGGCGGTTCATCTGGCCGGCGTTAACCTCGATGAGCGCGGCGCCCTCGTAGTGGAGATCGTTCGACGACGGCGCGAAGCCCGCGAGCACGCGCTGCACCTGCGCCGGCGAGAGCCGCGACATCCCGCGGCCCGCGTCGTAGCCGAACTGCTCGAACTCGACGCCGCACGGCCAGGCCTCTTCGGGCTTCGCGCCGCGCCGCAGGTTCTCGGCGAAGAGCGGCGCGGAATCGGTCGAGACCGCTTCGGTCAGCAGCGGGAAGGCTTCGCGGCCCGCTTTCGCGCGCGCCGCGGTCTCCGCGCCGGGGCGCGCGCCGCCGCCTTCGCGCGCGCCCAACTCGGCGCGTTCGTCGCGCGTCGTCATCGCGCCCGCCCGCCTTCCGCGACGGCGATGAAGAGATTGCTGCTGAAGAGGCCCGCCGCGTCGCGCCACGCGCGCCCGACGGCGAAGCCCGCGCCGCGCGCGAGGTCTGACAGTTGCGCCGCCGTATACTTGTGCGAGTTCTCGGTGTGGACGCGCTCGCCCGCGGCGAAGCTGACGTCGAGCGCGAGTAACGGGACGCGCACCGTCTGCGCGCGCTCGCTCTCGACGTACATCTCGACGCGACCCGCCGACTCCTCGTAGCGCGCGACGTGGCGGAAACTTTTGAGATCGAAGTCCGCGCCCAGCTCGCGGTTGATGCGCGCGAGGAGGTTCAGGTTGAAGGCCGAGGTGACGCCGAGCGGATCGTCGTAAGCCGCCTCTAAGATTCCCGCGTCCTTCTTCAGATCCGCGCCGACGAGCAGCGCGTCGCCCGGTGAGAGCACGCCGCGCACGCGCCGCAAAAAGTTCTGCGCCTCCGCCGCCTCGAAGTTGCCGACGTTCGAGCCGAGGAAGAGCGCGAGCGTGCGGCCGCGTGCCGCGCGCCCTTCGCCGAGGCGCGAGAGCGCGGCGTCGTAGTCGCCCGCGTAAGCCTCGACGCTGAGCCGCGGGTACTCGTCGAGCAGCGCGTGCGCGCTCGCTTCGAGTGCCGTGTGAGAGATGTCCACGGGGACGTAAAGCAGGCTCTGCTGCCGGCGCAGCAGGGCCTCGATGACGCGGCGCGTCTTCGTCGAGCTGCCGCTGCCGAACTCGACGAGCGTGACGGGCTCAGGCTCGGCCCGGTGCTCCTCGTGGTGAGAGGCGGACTCGTCCGCGCCCCCGCGCGCGAGCCCCGCGATCTCGTCGGCGTGCCGGGAGAGGATTTCGTCCTCGGCGCGGGTCAGATAGTATTCGGGCAGCTTGCAGATCGCCTCGAAGAGGAGCGAGCCCAGCTCGTCGTAAAAGTATTTCGGGGGGAGCCGCTTCGGGTCGGAGGTGAGACCGCGCCGAACGTCTTCGGCGAAGCTCGTCGCCGCGCCGCCGCCCGCCGAGAGCCGGTTGAGGCGCAGGCGCGACTGTGAGGTTGGAGGTGTGATTGCTCGCATCGTCCGAGTGCTGAGGCCGCCGCCGTTCACGTCCCGACGGCTTGGCTCCACGGCGCGCGCGCCGCCCGCGGATGGCGCGCGCCTCAAATTCCTTTGTCGGATGCTTGCCATGATAGCCCAACCCGGCTCATTATCCACGCTCACCGGGGCGGCAAATTTCTTACACCGGGGCGGACGCGACGGGACATGAGGGACGACGAGAGCAGAGACGCGCGCGCGGAGATCGCACGCCAGTTGGAGACCGCCCGCGCGCACACGCTCGCGCTCTTCGATCTCGTGCCGCGCGAGGCAGACCTGCACGCGAGCCCCGGCTTCGGCTTCCGCCCGCTCATCTGGCACCTCGCGCACGCCGGCGTCTTCGAGGCTTACTGGGTTCTGCAAAAAGTTAAAGGCGAGCGCGCGCCCGACGAGCGTTACGAGCGCGTCTTCGACCCCATCGCCACGCCGCGCGAGGAGTCGAAGGAACTGCCCGCCCGCCGCGAGATGGAAGACTACCTCGCGCGCGTGCGCTCGCGCGTGCTCGACTACTTAGCGACCGCGCCCTTCGACTCTGACGATCCACTTCTGCGCGACGGTTACGTCTTCCGGCTCGTCCTCGAACACGAGCGACAGCACCAGGAGACGCTCGCCTACCTGCTCCAACTCGTCGACCCCGCGAAGAAAGCCCGACCCGCGACCCCGAACGGGGCTGACGAAGAGACAGCACGTCTCTCTTCAAAGTCCGCCGCGACGCACGACAAGCCCGCCACGGCCGCAAGCGCGGAGGGCACGATGATCGAAGTCCCCGCGGGCGAGTTCGAGATGGGCGCGGCGGGCGAGTCCGGGAAGGGCGCTGCCGGCGGCTTCGTCTACGACAACGAGTCGCCCGCGCACGAGGTCTTCGTGCCGGCGTTCAAGATCGACCGCCGCCCCGTGACGAACGAGGAGTTTGCGCGCTTCGTCGCCGAGGGCGGCTACGAGCGTCGCGAGTTCTGGGGCGCGGAGGGGTGGGCTTGGCGCGCGAAAGAGGGCTGGCAGCACCCGCTCTACTGGTCGCCGGGTGGCGGCGGCGCGTCGTCGTGGCGCGTGCGCGGGATGTTCGAGGAAGCGCCTTTGCCGCCGGGTCATCCCGTGACGGGCGTCTCCTGGTACGAGGCGGAGGCTTACGCGCGAAGCGCGGGTAAGCGCCTGCCGACCGAAGCCGAGTGGGAGAAAGCCGCCGCGTGGGACGACGGGCGGGGGCGCAAGCGACTCTTCGCGTGGGGCGACGCGGAGCCGACCGCCGCGCTGTGCAACTCTGATTTTCGCTTCTGGGGCACGACGCCGGTCGGAAGTTTTGCGGCGGGCGCGAGCGCGGCGGGCTGTCTCGACATGACCGGCAACGTCTGGGAGTGGACTTCCTCGAAGTTCACGGGCTACCCCGGATTCCGCGCCTTCCCCTACCCCGAATACTCCGAGCTGTGGTTCGACGCAGATCACCGCGTCCTGCGCGGCGGCTCCTGGGCGACACACTCGTCAATCCTCAGAACCTCCTTCCGCAACTTCTTCCGCCGCCACTTCCGCATCGCCTTCGCCGGACTGCGCTGCGCGGCGGACGTGTGATCGCGCCTGGAGGCGCACCCGGCCAACTGACCGAGAGCGCCGACGAACTCACGCGTTCAGCTCACGCCCGCCTCTTTCAACTCCAAAGTTTTTTCGTCGGCGTTGAGCGTCGCGTTGACGCCGAGCGGGAGCGTGAGTTGATCGGCGGTGTGACCGATGGTGAGACCTGAGAGGACGGGGACGCGGGTCGAGCCGAGAATCTGATCGACGACCTCGCCGAGCGTCGAGTCCCACGCGAAGGAGGGCTTGTAGTCGCTCGGCGCGCACTCGCTGCACTCGCCGAAGACTATCCCTGCCGCCTGATCGAATTTGCCCGCGAGCCGGAGCTGCGTGAGCATCCGATCAATGCGGTACGGCTCCTCGCCCACGTCTTCGATGAAGAGGATGCGACCGCGCGTGTCGATCTCGTAGGGCGTGCCCATCAGCGCGGCGACGAGCGAGAGGTTGCCGCCGACGAGACGCCCCGAAGCCGTGCCGGGGCGGATCGTGCGCAGGGGGTGTTCGGGCCGGAGCTGGTTCGACTCCTGCGGGTTCGTGAGCTTGCCCGCGGGTCTGGTGTCGAACAGAGCCTGGCGGAAACTGCGCTGCGTGTAGTCGGTGAAGGACGAGAGCACGATGGGGCCGTGGAAGGTCGTCAAGTTGGCGTGGCGGTTGATGGCGAGGTGGAGGGCGGTGATGTCGCTGTAGCCGATGAACACTTTGGGGTTGCGCCGGACGAGATCGTAGTCGATCTGATCGAGCAGTTGCATCGAGCCGTAGCCGCCGCGGACGCAGAAGACGGCTTTCACCTCCGGATCGCGGAACATCGCGTGCAGATCGTCGAGGCGCTCGGCGACCGTGCGCGTGACGTGGCCCGACCCCCGCGCGACGTACTTGCCGAGGCGCGCGCGCAGCCCGAAGAATTTGAGCGTCGGCTCGACGAGGGCGAGCCGTACGGGGTCGGGCACCGCCGTCCCCGGCGCGATGACGCCCACCGTGTCGCCCGCGCGCAGAGCCCTCGGCTTGACGAGCTGGCCCGCGGGGGCCTGGGCCGCGGCAGGGCGCGGCGCGGAGTCAGCGTTTCGCGCGAGCGGCAGCGCGAGCGCGCTCGCGGCCGAGGCGCGCAGGAAGTTTCTACGGTTCATCCCCTCATCCCTTTCTCGTTAGTCGGGCGCGTTAAGCGGCTTGCAGATCGGAGCAGCAGGCGGAACAGCGCGCGGCTTTGAGCGGGATGGAGGTCAGGCAGTAGGGGCAGTCCTTGACCGTCGGCCCCTCGTCGGTCGCCTGCTTGCTCTTCATGCGGTTGACGGCTTTGACTACAAGGAAGACGACGAAGGCGACGACGAGGAACGTGATGACGTCGCTGACGAGCTGCCCGTAGGCGACGACGGGGACGCCCTTCGCTTTGGCCTCGGCGAGCGAGGCGGGCACGCCCGTCGACTTGTCGAGCGTCAGGAAGAGGCTCGCGAAATCGACGCCGCCGAGCAGCATCCCGATGGGCGGCATGATCACGGCGTCGACGAGCGTCGTCACGATCTTGCCGAACGCCGCCCCGATGACGACCGCGACCGCGAGGTCTACGACGTTGCCGCGGTTGATGAACTCCCTGAATTCTTTTAGCATCTCGCCTCCCGTCAAAGGTTCTCGCAGGCGTTAAGTCGCGCGAGGTCTGTTGAGCCGCGCGTGTATCTACCCGAACGGCGCGGGCGAAGTCAACCTTATTCTCCCCGCGCGCGGCGGCGACGGCCGCCGGTTTGGCGTTCGCGCGCGGCTTCCGCTAAACTCGAATCAAATTAAAGTATAGAGGCCCCGCGCGTTAAAACTGATTGCATGAGTGAGCTGGGAGAACAACGCTGGTCTGTCCTGAGCGAGCGCGGTCGCGAGGCGGCGCACCTCTCCTACGCGGACGCCGCCGCGCTCGTCCGCACGCTGACGGGCGAGAGGGTGCACGGGCTCTGCGTCATCACGGACGAAGCCGCCGCGCGGGGCGACGCGCAGCCGCAGGCCCCGGCGGCGGACGGCGGCCGGCCGGAGGCGGCCACGAAGGGCGGGGCGCGCCGTCGCACCGCGAAGTCTGCTTAACGCGCCGCCCCCGCGCGCCGCCGGCGCGCATTTTCACGCCGCGCCCGTTCCGAAATTTCAGACGACTCTGATCACCGATCCCCGCTTCGGAGGAGAACAACGCCGTGCGCCTCTTCACGTCACTCGCCGCCGCCTTCGCGCTCGTCTTCAGCCCCGCGCTCGCGCGTCAGGCGCAGCAGCAGCAGCAACAGCCCGCGCCGCAGGCGGGCGCGCCGCAGAGACCCGCCGCGCCGCAGAGACCCGCCGCGCCGCCGAAAGTCGTGCTCCCGCCGCCGCGCGTCCGCGCCGACGATTACCGCGCCGCCGCCGCGCGCATCATCGGGGCGGCGCTCGTGACCGACCGCGCGTGGCGTCGCCTGTCGTATCTGACCGACCGCATCGGCCACCGCCTGAGCGGATCGGAGAATCTGGAGCGCGCCATCGAGTGGGCGCTCTCGGAGATGAAGCGCGACGGGCTGGAGAACGTGCGCGGCGAGAAGGTGATGGTGCCGCACTGGGTGCGCGGCGAGGAGAGCCTTGAGCTGACGAGCCCGGTCGCGCGAAAACTTTCGATGCTCGGTTTGGGCAACAGCGTCGGCACTCCGCCCGAAGGCGTCACGGGCGAGGCCCTGGTCGTCCGCAACTTCGACGAGCTGGAGGCGCGCTCGGCCGAGGTGCGCGGGAAGATCGTCGTCTACAACGCTCCGTTCACTTCTTACGGCGCGACCGTGCAGTACCGCGGCGCGGGGGCTTCGCGCGCGGCGAAGTACGGGGCGGTCGCCGCGCTCGTGCGCTCGGTCACGCCGGTCAGCCTGCAAACGCCGCACACCGGCGCGATGAACTACGACGCCGATCAACCACGGATTCCCGCCGCGGCGATCACCATCGAGGCGGCGGAGATGTTGCAGCGGATGCAGGAGCGCGGCGACCGCCTGACCTTGACGCTCAAGATGCAGGCGAAGTTTCTACCCGACGCCGAGTCGGCCAACGTCGTCGCGGAGCTGAAGGGCAGGGAGAAGCCCGACGAGATCGTGCTCTTGAGCGGCCACTTCGACTCGTGGGACGTAGGGCAGGGCGCGCACGACGACGGCGGGAGCTGCGTCGCCGCGTGGGAGGCCGTGCGCCTCCTGAAAGAGCTGAACCTGAGGCCGCGCCGCACCGTCCGCGTCGTGTTGTGGACGAACGAGGAGAACGGCACGCGCGGCGGCAACGCCTACCGGGACGCGCACCTCGGGGAACTCGCCAGGCACGTCTTGGTCGTCGAATCCGACGGGGGCATCTACCGGCCGCGGGGCCTGGGTCTGGCCGCCAACGCCCCCTTGCAGGCGCGCGCCGATCTGGAGGAGCTGGCGAAGCTCCTCTCCGTCATCCGCGCCGGGAGCATCGGCGCGAACGGGGGCGGCGCGGACATCGGACCCATGATGCGCGACGGCGTCATCGGCGCGGGGCTCGACTCGGACAACGAACGCTACTTCGACATCCACCACACGCAGGCCGACACCATCGACAAGATCGACCCGAACGACCTCGCGCTCTGCGTCGCCACGCTCGCCGTCATGGCCTACGCCGTCGCCGAAGCGCCGCAGGCGCTCAACGCCCCGGCCACCGCGGCGAACTGACGCCGTCTCGGTCTACGACGCGCGCAGCTCGAAGTCCGCGACGAGCGGCAGGTGATCGGAGGCGACGAGCGCGGTCGTGGTTTTGTGGAGCGTGAGGCGGGTGAGTTCGAGCGGCGGGTCGTAGTAGATGTGGTCGAGGTGCGCCACGGGCAGCACGCCCGGGTAGGTGCGCGCGCTCTTGAGGTGCGTGCGGATGTCTGCGGCGCGCAGCTCTTCGGAGAGGAGGCGCGTCGCCAGGCCCCGCGGGAACTCGTTGAAGTCGCCGAGCACGACGCGCACGCCTTCCAGGTCGGGCCGGCGCAGGATTTTCTCGCCGACGAGCTGCCGCGCCTGATGACGGCGCTCGATGAAGGCGGTTCCGAGGTGGACGTTGAAGAGGTGCAGCGGTATTTGTCGCCCCGCGCCGTCGTCGAGCTGCACGTCAACGCGCAGCGCGCCGCGGCTCTCGCGCCCGCGCCAGGTGATGTCGTGGTTCTCCACGCAGCCCCACGGCAGGCGGCTCAGGACGACGTTGCCGTAAGCCGCGCCCCGGTGCTTGCGGTTCTCGCCCAGACAGTACTCGTAGCCCAACTCCCCGGCGATGAACTTCGCCTGATCCATCTCCGCCCTGTCCGCGCTCGCGTGGCACACCACCTCCTGAAGCGCGATCACGTCCGCGTCCAGCTCGCGCAGCACCGAGGCGATGCGCGCCGGCCTCACCCGCCGGTCGAGCCCCTGACACTTGTGGACGTTGTAGGTGACGATGCGGAACATAGAAGCTGTCAGTTGTCAGTCGTCCGTGGTCAGTTGTCTGTAGTCAGTCACTTGCGTGGCATGAGTCGCCGTTTGCCGAAAACGCTGAACGCCGCGAAGCGTGCAACGGACAACCGACCACGGACAACTGACCGCCTTTCATTGCTGCCTCTCCAGCAGCCAGCCGAAGAACTCGTGCGCGCGCTCGAAGACGGAGCGGCGTTTCCACTGCTCGTAGGTCATGGAACGGCTTTCGGCAAGGTCGCGCTGAAAGTCTTCGGTGATGCGCGCGGCTAAGTCTTCGTCAAACGCGGCGAGGTTGACCTCGTCGTTCAGGCCGAAGGAGCGGTTGTCGAAGTTGGTCGTGCCGACGACGCTCCACTTGCCGTCGATGACGAGCGTCTTGCAGTGGATCATCGTCGGCTGGTACTCGTAGATCTGCGCGCCGGCTTCGAGCAGGTCGCCGTAGAGGCGGCGGCTGGCGTTGCGCGTCAGGGCGTGATCCGTGCCCTTGCCGGGCGTGATGATGCGCACCTTGACGCCGCGCTCGCGGATCGCGCGCACCAGCTCGGCGCGCGCGCTGCGGTCGGGCAGAAAATACGGCGTCGTGATGAGGATGCTCTCGCGGGAGGCGGCGAGGAGCATCTGGAAGAGTATGCGCGCGCGCGTCGCGCGACCCATCGAGGGCGAGCTGTTGACGACGAGCGAGGGCAGATCGCCTTCGGCGGTGTCGCACGGCGGAAAGTATTTCGGGTCGGAGAGGATCTCGCCCGACGCTTCGAGCCAGTTCTCGGCGAACGTCGCCTGCAAATGCGCGACCGCCTCGCCCTCGACGCGGAACAGCGTGTCGCGCCAGCGCGGCCGATCCTGTTTCGGCGGGTAGCGCCAGTGGTCGGCGATTCCCGCGCCGCCCGTGAAGGCGACGCGGCCGTCGACGACGACGATCTCGCGGTGCGTGCGGTTGTTGATGCGTGCGAGCGTGTACCAGCGCAGCCCGTTGTACCACGCGACGCGCCCGCCCGCGTCCGTCAGCGGTTTCAGGTAACTGTCCCAGGTGGTGAGGCAGCCGAGCGCGTCGAGCACGAGGCGGACTTCGACGCCTGCGCGGGCGCGCTCCGTCAGGGCCTCGACGTACTCGCGCGCGACCCTGCCACGCTGGAAGATGTAGGCTTCGAGGTGGACGCTCTCACGGGCTGCGCGGATGGCTTCGAGCGAGGCGGGGTAATAGTTCTCGCCGTTCGAGAAGACCTCGACGCGGTTGCGCCGCGTCACGCGCGCGTCCGTCGCGGCCCCGAGCACGCGCATGAAGTCTTCGGAGTCGAGCGGGGCGGGCTGCGGGGTGGCGACCTTGTAGGCGAGCCCCGGCTCGAAGAGCGCGAGGAAGAGCATGAAGCTCTGCACGACTATCGCGATGATGGCGACGACGAGGAATGCGTTCGAGTCCACGGGCAAGTCCTTATGGGACGGTTTTCAGTCTTCGGTTTTCAGTCCCCGGTTCTCCAGCAGTCGGCTTCCCGCCGGGGCTGAAAGCCGAAAACTCGAAACTGAAAACTGTTTTATCGCCGGGGATTTTATCACGGCGCGCGGCGAGGCGACGACGCGCGCGAGCCGCGCCGCGCGCCGCCGCGCCGTGTAAAAATTCGCCGCTGCCGTTAGAATCCTCGGCGAACAATCGAAGGAACGCTTAAGAGGTGGAGCAATGATGTCTGAGAGCAAGACGGCGGCTGCTGCTGTCGGCGGGGATGCGGCGGCGGTCGTGTGCGAAGTCTGCGAGCGCGAGAGCCGACACCTGACGCGCTGGCTCGACCCGGACGGCTCGGTACACTGGGTCTGCGGCTCGTGCCTGCAAAGGCGCGAGAAGCGCGTCAACGTGAGCGAGCGTTGGAAGCGCGGCAGGCGTTAGGTCGCGAGAGAGGGCGCGGGCGGCGCGGCGGCGCGGAGGGCGCGTTTGAGCGGCATCGTCACGAAGACTCAAACCTCCGCGGGCGGCGTCGTCTTCCGGCGTCGCGGCGCGCGCGTCGAGGTCGCGCTCATCTCGGTCGGCGCTCTGAATCGTTGGCAACTGCCGAAGGGGCTCGTCGGCGGGGGCGAGTCGCCCGAAGCGGCGGCGTTGCGCGAGGCGCGCGAGGAGACGGGGCTCGACGCGGAGTCGGTCGCGCCGATTGAAAAGATCGAATACTGGTACTACGCGACCGAGCGCGGCGCGCGCGTGCGCTTCCACAAGTTCGTACACTTCTTCCTGCTGCGCTTCACCGCGGGCGACGTGTCCGATCACGATCACGAGGCGAACGAGGCGCGCTGGGTCGAGATCGGCGAGGCGGCTTCGATGCTCGCCTTCAAGGGCGAGCGCGCCGTCGTCGAGCGGGCGAGCGAGATGATCGAGAGCTTTTCGGACGACTCCAGATGACCGGGGGCGAGGATGAAAAGAGTCGTAGCTGTTCTCCTGTTAATCGCGTGCGGCGTCCTCTCGTGCGACCGCGCCCGGACGGGCTCGACCGTCGTTCTGATCGTGCGGCATGCGGAGAAGGCGTCGGACGCCGAGGACAGCCCGCTGACCGAAGCCGGGGCTCGACGCGCCCAGGCGCTCGTCCGCGCGGCGAATGAGGCTGGCGTGAGCGCCATCTACTCCACGCAATTCAAGCGCAACCGGGACACCGCGCAGCCTCTCGCCGAGCGGCTGGGCGTCGGCGTCACGGAGGCGCCGGTCGAGCTACAGAATCCGGGCGATTACGGTCGGCGGCTCGCCGTAGACATCCTGGGGAAGCGCCGCGGCCAGACCGCGCTGGTCGTCGGGCACGCCAACACGGTAGCTTCCATCGTCGAAGGACTGACGGGGCGTGCGGCTTCGCTCGGCGACATACAGTACGGCGACATGTTTGTCGTCACCGTTCCCCCGTCAGGACCCGCAGGAGTGATCAAGGCGCAATACGGATTCGGCGGCGGGGGTAATTGATTCCCCCGCCTCACGAATCGCTCAAGTATCTTCCCGCGCGCTTTTCACCTGCCCGCCTTCTGCCGCTTCGCGTTCGTGTTCTCGTTCGCGGGGCGCGGGGTCGCCGCCGCCTCGTGGGCGTCCGTGCCGACGTTCAGGTCGGCGCGGCCGCGCTGCGACTGCATGACCTCGGATCGCTTGTTGAGTTTGTTCGCCGCGCCCGGCGCGGGGCTCTGCTTCTTGCCCTCGCCGGTCGGCGGTTGGTTCTTCCTGTCGCCTCTGCCTTTCATCCCCTCACTCCTTAAATTAATTCGTTAAACTAATTCGTTCGGGCTGCGCCCGCTGCGCGGCGCTCGGAATGGCGGCGACACGACCGGCGAGCGTCTTCGCCGGTCGTGTCAGCTTTCGACGTGCGGGTTGCAAGCGAACACGCTCAGCGCCGCCCGCCCTTTCCGCCGCCGCGCCGCTCGGGCTCGTGGTTTTCCGACTTGCCGTAGCCCCCGCCGCCCGGCTTCTCGCCGCCGTGGTGCGTCGCGTTGACGGTCGCCCAGGCGCGCTCCTCCGCCTCTTTCTCGGAGACGCCGCGCTTCTCGTAGCCCTCCTCGATGTGCTCGGCCTGCCGCTTCTGCTTGTCGGTGTATTTGTCTTTGTCTCCCCTCGGCATGATTACTTCACCCTTTCGTCTTTAACATCGCCCGCGCACGACGGCGCGCGCGATCAACTCTTGCGCCGCTGATCGCCGCGGTCGCCCTGCCCCGGCGGGACCTTCGTCTTCGCGGACTTCTTCACGTCCTGCGCGAGCGAGCGACTAACGTCGTCGCTCTCTTTGAACTTCCCCTCGTCGTCGCGGCGCACGTAACGCTTGTCCGTGCCCGTGTCGATCAACTCCCGTTTGCTACCGGCCTTACTACTCGCCATGTCGACAACCCCCTTTTTCGTCCTGCTAATCTGAGACACCCTCACGCGCCCGACGCGCGCGCCTTCGGCCCGCCCGTCAAACTCTCCAACTTCCTCGTCGCCTCGCCGAGCGGCTGCTTGTTCGCGAGCACGTCGCGGAAGAGATCGCCCTTGGCGCGGACGCGCGCCAGCACGTTCTCGACGGTGAAGTCCTGCGGCGTGATCCGCTTCGCCTCGACCTCGCGCCACGTGAGCGGCGCGCTGACGGGCGCGCCCTCGCGAGGGCGCACCGAGTAGGGCGCGACGACCGACTTGCCCCGCGCGTTCTGCATGTGATCGACGTAGATCGTGCGCTTGCCCCGCTTGCTCTTCGAGCGTTCGACGGTCGCCGCTTCCGGGTGTTCGGCCGCGACGAGGGCCGCCACGCGCGCGGCGAAAACCGCGATCTCGTCGTAGCCGTAAACCGCCTTCGTGGGCACGTAGATGTGAATGCCCCGCGAGCCCGATGTCTTCGGGTAGGATTCGAGGCCGAGCCGTTCGAGAATCTTGCGCGTCGTGACGGCGACCTCGCAGATGGTCTCGAACTTCACGCCCTCGCCCGGATCGAGGTCGAAGACGAACCAGTCGGGCCGGTCGAGGTTGCGCGTGCGCGAGTGCCACGGGTGGCGCTCGATGGCCCCGAGGTTCGCCATGTAGAGCAGCGTCGCCGCGCTGTCGCCGACGACGTAGTCGACCGTGTGCCCGCCGCCGTCCTCCACTTCGAGCGGGACGGTGCGCACGAAATCAGGGGCCTCGTTCACGTCGTGCTGGTGGAAGGACTGACCCTTGATGCCCGCCGGGTAGCGCTTCATGATGAGCGGGCGGTCTTTTAAGTAGGGCAGGATGTGGTCTGAGATTTCGTAGTAGTAGCGGACGAGGTCGCCCTTCGTCAGCTTCGCCGCGGGGAAGTAGACGCGGTCGAGGCTCGTCAGCGGGACGACCGCGCCGCCGACCTTCACGTTCACGTCGCCGCCCAGCTCTTTCGACTTGAAGAGCTTGCTCGCCGCGACCGTCTCCGCGTCGCCTTTCGGCTTCGTGCTGAACTTTCTGACGCCCTTCTTTGACGCCGCCTTGCGGCGGCTGCTGCGCCCCGCCGCCTCGCCCCTCCAACGCTTCGCCGCCTCGTCGTCCGCCACGCGCAGCTCCAGCTTCCAGCCCGGTTCGGCGTGCGCGTCCCTGCTCTTGATGAGCAGCCACTGACCCTCGCGGCCGCCGAGGCGGACGAGGTTGAACGTCCCGCGCAGCTTCTTCCCCTTCAGCTCGAACTTCATGCGGCCCGCCTCGTACTGCGCGAGCGCGTCCGCGCCGCCCGTAGGCTCGTACTTGCCCTCGTCCCAGAGCATGTGCTCGCCGCCGCCGTACTCGCCCGCCGGGATGTGCCCCTCGAACTTCGCGTACTCGACCGGGTGATCTTCGGTCTCGACGGCGAGCCTGCGCTCTTGCGGGTCGAGCGTCGGGCCTTTGCGCACCGACCACGACTTGAGGACGCCGCCCATCTCCAGGCGGAAGTCGAAGTGCAGGTGCGAGGCGTGGTGCTCCTGCACGACGAAGCGGTGCAGGTTCCGCTTCGCGACCCTGCCGCGCGGCTCGGGAGTCTTTTTGAAGTCGCGCTTCTTCCGGTAAGTTTCCAGTCCCATCGTCCGAGCCGTCCGAGTCGCTTTCGATCAATCGCGCGGCGATTGCGGTTGCGCGCTTCCCATACATCGTGCGTCCGCTACTAATTCGCTCGCGCGCGCGTGCGTTGTTCTTTAACAGCGACGTTGCAACGTCAGTGCCAGCAACGCGGGCGAGTTTGTACGCAAGCGAACGCTTGCGCGGCGCTTCGGGGCGCGCTCACTTTTGCAGCTTCCTGATCTCGCGCTTGAGCAGCGCGAAATCCTCCCGCACCTTCTCGCCCAGGTCCTCGCGGTAGAACCTGACGGCCGGGTGGTAGCCGACCAGAAACCTGCGCCCCTCACGCTCGATGACGCGCCCGCGCGCCTCGTTGATGCTCTTGACGCCCAGGATTTTCTTCGCCGCGACGACGCCGAGCAGCATCACGAGCCGCGGGTTGACGAGTTCGATCTGCTCGAACAGGTAGTTCGACGTGCAGGTCTCCACCTCCAGTTTTCGCGGCGTGCGGTTCTTCGGCGGGCGGCACTTGACCGTGTTGGTGATGAAAAAATCGGCGCGGTCGAGCCCCGTGCCTTCGAGCACGTGATCGAGGAAGCGCCCCGTCGCGCCGACGAAGGGCTTGCCGCTCTCGTCCTCCTCGCGCCCCGGGGCCTCGCCGACGATCATCACCTTAGACGTATACCCGCCGTCGCCCGGGACGGCGCGCGTGCGCGACTCCCAGAGCGGGCAGAGCGTGCAGCGTCGTATCCGTGCGGCGAGTTCGTCGAGCCTCCGCGCCTTCTTCGTCTTCGCCATCTTCAGCGTCCCCCGCCGCATCCGGCTTGCAATTTGCATACTCCGGCGTGTAAAGCTCTGCGAAATTAGAACCGACCCGGCGGGACAACACGATGAAGCTCTCCGAACTCGCGCGCGTCTACGACAGGGTGAGCGCGGCGGGCGGCGATCCCAAAAGGACGAAGCTGCTCGCCGAAGTCTTCCGCCGCGCCGACGAAAAGACGCTCGAAGCCGTCGCCCACTTCACGTTGGGCGAGCTGGTCTCGCCGCAGCTCACCGACAAGCTCGGCGTCGGACCCGGCACGATCCGCGCGGCCGTCTCCGCGCTCTCCGGCAAAGACGCGGACGAGATCGACCGCGAGGTGAAGCGCACGGGCGATCTGAGCGACGTCGTCGCCGCGCTCGTCAGGCGCGGCAGAGACGCGCTGACGGTCGCGGAGCTGTGGCGGCGCACGAACCGCGTCGTCTCGCGCGACGACGACCGCCTGAAGTTGATCGAAGAGGTTTTCGGGGGCACCTCGCCGGCGGGCGCGAAATACTTCACGCGCATGGCGCTCAACCAGATGCGGATCGGCGCGGGGCTCTCGACCATCGCGCGCGCCCTCGCCTCCGCCTTCGGCGTTGACGCCGCGGCGGTCGAGCGGCTCTACGCGATGACGAACGACATCGGGCTCGCGGCGGCGAAGGCCCGCCGCGGCGCGCGCGCTCTGGAGCACGCCGGGCTCACGCCGTTCAGGCCATACCAATTCATGAACGCGCACAAGGTCGACGACCCCGGCGAGATTTTCTCGGCGCTCGCAGGGAAGCAGATCATCTTCGAGGTCAAGTACGACGGCGCGCGCCTGCAGATCCACTTGAAGAAGCGGGGGCGCGCGAAGCCGGAAGTGAAACTCTACTCGCGCCGCCTGAACGACGACACGGCGGCGATGCCGGACGTGGTCGCCGCGCTCGGCGAGGCGTGGCGCGGCGGCGACGCCATCGTCGAGGGCGAGGCGGTCGCCTTCGATCCGAAGTTGAAAAGGAAGCTGCCGTTCCAGTCCGTGCTGATGCGGCTCGGGCGCGTCCACGGGATAGAGGAGAAGGCGCGCGAGATTCCGCTCGTCCTCTACCTCTTCGACGTGCTCTACGACGACGGCGAAGATCTGATGCGGGTGCCGCAAGCGGAGCGGCGCGCGCGCCTCGAAAAACTGTTCCGCCCGACCGAGCGCGTGAAGATGACCGAGGCCGTCGTGACGGACAAGCGCGCGGCGGAAGATCGTTTCTTCAGGAAGGCGACCCGCGCGGCGCAGGAGGGGCTGGTCGCCAAAGACCCGGACGCGCCGTACGTGCCGGGGCGGCGCACGGAGCACTGGCTGAAGATCAAGCCCGCGTTCGAGACGCTGGACGTGGTGATTGTCGGCGGCATCTACGGATCGGGCCGGCGGCGCGGACTGCTGTCGAGCCTGATCGTCGCGGTCGGGGACGGCGACGAATATTTGACGGTCGGCAAGGTCGGCACGGGCTTCTCCGAAGAGGCGCTGCGGGATTTGACGGCGCGGCTCGAACCGCTCGTCGTCTCCGCGCGCGGCCACGTCGTAGAGATCGAGCCGCGGGTGGTCGTCGAGGTGGATTTTCAGGACATCCAGAAGACGAACCGCTACCGCGCGGGCTACGTCCTGCGCATCCCGCGCTTCAAGCGCGAGCGCACGGACAAATCCGTGCGCGAGGCGGACACGCTCGAACGCCTCCGCCGGCTCTACGGTCAGTCGCACTGACGCGAGGCGGTTCGGTCTGCTTTGGACGAGGGCGAAGGCGGTTCAACGCGGAGGCGCGGAGGGGGCGCGGAGGGAGACGATTTCTCCTCCGCGCCCCTTCCGCGCCCCCTCCGCGCCTGCGGCGGTGAATAAAAGTCTCTCCGCCACTCGGCCGGGTTCGTCGCCATAAAGCCCGAAATTGTTGAAAAACTGTCTCCGCGCGGCCGCTCAGGCGCGCGGCCGGCTTGAGGAAACGTGCCTGCCTGACGCAAAATAGCCTGAGTTTCTTCCGCACACCGAGTTGTCGGCCCGCGTCTTCGCACGCGAGCCGAAATTTTCGGGCATCCCGCGGGAGAGACCGGGAGCATCAATACTTCGTCCGCTCCCGAAAATTTCGACCGACAGCCCAGAGCCTGCTGCATGACGAGTGACGCCAAGATGACAGTGCCGGTGGGGAATCAAGCCGCGAAGGTCGAGCTGCCCCCGAGCCTCCGCCACTCGCGCGAGTTCCTCTTAAACCGCGAGACGAGCCTGCTCGAATTCTTCCGCCGCGTGCTCGAAGAGGCGCAGGACGCGCGCCAGCCCCCGCTCGAGCGCCTCAAGTTCATCGCCATCTTCTCCTCGAACCTCGACGAGTTCTTCATGATCCGCGTCTCCGGCATCAAGGAGGAGTTGGAGCAGGAGGTCGTCGCGCCGACCTCCGACGGGCTCGCGCCGGAGGAGCAGCTCAACCTCATCCGCGAGTACGTCCTGCCGATGGTCGCCGAGCAGTCGCGCTGCCTGACGGAAGAGGTGCTGCCGCAGCTCGCCGGGCACGGCATCGAGATCGCGTCTTACGACTCGCTCTCCGCCGACGAGCGCATGGGGCTCAAAGGGTATTTCGACGAGCACGTCTTCCCCGTGCTGACGCCGCAGGGCGTCGATCCTGGCCACCCGTTCCCCTACATCTCGAACCTGAGCTTGAACATCGGCCTGATGGTCGAGCCGGCCATCGAGCACGGCATCACGCGCTCGCTGACCGGCAGGCCGGAGCCGCGCTTCGTCCGCATCAAAGTCCCGCCGACGGTGCCGCGCCTCGTGCGCGTCGGCCGCGAGGGGGCGCGCTTCGTGCTGCTCGAAGACGTGATCGCGGGGAACGCGGGCGAACTGTTCCAGCGCATGAACGCCGGGCGCTGCCACACCTTCCGCGTCACGCGCGACGCCGACATCGAGGTGCGCGACTACGAGGCCGACGACCTGTTGCGCAGCATGGAGCAGACCCTGCGCAAGCGTCGCTTCGGCAAGGCCGTGCGCCTCGAAGTCTCCGACCAGATGCCGCGCGAGATGGTGGACTACCTCGCGACCGAGCTGGAGCTCGAACCGGAAGACGTCTACGTCATCGCGGGGCCGCTCGGCGTCGGCGACCTGATGCAGCTCTACGTGCTCAAGCGGCCCGAGCTGAAAGACAAGCCGCTCGCCTCGACCACGCCCGCCGTCCTGAAGGGCGCCCGGTCGGTCTTCGACGTGGTGCGCGCCCGCGACGTGCTGCTGCACCACCCCTACACCTCTTACGACACGGTCGTCGATTTCATGAAGGAGGCGGCGCGCGACCCGGACGTCGTCGCCATCAAGATGTGCCTCTACCGCACGGGGCAGAAGTCGCCGATCCCGAAGGCGCTCATCGAGGCGAGCGAGCGCGGCAAGCAGGTGACGGCGCTCGTCGAGCTGAAGGCGCGCTTCGACGAGGAGGCCAACATCGGCTGGGCGAAGAAGCTCGAAGAGGCCGGCGTCCACGTCATCTACGGCGTGCTCGGCCTGAAGACGCACTGCAAGGTCGCGCTCATCGTGCGCCGCGAGGGCGAGGGGCTCCGGCGCTACGTCCACGTCGCGACGGGCAACTACAACCCCGTCACGTCGGGCGTCTACACCGACTTAGGGCTGCTCACGGCGGACGAGGAGATCGGCGAGGACGCCTCCGACCTCTTCAACTTCCTGACGGGCTTCTCGCGGCAGAAGGACTATCTGAAGCTGCTGGTCGCGCCCGCGAACCTGCGCGAGCGGATGACCGCCCTGATCAACCGCGAGCGCGACAACCAGCTCGCCGGCAAGCCCGCGCGCATCGGGGCGAAGGTCAACCGCGTGGCCGACGCGGAGATTATCCGCGCGCTCTACGAGGCGTCGCAGGCGGGGGTTCCCGTCGACCTCGTCGTGCGCGGCGTCTGCATGCTGAAGCCGGGCGTGCCGGGACTCTCCGAGACGATCCGCGTGCGCAGCGTCGTCGGGCGGCTCCTCGAACACAGCCGCATCTTCCACTTCGCCAACGGCGGCGATGACGAAATCTACATCGGCAGCTCCGACTGGATGACGCGCAACCTGGATCGGCGCGTCGAGGTGGTCGCGCCCGTCCTCGACCCGCACCTGCGCCGCTACCTGAAGGACGTGGTGCTCGACGCCTACCTGCGCGACAACGCGAACACGCGCGAGCTGAGACCGGACGGCTCCTACGAGCGCGTGCGCCCCGCGCCCGGCGAAGAGCCCTTCGACAGCCAGACGCACTTCGAGGGCAGCGTGAGCCTGAAGATGTGAGCGGGGGTTTAAGATCGGGGCGCAGATTTTGTCGGGCGCGCCTCGCCGGGCGAGATGGTTTAAAGACCCGGCTCGCGAGCGTGCGCCGCGTTCTCCCCGCGGAATAGCTTTCAACATCGCTCTCCCCGGCGGTAAGGAGGGGTGATGCAGGTTCACAGGATCAAGCTTCTACGCGGTCTCATGGCTCTGGCGATCTGCGCGTCCTCTGCGCAGATCGCCGCGGCGCAGAAGGATTCCAAGGGCAAGGACGCGCCGCCGCGCGGCACGCCCGTGCTGTGGCGCGCGCCCGGCGACATCGCCTCGCGCGATCTCTTCTGGGGGCCGGGCGGCGAGGCGTCGCGGCCCGATCTCTCTCAAGTCACCTTCGTCAAGCTGGAGACGGGCGGCTACTCGCCGAAGTTCCGCGTCAGGGACGGCGCGGGGCGCGTGTGGGTGGCGAAGATGGGCAAGGAGGCGCAGAGCGAGACCGCCGCCGTCAGGCTCGTGTGGGCCATCGGCTACGCCAGCGAGATCAACTACCTCGCCCCGTGCGTGAAAATCTCCGGCGCGCCGGTCGTGCCGAAAGAGGTCGAGCGTTGCGCGGGCGACGGGTTCGCCAACGTCCGCTTCGAGGCGCGGCCAGACAACGTCAAGCGGCTCGACGAGTGGAAGTGGAGAGACAACCCGTTCTCGGGCACGAGGGAGCTGCGCGGGCTGGCGATCCTGATGGCGCTGCTGAACAACTGGGACATCAAGGACACCAACAACAAGGTGCTCCGCGTGAGCGGCGCGGGCGCGCGCGGCGACGAGCTGCACTACGTCGTGAGCGACCTCGGCGCGACCTTCGGGCGGGTCAAGACCGATCTGCCGGTCGTCTGGCGGATCAGGCGCAACCGCAACGACCCGGAAGACTACAGCAAAGACCCCTTCCTCGAAGAGGTGAAAGGCGACCGCGTCTTCTTCTTCTACAAGGGCAAGCGGCAAGACCTGTTCGACGACCTGCGCGTCGGCGAGGCGCGCTGGCTCGCGAGCCTCCTCTCGAAGCTGAGCGCGAGGCAGATCTCTGACGCCTTCCGCGCCGCGAACTACTCGCCCGACGAGGTGCAGACCCTCACCGCGGCGGTGCGCGCGCGCGTCGACGAGCTGGCGCGGGCGACGGGCGCGTCCGCGTCGGCCGGCGCGTCGCGCTGAAGCGCGGACACTTAACGGGGGACGACGTTGGAGATGACGAAGAGCACACGCCAGATCGTTTTCGTCGCGCTCGGCGCGGCGCTCGCGGGCTTCGCGCTCGCCGCGCTCTTCTGGTCGGTGAGTCGGACGGACACGCGCCAGCAAAACGACTCCCAGGCGGCGGGCGTCATCCAGACGGCCGACAACGCGAACGCGCGCGCCGACAACGCGAACGCGCGCCGCGCCGACGAAGCCAGGGGCGGCGAGGCGAGGGACAGGGTAGACTCGAAGAACGGGGGCGGGTCGCCCGCCGACCGGCGCGCGGCGCAAGGGAATGAAGACCCCGCGATCGGGAACCTCTTCGGCATCGGGCAGGGCGCGGGCTTCGCGCCGCACGAGCCGTGGACTTCGACCGTGCCGCGCATCCTGCTCAGGCTCGCGCTCGCCACCGCGCTCGCCGGCATCCTCGCCTTCCGCCCGCGCCGCAGCGCCGCGCTCGTCCAGCGCAACCTCTACGTCGCGCAGACGCAAATCCTGATCGCCGTCGTCGCCTCGGCGCTGATGATGGTCGTCGGCGACAACGCCGCGCGCGCCTTCGGCATCTTCGCCGCCGCCTCCCTGGTGCGCTTCCGCACGAACATCCGCGACCCGAAAGAGATCACGGTGCTGCTCATCAGCCTCGCCGTCGGCCTCGCGACCGGCGTCGGGCGCATCGACGTGGCGGTCGTCCTCGCGCTCTTCGTGCTGCCGCTGCTGTGGCTGCTGGAGCGGCGCGAGGAAGAGCAAGTCTTCCGCTCGATGGAGCTGACCGTGAAGGCGCGCGACATCGAGCTCGCGCAAGGCGCTCTGGAGACGATCTTCCGCCGCCACCGCATCAACGGCGAGGTGCGGCAGATCAACCCGCCCGTCGAGGGCGAGCCCGCGGGCTGCGTCATGTACTACGTGCAGATGAGCCTCAACACCAGCACCGACACGATCAACGAAGAGATCATGGCCGCCGATCCCGGCAACGTCGAGAGCATCGAGTGGGACCAGCAGAAGAGCCGCGACTACATCTACCAGTGAAGGGCGGACGGTGGGCCGACCCCGCCGGCGGATGCGGCCGGGTTGTGCCGGACGCGCAAATAAAAAAAGAGGGTCGCTCGGAAACGAGCGACCCTTAATGTTTCGCGGAGGAGGATCGGCGAACTAAAACTTAACGCTGATTCGGCGCGGCGGCGGCGGCGGCCGGCGCGGCGCTCAACAGGGCGACCTGAACTTGACCCGACTGCACGCGCTGCCAGTAGTCCCCGACGTACTTCTTCTGGTCGCCGTGGCCCCAGCTCGAATAGAAGTCGAACTGCTTCATCTCGGCGTAGACCTGCTCGTAGTTCCAGCCGTAATAGTTGAAGCGGTAGACCGCGCCCATGAGCCCGGTGCGGTGACGCCCGCCCGCGCAGTGGACGTAAAACTTGCCGGTCGCCGGATCGCTCGCGAGCTTCAGGAACTCCGCGACCTGCTCTTCCTGGGGCGCTTCCTTGTCGACGACGGGGATATTCACGTAGCGCATCCCGAGCGACTCGGCGGTCGGCTTCTCGTAAGCCTCCGGGTCTTCGCGCAGGTCGATGATCGTCTTGATGCCGAGCGCGGCGAGAGCCTGGTAGTCTTCCTGCTTGGGCTGTGCCCCGCGGAAGAACCGCTCGTCCATCTGACCGAAATTCTTGATCCTGATGCCGGGGAATTGCGACTGCTCTTTCGACTTCGCCGCGGCGGCGAAGGAGAGCGCGAAGATGGCGAGGACGGCGGCGATACTGCGGCGGACGTTATTCCGGGTCAAGCTCATTAAAAATTCCTCCAAACTGTAAACCGACCGAACGAAGGGGAGTCTTTCTTCAGGGCTCTCTAACCGGGGGCTCTATTGTGCAGGAAAAGGGCGCTCCGGACAAGTCTAATTTCGACCTGTTAAAAACTCTGAATCGCCCAGTGGTTTCAATTTCTGTGGGGTGTACGCCCGACCTTCAACGTGACTGTATCAGGTCTGTGCGCGACTGACAATCGCGTCGCCGAACGCCAACTCGTCAATCAATACTTTAGATGCCGAAGTGCCCTCACGGTTGCACCCGCCCGCCACGCCTTTGACGCACGCCCGAGACCGTTTCAGAAGGGCAAACCGGCCCCGCGCGCGAAACGAAAAATCTCCGCCCGGCGGGCGTTTACGGGCGCGAAGCCCCCGCCACGTCTTTCAGTACAGGGTCACCTGCTGGGTGAGTCCGCCGTCGACGTAGTAGGTGCTGCCCGTGACGTACTCCGCCTCGTCGCTCGCCAGGAAGACCGCGACCGACGCGACCTCTTCGGGCCTGCCGAAGCGACCCCAGGGGATTTCGCTCTCGGCGTTACGCTTCGCCTGCGGGTCTTCGAGCACGGAGCGGTTGATCGGCGTCGCGATCGCGCCCGGCGCGATGTTGTTGCAGTTGATCCGGTGCGGCGCGAGTTCCATCGCGAGGTTGCGCATCATCATCCGCACGCCGCCCTTCGAGGCGCAGTAGGCGGTGTAGTCGGGGAACGGGATGTCCTCGTGGACGGACGAGATGAAGATCAACTTCCCGCCCCGCCCCTGCGCCGCCATCTGCCGCGCGGCGAGCTGGCTGACGACGAAGCAGCCGTAGAGGTTCACGGCGATGACCTTGTTCCACTCCTCGTCCGCGACTTCGAGGAACGGCTTCTTGATCTCGATCCCGGCGTTGTTGACGCAGATGTCGAGACGGCCGAACTTCTCGACCGCCTGCCCGACCATCCGCTCCACGTCCTCGCGGCGGCTCACGTCCGCCGCGACCGCAATCGAGGCGGGGCTGAACGACGCGACCTCGGCGAGCGCGGCGTCCTCGTCCGCCTTCCCTCCGGGCCTGTAGTTGACGACGACGTGCGCGCCTTCCTGCGCGAAGCGCGTCGCGATTGCCTTGCCGATGCCGCTCGACGCGCCCGTCACGAGCGCGACCTTATCCTTCAGACGATCCATGATTCCCCCCTTTTGTCTCGGTCGAAATTATTCCCCCCTCGCGGCGAGCGCGTCGCGCGCCAGCACCCCTTTCGCGCGCCGCCGGCGCGCGCCCGCCTCCTCGATCTGGAGCGAGAGCGTCGGCACGACCAGCAGCGTGACGAAGGTCGAGAGCAGCAGCCCGCCGATGACGGCGACGGCGAGCGGCCGCTGCAACTCCGCGCCCGCGCCGAGACCCACGGCGAGCGGGAGCAGGCCGAAGATGGTGCAGAGCGTCGTCATCAGGATCGGCCTGAGGCGCACGCGGCCCGCCTCGCGCAGCGCGTCGCGCATCGGGAGCTGTCGCTCTCCGAGCAGCTTGTCGCGGTAGTCGAGCAGGATGATGCCGTTTTTGACGACGAGCCCGACGAGCATGATCATCCCCATGAACGAGGAGATGTTGAGCGGCGTGCGCGTCGCCCACAGCGCGATCACCGCGCCGACGAGCGAGACCGGCGCGGCGAACAGGATCGCCAGCGGCTCGGTGTAGGAGCGGAACTGCACGACCAGCACGACGAAGACGAGCGCGAGCGCGAGCGCGAAGACCAGCAGCAGTCCGCGGAACGCCGTCTGCTGGCTCTCGTACTGCCCGCCCAGCTCGTAGGTGACGCCGGGCGGCAGGCGCGTCGCGCGAAGCGCGGCGCGCACGTCCGCGATGGCCGAGCCCAGGCCGCGGCCCGTCAGGCCCGCCGTGATCTCGATCATCTGCCGCTGATCCTGCCTGACGAGTTCACTCTGCCCCGCCTCGCGCTCGATGTCGGCAAACGCCGCGAGCGGCTGCGTGACGCCGGCGGGCGTCGTGATCGGCACATTGCTGATCTTGGCGAAGTCGAACCGCGTCTCGTCGGGCAGGCGCACGCGCACGCCCGTCAGCCGGTCGCCCTCGCGCACCTGCGTGACGCGCCTGCCCGTCAACGCTTCGTTGAGCTGTTCCGAGATCGCCTGCACGGTGAGGCCGGCGCGGCCGGCGCGCACCGCGTCGATCCGCGCGACGAGTTCGGGCGAGCCCTCGCTCACGCCGTTGTAGAGTTCGACGACGCCGGGAATCTTCTCGACGCGCGCGCCCAGCTCCTCGGCCGCGCGCTGCAAGGTCGGCAGGTCGTCGCCGAACAGCTTGATCTCGACGGGGCGCGGCTCGCCCGCCAGATCGTTGATCACGTCTTCGAGCAGTTTGACGAACTCGGGGTTCGCCTGCGGGAACCTGCCTTCGATCCGGGAGCGCAGGTCGTCGATGATCTCTTCGGAGTCGCGCGCGCGGTCGTCTTTGAGG
Organism: Pyrinomonadaceae bacterium; assembly: GCA_035537435.1. GTDB lineage: Bacteria > Acidobacteriota > Blastocatellia > Pyrinomonadales > Pyrinomonadaceae > JAIVGV01. Next base: position 517 of record DATLMC010000155.1, on the reverse strand, counting down.
CGCACGAGGATGTCGCCCTCGTTCGGGTCGGTGGCGAAGAAGCCGAGCTGCGAGCCCGTCCGCCGCGAGAACGCCGCGACCTCCGGCGTCCCTTTCAGAATCTTCTCGATCTGCGAGACGACGTTGTTCGTCTCGGCGAGCGACGTGCCGGGCTTCAGACGGTAGTCGAGCACGAAGCCGCCCTCGTCCATCTCAGGCAGGAAGCCCGTCTCCAGCCGTGTGTAGACGAGCGCGCCGACGAGGACAGCGCCGAGCGTCGCGAGGACGGCCGCGCGCCGGTGCGCGAAGACCCAGTCGAGCGCCGCCGTGTAAGCGCGCTCGACGCCGCCGAGCGCGCGCTGGATGCGGCCGAAGAGTCTGCCGCCCGCGCTCGTCGCCGCCGCCTCCACGACCGCGCCCGCCTCGTCTTCCGGCTCGACGCGGCTGTCATCGCGTGCGGCCGGCGGCGGTTCTTGTAAGGGCAGGGCTTGTCCCTGCCCGTCTTCTCCCGGCCGGACGCGGGCAGGGACAAGCCCTG
>DATLMC010000154.1:0-15691 GCA_035537435.1 Pyrinomonadaceae bacterium | reverse complement strand
GAAGAAGCGCCGCAGTCCAACGACGAAGACTTCGAGACGCACTACAACCTCGGCGTCGCCTACAAGGAGATGGGTCTGTGCGACGAGGCGGTCGAGCAGTTCCAGAAGGCGGTCGATCTCTGCGCGCCTTCCGACGGCACGACGCGCTACCTCGAATGCTGCAACATGCTCGGTCACTCCCTGCTCGAAAAAGGCATCCCGCGCGCCGCCGCCATGTGGTTCAAGAAGGCGCTCGCGCTGCCGCGCCTCTCGGAGGACGAGAGCCAGGCGCTGCGCTACGATCTCGGCGCGGCCTACGAGCAGATGGGCGAGTTAGACCGCGCCATCGACACCTTCTCGGAAGTCTACGGCGTTGACGTTTCCTACCGCGGCGTCGCCGAGCGGCTGCGCGAGTTGCAGGAGAGGAAGCCCGTCACGAGCGACAGATAAGACGGTGACAAGTGGCAGGTGACGGGTGACAGGTAAAGACCCGGAGCCGGGAATCGCACGCTTGCGACTTTCGGCTCTAAAGTTTTAGACTCCGGCTTGTCACCCGTAGCTTTAGATTCTGACTTGTCACCCGTCACGGTTTACGGTTCGCGTCGATGTCAGCCAGGCTCACCGTCATCTTCTACATCGTGCTGTGCCTCGAAGCGGGCATCGTCCTGACGTTTTTGCCGTGGACGAACCCGTTCGGCCTGAGCGACTGGGGCGACAACTTCTTTCTCGTCTACGCGGCGCAGAAGACGGGCTCGCACGCGCTCCAGCACGCCGTCGCCTCCGGGTGGGTGCGCGGCGCGGTGACGGGCCTGGGGCTGCTCAACCTCGGCATGGCGTTCTGGGAGCTGTTCCACTTCCGCCAGACAGTCGACGTGCTCGGCGGGCGATCCGCGCCCGCCGCCCCCGCCGCGACCACGCGCGATGCCACTCGATCTGCCGGCAGCGCCGGCGACTTACCTCGTTAGTCGCGGCGCGACGACGCCGGAGACGACGCGCGCGAGCGACGAATTCACCCGCCTGCTCGCGCTCGTGCGAGCCGCCACGCAGGCGCGCGTCGATCTCGTCCAGCTCCGCGAAAAACTTTTACGGCCGCGCGTCCTCTACGAACTCGCGTCGCGCTGCGCGGAAGTCGCGCGCGGCACCGGGACGCGCATCCTCGTCAACGACCGCGCCGACATCGCGCGCGCCGCCGGCGCCGACGGCGTGCACCTGACGACGCGCTCGCTCGACGCGGCGACCGTGCGCCGCGCCTTCGGGCAAGATCTTTTGATCGGCGTCTCGGCGCACACGCTCGCCGAAGCGCGCGCGGCGCGCGACGGGGGCGCGGACTTCGCCCTCTTCGGCCCCGTCTTCGACACGCCGTCCAAACGCGCGCTCGGCCCGCCCGCCGGTCTCGCGGCCCTGGGCGAAGTCACGCGCGCTCTTTCGCCGTCCCCCCTTTTCGCCATCGGCGGCATCACGCGCGAGAACGCGCGCGAGGTCTTACGCGCCGGGGCGCGCGGCGTAGCGGCGATCCGGCTCTTCAATGAAGCGGGTAGTTTGCACGATGTGGTCGAAGGGATCAGGAGTCTGCCGTTCACCGCGGTTGAGTGAGGTTAACGTCGAGATTCAGCGCAAAGACGCAGGGGGCACGAAGGGAGCGCAGAGAGTTTGTCTTACTCTGCGTTGACGCTGCGCCCTCCGCGTCTTTGCGCTGAATCTTTCTCGTGCTGCGCACAACTGAATCCGTCATGCCCCAACCAGACACGCCGCCCGTCGTGCTGACCATCGCCGGACTCGATCCGTCGGGCGGGGCGGGCGTCGTCGCGGACGTGAAGGCGTTCACGGCGTTCGGCTGCTTCGCGACCGCGGCCGTCACCTCGCTCACGTTCCAGAACACGGCGGGCGTCTACGGCGCGGCGCACCAGTCGGCCGAGACGGTGCGCGCGCAGGTCCTGCCCGTCGTCGAAGACTTCCGCGTTGCGGCGCTGAAGACGGGGATGCTCCCCACGCGCGAGGTGATCGCGGGGGTGGCGCGGCTGCTGCGCGAGACTCCTCTGCGCGACGCGCCGTTCGTGCTCGACACGGTCGTGCGCTCGACCTCCGGCTACGACCTGATCGACGACGACGCGCTCGACGCGCTGAAGCGCGAGTTGCTGCCGCTCTCTCTTGTCGCGACGCCGAACGTGCCCGAGGCGCAGCGGATCACGGGGCTGAGGATCGAAGACGAAGGGGGGATGCGGCGGGCGGCCGCCGCGATACGCGGGATGGGCGCGCGCGCCGTGCTCGTGAAGGGCGGTCACCTCACGGGCGACGCGCTCGACGTGCTCGACGACGGGGGGCGCGTCGAAATTTTTCGCGCGCCGCGGATCGAATCAACCTCGACGCACGGGACGGGCTGCACGCTGTCGGCGGCGATGGCGGCGTGTCTCGCGCGCGGGCTGAGCCTCGCGGAGTCGGTCGGCGTGGCGAAGCGATACGTGACGGCGGCCATCTCTCTCGCGCCGCGGCTCGGTCACGGCTTCGGCCCCGTGCGCCACGACGTCGCGGTCGAGTTCAAGCCGGGCGGGGTTTTGATCGACGGGGGGTGAGCGCGGGCAGCCCGCTGAAGCCCGCTCACGCGACTTCCATGGCGCGCGCGGGGTCGATGTAGAGCCCCGTGTGGAGGGCTTCGCGCAGCAGCGCTTCGGTCGCGTCGGCGTCCTGCGGGCGCGAGAAGATGTAGCCCTGGCCGTACTCGCAACCCAGCTCGCGCAGTCGCGCGAGCTGTTCTTCGGTCTCGACGCCCTCGGCGACCACGTCCTTGCCCATGTTGCGCGCGAGCACGATGATGGTGCGGACGATCTCGGAGTTCTCGCGATCCTCGTCGCCGTGCGGGCTGATGAAGGAGCGGTCGATCTTCAGCGTGTGGATGGGGAAGCGTTGCAGGTAGGAGAGCGACGAGTAGCCAGTGCCGAAGTCGTCGATGGCTAGCTCCAGCCCGAGCGCGCGCAGGTTGCCCATCAGCGCGACGATGGCCTTCGCGTTGTCCATCACGACCGACTCGGTGATCTCCAACTGGAGGCAGCGCGGGTCGAACCGCGTCTCGCCGAGCGCGCGCGTGATGCGGTCGAGCAGATCGGCCTGCGCGAACTGGCGGCCCGAGAGGTTGACGCTCAGCTTGAGGTCGCGGTGGAGCGGCGAGAGCGCGTGCCACTCGTGCATCTGGCGGCACGCGGCTTCCAACACCCACATCCCCAACGGCACGATCAGGCCCGTCTCCTCGGCGAGCGGGATGAACTCCGAGGGCGGGACGAGCCCGCGCTCCGGGTGGCGCCAGCGCACCAGCGCCTCGAAGCCGGAGATGCGCCCCGTGGCGAGCGCGACGATGGGCTGGTAGTAGAGGCAGAACTCCTTGCGCTCGATGGCGCGGCGCAGATCGTTTTCGAGTTTGAGCAGGGCGCAGACGCGCGCGTGCATCACCTGGTCGAAGACCTCGTAGCGGGCCGCGCCCTGCGCCTTGGCGCGGTACATCACGGTGTCGGCGTCGCGGAGCACGTCCTCCTCGTTCGTGTAGCCGGTGGTCGAGAGCGCGATGCCGATGGAGGCGGTGGTGAAGACCTCGTGGCCGCCGATCTCCAGCGGCTCGGCGAGCTGCTCCTGCACGCGCTCGGCGACGCGCAGCGCGTCCTCCGGGTGGTCGAGGTTGTTCAAGAGGATGGCGAACTCGTCGCCGCCGAGGCGCGCGACCGTGTCGCCTGCCCTCAAGCCGTGTTCGAGGCGGTGCGCGATGGAGACCAGCAGCTCGTCGCCTACGGGATGGCCGAGGCTGTCGTTGATGACCTTGAAGCGGTCGAGGTCGAGGAAGAGGACGGCGAAGAGTGTGGCGGGGGTGCGCATCGAGGCGGCGACGGCGAGCTTGAGGTGATCGGTGAAGAGCGCGCGGTTGGGCAGCCCCGTGAGCGAGTCGTGGAAGGCGATGTGGATCAGCTTCTCCTCGGCGCGCTTCCGCTCCGTGATGTCGCGCGCCACCCAGATGACGGCGTCGTCGATCATCGGCGAGACCGTGCCGGCGAACCAGTGCTCGACGCCGCACACGTCGAGGCGGTATTCGAGGTTGACGGTGTCGCGGGCTTCGAGTGCGCGGCGGATGTGTTCGAGGAACTCGTCGGCCTGCTCGCGCGGCAGCACCTCGTGCAGCGTCCGGCCGAGCATCGCGGCGGGCGGCTGGTAGAGGAGCGCGGGGTTGGTCGGGGCGATCTTGAGGTAGCGACCGTCGCGGTCGAGCACGAGGATCACGTCGGTCATCGCGGCGAAGAGCGCGCGCAGCTCCGCCTCCGAGGCTTCGAGCGCGCGCTGCGCCTGCCGGCGCTCGGTGATGTCGCGCGCGATGCCCTGCACGCCGACCGGCGCGCCGTCCTTGTAGACGAGGCGCGTGCTGATCTCCAGGGGCACGCGCCGCCCGTCCTTGGCGAAAATCTCCAGCTCGTAGCAGGTCGCCTCCTCGCCCACCTGCTTCTGCCCGATCATCTTGCGCGCGAGGGGTATGTACTCGGGAACGACGACCTGCGCGAGGTTGATGCGGCACGCCTCCTCCCGCGTGTAGCCGGTGACGCGCTCGCCCGTCTTGTTGAGGCTCGTGAAGTTGCCGGAGAGATCGTGCGTGTAGACCACGTCGTTGGCGTTCTCGAACAGCTCGCGGTAGCGCTCCTCGCTGCCGCGCAGGGCCGACTCCGCCCGCTTGCGCTCCGTGATGTCGCGCTGCATCCCCCACGCGCGCACGACCCGCCCGCCCTCGACGATGCCGACGAGGTTGTTGAGGAAGTACTTCTCGTTGCCGTCGCGGTCGAACTCGCGCGACTCGGCTTCCGTCAGCCGGTAGCCGGAGCGGATGAAGCGGCGCAGGTATTCGACGTTCTCCGCGTCGTCGCGCGGCATCAGCTCGGCGACCGACTTGCCCGTCAGCTCTTCCGCCCCGGCGAAGCCGTACATCTGGGCCATCACGTCGTTGCACTCGGCGAAGACGGCGTGCGCGTAGATGAGATCGATCTGCTCGTCTTCCGAAGCGGCCACGGGGAGCGGCACGACGTTCTCGACGCGCCAGATCGCCTCGGTCGAGTTCTCGACGAAGGCGCGGAAGCGATCCTCGCTGGCGCGCAGCGCCTCCTCGGCGCGCTTGCGCTCGATGGCGACCGCGATCTGGCTGCCGACCGAGGCGAGGAACTCGCTGTCGTGATCGGAGTAGGCCGCGGGGTCGTGGTAGTGCTGCACGACGAGCACGCCGATGGTCTCGTTCGGGGTCTTCAGCGGCACGCCGAGCCAGACCGCCGGGGGGGTGCCGACCGCCTCAACCTCGCCCGCTGCGGCGAGCGCGGCGAAGACCTCCTCGGTCATCAGCGCGGGGCGGCTCGTGCGGAAGACGTAGGCCGTGCGCCCCCTGCCGATCCGCTGCGGCGGCGGGGCGGCGTCGAACTCGTCGAGGAAGAACTCCATGTGCAACATCCCCGACTCGCGGTCGACGAGGGCGACGAAGCAGTTCTCGGCGTAGAGGATTTTACCGAGCGAGCTGTGGACGAACGCGAGCAGCTCTTCGAGGTTCGGGGTGGCGTTGACGCCCTGGATGATCTCGGAGAGCACCTGCCGCTCCGCCTCCAGCCGCTTGCGCGCGGTCACGTCGCGCGCGATGCCCTGGATGCCGCAGGGCGTGCCGTCGCCGGCGCGGATGAGCTGCGTGCTGACTTCGAGGCTCAGGCGCGCGCCGGAGCGCGAGACGATCTCGGTCTCGTAGCAGGTGGTCGCCTCCTCGCCGCGGAGTTTCTTGTCCAACATCCCGCGCACGCGCTCGACGTACTCGGGCGCGGCGATCTGGCGGAAGTTCATCCGCGTGATCTCGTCGCGCGAGTAGCCCGTGAGCGCCTCGCCGGCGCGGTTGATCGAGGTGTAGTTGCCTTCGAGGTCGGTCGTGTAAATGATGTCGTTGGCGTCGGCGAAGAGGCGGCGGTAGCGCGCCTCCGACTCCTGTAAGGCGATCTCGGCGAGCTTGTGCTCGGTGATGTCTTCGACCGCGCCCTCGTAGTAGAGGAGCGCGCCCGCCGGGCCGCGCACGGCGTAGAAGCTCTCCCGCGTCCAGATGACGGAGCCGTCGCGCCGCCGCGCCTGGCACTCGAAGCCCTGGACGGCCCCGCCCGACTCGAACGTCTCCTTGAGGCGCGCGCGGATGGAAGGGTCGACGTAATAGTCCTGGTCGATGCTGTGGAAGCTCTCGATCATCTCTGCGGGCGAGTCGTAGCCGAGCATCCGCGCGAAGGCCCCGTTGACGTTGAGGAAGCGCCCCTCCGGGGTTGATTGGTAGATGCCGTGCAGCGAGTTGTCGAAGATGCTGCGGTACTGAGCCTCGGCGTGGCGCAGCGCCTCCTCGGAGCGGCGGCGCTCGGAGATGTCCGTGACGAAGCCCTCGACGGCGAGCAGCTCGCCGCCCGCGCCGTAGACGCCGCGCCCGCGCGCCCAGACCAGGCGCTCCTCGCCCGCGGCGGTGCGGATGCGGTAGGTCAAGGCGTAGGGCTGGCGCCCGGCGAGAGATTCCTGCAACGCCTGCCAGCGCGGCTCGCGATCCTGCGGGTGGACGAGATCGGAGAACGCGACGCGCCCCCCGCCGAGCAAATCTTCCGGCCCGTAGCCGGTCAACTCGCGGCAGCCCCCGCTCACGTAGAGCATCGTCTGACGCCGGTCGTTGCGCGCGCAGAAGACCATGCCGGGGAGGTTGTTCAAGAGGGCGACGAGCGCGCTCCGCGTGACGGAGAGGCTTTCGGCGTCAGACGAGTCGGGCGGACGGGAGTGCAGGGCGCTCAAGCCCGCGAGCTGTTTCTGGTCGAGTCTCATTCGAGGTTTCTTCCTCCTGCGGCGCGTGAGTGTGAGCGACAGGGTTCGGCTCGGCGGGCGCGCACAGTTCGCGCGGCGGCGGAAGGGACACTCTCTGACGGGGACGACCCTTCCGAAGCGGCGCGTACCTCGCACCTGAGTAAAAACTTGGGTGGTAGAACCGAGCTGGCTTACGAGGGTTTGAGGAGAGGCAGGACTGGTAAACCGACAGCCACCTTTAATTTAACCGATGTTGGCAGGGTTTGGCAACAGTTTTCCGGGCGGGGACTGGCCGCGAATTTCGCCCGCCACCGGAGGCGGGATCGCAACCCCGCGAAAAAAAATCACTCGCGGGTGATCCGCCCGCCCGGCTTTTCCCGCGTTAGCAAGTGAGGAGAGATTCGGCGCGGCGATTCCTCGAACCGAGAAACCCCGCCGCGCGATGCGGCTGGCCGCGCCCGCATCCGACCTTCGAGCAGATGACCGACTTGGAGTATTACGAGCTGCGAGAGTTGATCAACGACGCCCGGCGGCGCGAGTAGCGCTCCCCCCCGGGCGACCGGCGGCGGTTGTGTAACCGCCGCCGCCGGTCGCGGCGCTCGCAATCGCCAGCCCGTCCGCGTCTTCACCCTTCCGCCTTCATCCCTGCCCTTCGATAGTCACTTTCTCCATCACGACATCCTGGAGCGGTTTATCGCCGTGGGCGGTCGCGGTCGTGGCGATGGCGTCAACGACCTCCTGCCCCTCGACGACCTGACCGAACTTCGAGTAGCTCGGCGGCAGCGGGTAGTCGGCGTGCATGATGAAGAACTGCGAGCCGTTCGTGTTCGGACCCGCATTCGCCATCGCGACCGTGCCCTTCTTGTACGCGCCCGCGTAGAGCGGCGAGGAGCGGTTGATCTCGTCCGGGAAGCGGCCGCCCGAGGCCGCCTCGCCGCCTCTACCCGTCCCCGTCGGATCGCCGCCCTGGATCATGAAGCCCTTGATGACGCGGTGGAAGATGACGCCGTCGTAGTAGCCGCGCTCGGCCAACTTGATGAAATTGTCCGTCGTCTTCGGCGCGTCCTCCTCCAACAGCTCGAAGCGGATCGTGCCCTTGTTCGTCTTGATGTTCGCGATGCGGTTTGCCATTTCGGTTCCTCTCTTCGTCGATTATTTCTCCGCCCTCACTTCACCAGGCGGTTGTATCTCTTCAGGATCTCTCGCAGCCGGTCGTGCGGGAGCGCGTGAACCTTGTTACCGTCGATGCCGGTCATCGTCTCGGCGGCGACCAACGCGTTGACGATGGCCTCCTCGGTCGCCTCCGCCGTCGCGCGCAGGAGCGGGTTGATCCTCTCGTTGGGCAGCATGGTCAAGCGGGCGACTTCCGAAGTCTTCGAGACCTCCGGGTTGGCGGTCGAGAAGGCGATGAAAATGTCGCCGGAGGTGTTCTCGCCGCGCCCCCCCATCACCCCGACGGCGAGCGACACGCGTTTGACGAGGCGCTTCAACTGGTGCGGGAGCAGCGGGGCGTCCGTCGCGACGACGACGATGATCGAGCCCTGCCCGTCGCCGGGCTTGCCGCGCTCCGGCAGGAGGTCTGTGATCTCCTTGCCGACGGGAACCCCGGCGACGCGCAGCAGCTCGCGCCTGCCGTAGTTCGCCTGCACGAGCACGCCGACCGCGTAGCCGCCGTCTTCGCGCGCGAGCACGCGCGAAGAAGTTCCCGTGCCGCCCTTAAAGCCGTGCGCGAGCATCCCCGTCCCGCCGCCGACGTTCCCCTCGGCGACGGGTCCCGACCTCGCGCCGTCGAGCGCCTGGAAGACGTGCTCCTTGCGGACGTGGAAGCCGTTGATGTCGTTCAGAAACCCGTCCCAGGTCTCGGCGACGACCGGCAGGCTGAAGTCGCCCGAATAGCCCTCGCCCGCCCCGCGCCGCGCGTTCCACTCGATCACGGCGTCGCGCACGACGCCGACGCTGTGCGTGTTCGTGATCATGATCGGCGTCCCCAGGCTCCCGGACTCTTCGAGCCAGGTCGTGCCGGTCATCTCGCCGTTACCGTTTAAGGTGTGCCACGCGGCGAAGACGCGCCCGCGAAAATTTTTGCCCTGCGGGAGTATGGCCGTCACGCCCGTCCTGATAGGCCCGCGGCCGACCACGAGTTTGCCCTCGCCCGCGACGAGCGTCGTGTAACCCACTTCGACGCCCTTCACGTCCGTGATGGCGTTGAGTGAGCCCGGCACGCCGTCGAACGGGACGCCGAGGTCGCGCGCGCGCGGCCTGCCCTGCGGGAAGGCGTGGGGCGCGAGGAGGCACAGACCGAGCGCCGCCGGCAGCGTGCGCTTAAAGACGAGAGCGAGAAAGCTGGGCATCAGACGCCTCCCTCAAACCCGACGAATCTCTCCGTTTCGTCCCGGCGGCCCGCGCGTCCGTCGCGCGCTCCAGACGGCTGAGTGTTGACGGCGGACGGCCTTTCACCTCACCCTCGCCGCCTCCTCCGTCAGGACAAAGTTCTCAATCGCCTCGGCGACGCCGGCCTCGTCGTGCGACGCGACGACGCGCACGCCTTCCATCTCGTGGAGCGCGGGCTCTGCGTTTCGGACGATGACGCGGGTGCCCGCGTACTCTAACATCTCGCGGTCGTTGTGGTTGTCGCCGACGGCCATCACGTCTTCGGGCGGGAGGTTCAACTCGGCGGCGACCGCGGCGAGGCCCGTGCCCTTCGACACGTCGGGGTGGATCACGTCGACGAGGCCGAAGTCGATGCGCGGGTAGATCGTCGTCATCAGCTTGACGCTCGCGCCCAGCTCGCGCGCGAACGCCCCCGCCAGCCGCTCGGTTTTCGCCTGCGTGCCGGAGAACGTGATGTGGACGGGCGCGTGATCGAGGTAGGCTTCGAGCGACGCGACCTGGCGAATGGCGCGCGACGCCTCCTCGCCGTGGATGCGCCGCGACCACTCGATGTACTCGGCGAGCGGGCGGTCGTCCGCGTCGATGTGATCGTAGACGAGCACGCCCGCCCCGTCGGGATCGTCCGAGACGAGCGCGTCCGAGCCGTGCGCGCGGGCGACGCGCAGGGTCTCGCGCGCGGCGTCCAGGGGGAGCAGCACGGCGGCGACAGTTTCGAGCGTGCGCGCGTGCTTGGTGAGCGCGCCGTTGTGCGCGACGAGGGGCACGTCCAGGCCGAGTTCGAGCGCGACGGGGCGCGCGTCGCGGAAGCGCCGGCCCGTGACGAGCGCGACGTGGACGCCGCGCCCGCGCGCGTCGAAAATCGCGCGGCGGTTGCGCTCCGAGACGTGCCCGCGCGAGTCGAGCAGCGTCCCGTCGAGGTCGAGTGCGATGAGACGAATCATAAAAGCCGTGACGGGTGACGGGTGACAGGTGACAAGTTAAAACAAAAATCGCCCGCTCGCCACCCGCCGCAAACTTTCTTGCCACCCGTCGCGGTCACTTGTCACGGCTTTGCCTGTCACCCGTCACGGTTTACCTGTCACGGCTCTGACCCCTGCCAGATGTTTGCTCCACCTGACAGCGGTTTCGCGGCGGGCGTATCATGTCGGGCGTAAATCCGAGATCGAAAGTTCTCCTTAATGCCCGGAATACCCGGAAAGGACGCCGTTTTCGATGAACGTCACACACCTGGAATGCGCCGCGTGCGGTCTGAGGCACGAGGCACGGCGGTTGCAAAACCTCTGTGCGGAGTGCGGGAAGCCGCTGCTGGTTCGCTACGATCTGAAGCGCGCGGCGGAGACGCTGAAGAAGGAAAGTTTATGCGAGAGGGTTTCGAGTCTGTGGCGCTACCGGGAGGTTTTGCCCGTGGGGCGCGAAGAAAATATCGTCTCGCTCGGCGAAGGCTGGACGCCGCTGCTGCGTGCCGCGCGGCTCGGCGCGCAGTTAGGGATGGGCGAGCTTTACGTCAAGGACGAGTCGTTGAACCCCACGCAGAGCTTCAAGGCGCGCGGCATGACGGCGGCAATCTCGATGGCGAAAGAGCTGGGCGCGCGTAAACTGGCCGTCCCCTCCGCCGGGAACGCCGCGGGCGCGCTCTCGGCTTACGCCGCGCGCGCCGGACTGGAGGCGCACATCTTCATGCCGCGAGACACGCCGAGAGCCAACGTCGTCGAGTGCGAGCAGACCGGCGCGCACGTCACGCTGATGGACGGGCTGATCACCGACTGCGGCGCGGAGGTCGCACGACGCAAAGAGGCGGAAGGGTGGTTCGACGTTTCGACGCTCAAAGAGCCGTACCGCGTCGAGGGCAAGAAGACGATGGGCTACGAGCTGGCGGAGCAGTTCGGTTGGACGCTGCCCGACGTGATCCTCTACCCGACGGGCGGCGGCACGGGGCTCATCGGGATGTGGAAGGCTTTCGACGAGATGGAAGAGATGGGCTGGATCGACGGGCGGCGTCCGCGCATGGTCACGGTGCAGGCTGCCGGGTGCGCGCCCATCGTGAGGGCGTTTGAGGAAGGGAAGCGGTTCGCCGACGAGTTCCCGAACGCCGCGACGACCGCGTCGGGCCTGCGCGTGCCGCGCGCCATCGGGGATTTTCTGATCCTCGACGCGCTGCGCGCATCGAAGGGCGCGGCGGTCGCCGTCACGGACGAAGAGCTGATCGCGGCGGCGCGCGAGATCGGCGCGGCCGAGGGGCTGTTCGTCGCCCCCGAAGGCGCGGCCTGTCTGCCCGCGCTGCGAAAACTTCTGGACGCGGGCGAGGTCGGGCGCGGCGAGCGCGTCGTGCTCTTCAACACGGGCGCGGGCGTGAAGTATCTGGAGAGTTATTCGTAAGTCGAGTCCGTCGCGCGCGGGACGCGCGGCGGGCGGGAAGAGGGAGTTTGGGAGAGATGCTGTCGAAGATTAAGCAGGGCGGGTGGGGGAGTCCGTCGATGAAGCGTGGCATGCCTACGGTGTTGTTGGTGTTGCAGGCGTCGGTCGTGGCCGTGGTGCTGTTGCTCGCGGCTTACGTCGTCGCGCACGGGCAGGTTGCGCAGTCGGCTGCGGGGCGGGGCGCGGCGAAGTCGGACGTGGCAAAGGTCGAGACGCCGAAGGGCGACGGGTCGAGTCCCACTTTCGACCGCGCGCGGTTCGAGCGGCTGCGCGCGGAGGGGTCTGAGGCGCTGATGAACCTCGACTACGAGACGGCGACGGCGCGCTTTCGCGAGATGGCGACCGCGTTTCCGGATCATCCGGGCGGGACGCAGTACCTCGCCGCCGCGCTGTGGCTGAAGACGCTGAACAACTCGCGCCGCCTCCAGTCGGGCCTCTACAACTCCGACTCGTTCTACGAGGGCGAGGAGGACAAGGAGGATGCGAAGACGGTCGGCGAGTTCCGCGAGCTGACGCGCAAGGCGAAGATGCTGGCGGAGGCGCGCCTGCTGAAGAACCCGAACGACGTGGAGGCGCTCTACTTCCTCGGCGCGACGCAGGGGCTGAAGGCGGCCTACGAGGGCGCGGTCGAGCGACGCTTCATGGGCGCGCTCCGGGACGGGAATGATTCGGTCGATCTCCACCAGAAGGTGCTCAAGCTCGATCCGAGCTACCACGACGCGGAGCTGACCGTCGGGATGTACCAGTACATCCTCGGCGACCTGCCGTGGCTGGTCAGGCAGATGGCGAAGGTCGGCGGCTTCAGCGGCTCGAAGAAGAAGGGCATCGCGACGCTGGAGCGCGTCACTAAAGAGGGCAACTGGGCGCGAGACGACGCGCGCGTGATGCTCATCCCGCTCTACAAGCGCGAGCGACGCTTCGCGGACGCGGCGGCCGTCACGCGCGAACTGTCGGCGAAGTACCCGCGCAACTACATCTTCAAGCTCGAAGCGGCGGACGCGCTCGTCTCGCAGGCCGCCACTTTGCGCGCGACGAACCCGGCCGAGGCGGCGAAGATCGAGCAGGAGGCTTTCGCGACGTTCGAGTCGCTACTAAGTGAGCGGGCGTCGCGCGGCGCGGTCGCGCGTCAGATCGATCAGATTCACTTCCAGTACGCCGAGGCGCTCTACACGGCGGGGCAGATGGAGCGCGCGGCGAAGGAGTTCGTGGCGGCGGCGGCGACGCCGAACGCCGAGGCGGCGCTCGCGACGATGGCGCACCTGAGAGCGGCGCAGTCGTTAGACCTCGCGGGCAGGCGCGCCGACGCCGTCGCGCAGTACAAAGCCGTGCTCGCGCGCCCAGACGTTTACAAGGCGCACGAGGCGGCGGCGCAGGGCTTGAAGGAGCCGTACCGCAAGCGCGAGGCGGCGGCGACCGGCGGCGCGGCGGCGGAATTGAAGGGCGGGAACGCGAACGACTGAAAGCGGACAAGGTTTGTGATGAAAATTTACGAGACGAGCACAGAGGGCGGGTGTCAGATTCCGGATGTCTGCTGCGAGCCGTCCGCGCAGGACGCCGGAAATTTGTTGAGGCAGTCGGCGCACGCCCCGCAGGTGGAGGGAGGGCGCGCGCGCGTTGATCAACTCGCGCCCGACGGCGGGCCGGATGGCGGCGTCGAGCCAGAGTCGCGGCGCGCGGCGCTGCGCGTCGCGGGACGCGACAGGGCGCGGAGGCTGTTGCTGTGTCTCGACGGCGTGCCGTTGGAGCTGATCCGCGAGGTGAAGGCGCGCGGGCTCTTCGAGCGGTTCGACGAGCCTTCGGGCCTGCTCTCGCCCTTCCCGACCATGACCAACATCGCGCTCTCGTCGATGTTCAAGGCCACGCCGCCGCTCGGCTACGAGAGTCTGTATTTCGACCGCGGCGCGAAGGAGATGCGGGGCGGCGTCAAAAAATACATCGGCCGCCGCACGCCCGACAAAATCCCCTCGTCGTACATGGACGAGCTGGACTACCAGGAGCCGCTGCCGTTCGAGTTCCTGATCTACGCCGCGCCCGACACGGTCTGGCGCGCCGACATGCAACGCTTCCGCGAACGCTTCCGCGGCGTGCCGAAGACGCGCGACTTCTTCGCCTTCCTCAAAGCCACGGACGGGCTGCTGCACTGCCGCGGGCCTGAAAGGCTCAAGATCGCGCTCGCGTCGCTCGACAAAATTCTGCGCGAGATTCAGGACTGGTGCGGCGACGAGACCGAGATCGTGCTCTTCTCCGACCACGGCATGAACCTCCAGGAGAACCGACGCATCCACCTGCAAACGCACCTGCGGAAGAACGGCTTCGAGGTCAAAGATCATTTCCGCGCGCGCGGGCGTCAGACGGTAGCCGCGCCCGGCTTCGGCCTCTGCGGCTACGCGGCGGTCTACTGCTCGGAGGAGACCGACCCGGCGCTGGTCTCCGCCGCGCTCGCCACCCTCGAAGGCGTGGACTTCAGCGTCTACCGCGACGGCGCGGACGCGGTCGTGGTCAAGGGCGCGCGGGGCGCGGCGCGCATTCTGCGCGAGGAGAACGGCGCCGGCGTGCGCTTCGCCTACGAACAGTTGAGCGGCGATCCGCTCGAACTCTCTGTCGTCAGAGACGTGCTCGGCGGGGCGGGCGAACTGGACGCGCGGGGTCTCGCCTCCGACTCCGCCTGGTTCGAGCGCACCGCGGGGCACATCTACCCGGACGCGCTCGCCAACCTCTATAACTCGCTCCACTCCGCGCGCGTGCGCCACACGGCGGACGTGCTCGTCTCCTGCCACGACGGCTACTACTACGGCGCTTCAGTCTTCAGCCGCATGATGCGGCTCCTCGCCACACACGGCAACGCCCTGCGCTCCAGCTCCCACGCCTTCCTCATGAGCACGCACCGCGCCTTCCCGCCTTACGTCCGCGCGGACGAGGCGCGGCCTTTCCTGCGCGGCTGACGCGCTAAATAGAGACGGAATACTTGCAGGGGCAGGGCTCGTCCCTGCCCGCTGGCGCGTGCTTTAGCTCGCTGAACCGATCCGCGATTAGTCATTGACGGGTGATCACGATCCTTTCTTTCGCGCTGACGCGCTCAGGCGGGCAGGGACGAGCCCTGCCCCTACAAATTATTCCCGACCGTCGAGTTTTGTGAGACGCTTTAAAGCGTGATCTTGACCTCAGAGAGTCGGGGCGCGTACAAAGTGCGTGGATGATGACAACGCACCAACACGCGCCGGCCGTCGAGACCGTCGGACTCGTCCGCCGGTTCGGGGATTACGCGGCGGTGGATCACGTCAATCTCAAAGTCGAGCGCGGGCAGTTCTTCGGGTTCCTGGGGCCGAACGGGGCGGGGAAGTCGACGACGATCAAGGTGCTGACGGGGCTGCTCGCGCCCACGTCGGGCGAGGCGCGCGTGCTCGGGTTCGACATCGCGCGCGAGCCGCTGGAAGTTAAAAGACGGATCGGGGTCGTCCCCGAAGACTTAAATTTGTTCGAGCGTCTGACGGGCGCGGAGATGCTCAACTTCACGGGGCGGATGTACGGGCTGCGGCGCGGGGAGACGGCGGAGCGCGCGGCCGAGCTGCTCGGGCTGATGGAGCTGGACGAAGACCCGAAGAAACTCGTCGTCGAATACTCGCACGGGATGAAGAAGAAGCTGTCGCTGGCGTGCGCGCTGATCCACAAGCCCGAAGTTTTATTCCTGGACGAGCCGTTCGAGGGCGTGGACGCGGTCGCCTCGCGCACGCTCAAAGACCTGCTGCTGCGCCTGACGGGGCGCGGCCTGACGGTCTTCCTCACGTCGCACGTCCTGGAGATCGTCGAGCGGCTGTGCACGCACATCGCGATCATCTCGGAAGGCAGGCTCGTCACGTCGGGCGCGCTCGGCGAGCTGCGGCGCGGCATCGCGGTCGGGGGCGACGCGAGAGAGTCCGCGCCGCTCTCGCTCGAAGACTACTTCATTCGCGTCGTCGGCGGCGGGGCGCAAGCGCCGGACGCCGACGCGCTGGCGTGGCTCGGCTGAAGATTGAAGCGCGCGGAGGCGAAAAGCTGCGGGCGCGGACTCGATGCATCGAGTCCGCGCCCGCCGCTGTCGGCGAGTCTCCGG
>DATLMC010000153.1:0-19536 GCA_035537435.1 Pyrinomonadaceae bacterium | reverse complement strand
TTGAAATCCTCCGCGCCCCTCCGTGTCCTCCGTGGTGAACTTCTTGTCTGTGAGCGCAGACGATCTTTTACGCGCGCTCGCCGAGCGTCTTGACGGCGCGGCGGCGGCGCGTGCGTCGCGCGGGCGCGGCAGCCGCGGGCGGCGTGGCGGCGGGCTCCTCCGCGGCGGGCGTCGAGGTCTTGGCGGGCGCGCGGCGTGCGGCGCGGCGCGCGGCGGCTCGCTCCTGCTCGACCGTGGCGGCGGCGCGTGCGCGCTCGATGTGCTTGCGCGGCACGAGCTGGAAGCGCAGCTCCATCTCCTGCGCGACGCGGTAGATCGTCTGCGGCTTCAGCCCGCGAGAGGCGCGCTTGATGATCTCTTCCTGTTCGAGCAACTCCGCCCGACCGTCCCTGTCGATCCAAAGGTATGCGGCTTCCGCCATCTCTCTCTTCACCTCCAAGCGTATGAGTTCGCGCATGTCCACCGCCCGCGCGACCTTCGGCGCGGGCGCGGGGACGACGGGGAGCGAGCGCGAGGGTTTTTGCGGCGCGAGCGGTTGCGGCTCGCGCCGCGCCTCGTAGTAGTCCGAGACGAGCGCGTCCACCTCGTCGCGGCGCTCGCCGTAGAAGAGCGCGAAGTCTTTACAGCGCGTGCGGTAGGCGCAGTTGACCGAGCAGACCAGCGCGTCCTTAAAGTGCCCGAAGCGGTTGCAGTAGAGTTTCAGACGCATCGGCTTGACCGTTGTCCGTCGTCAGTTGTCCGTGGTCAGTTGTCTGGTTCTCGCCCGCGGGCGGAGCGACCGGCGGCGTAAAGCTTCAAGCCTCGATCAAACAAGCAACGGACCACTGACCACGGACGAAGGACGATCCTTCGCAAACGTTCGGGAGCGAAGACGAGGATAACACGCTTGTCCCGCGCGTGCAACACGAGCCAGCACGTGAAACAAAGCGCGGGGAAGAATTTTCGTGGGCGCGGGGCCGTCGAAATGCTTGCCGCGGCTCGGCGGGGCGGGCATATAATGGCGCGCGTTCCGCGACAGACCGGTCGGCGATAATTTCTCCGGTAGTTGTCGGCGGGCGCAAAGGTCTCTTCTCCGTCGGCGCGCGCGAGAAACACGCGGCGCGACCTCACCCGAAAAGGAGACTCCTCACTTTGTACAGGCCGAACTTCTGCGCCGAGTGTGGCGAGCGCGTCCTGCGCGAGCGTTGGCGCGCGTGGACGAGTCGTCGCTTCTGCCCCGCGTGCGAAAAGCGTTTCCGGCGCGGCCGGCTCGCGCCCGTCGTCGCTGCTTGCGCGCTCGTCGGCGCGGGCTTCGCCGCCGGGCACCTGATGCGACCCGCACCGCCGCCGCTCACCATCGAGCGCGCGTCGCTGCCGCTGCCCGCGCTGCTCGCGAAGGGCGCGGGCGCGTCGGGCGGCGCGGGCGCGTCCGAAGGCGCGGCGGCCGGCAATCAGGCGGACGGCGACCGCCGAGACGGCGCGGCGGGGGAGAACGATGCTTCGCGCCGCGATCTCGGCGCGGGCGCGCTCGAAGCCCCGACCGATCCGAGTGAGATCGTCTCCGTCTGCGGGGCGCGCACACAGAAGGGCACGCCCTGCCAGCGCCGCGTGCGCGGCACGGGTCGCTGCTGGCAGCACCGTGGGATGACAGCGATGCTGCCGCCGGCGAAGCTCATCGTGCGCGACTGAGATCGCCCGACACAAAGTTTTCAGCCCTTCGGTTCTCCGCGCGTCAGACGTTTGCGCGCGGACGAGAAATCTGATAATCACCCACGTGGTAACGCCCTAAACCGGTTGATTTGCTTATTCCCTCGCTCCACCTGTATAGAGGTAGTTTATGAAACCGAGTCGCCCCCACGGTCGCAGCTTCGTCGTCATCTTCTTCCTCATCTCCGTCCTGGCATGGCTGCCGGTTGCGGCGCAGGAGGGGGGCGTGCCCGCCGCCGTCAAAGCGCGCCCACTCCCGGTCGGGCAGTATTACGCCCTGCTCATCGGCAACAACGCCTATAAGCGCGTCCGGAGCCTGAAAACCGCCGAGGACGACGCCCGCGAAGTCGATCGCGTGCTGCGCAGTTATTACGGATTCCGGACCAGACTCCTGCTGAACGCCACGAGGCAGCAGATCATTTCGACGCTCAACGCTTACCGCAGGGAACTCGACGCCGACTCCAGCCTGCTCATCTACTACGCCGGGCACGGCTACAACGACCGCGAGGCGGACAAAGCCTACTGGTGGCCCGTCGACGCCGAGCAGGACGACAACTCTAACTGGATCAGCGCCGACGACATCACCACCAACGTTAAGACGATCCCCGCGAAACACGTGCTGATCGTCTCGGACAGTTGCTACTCCGGCACGCTGACCAGAGGGCTGGGGGACGCCTTCCTGGGTAGGCCGACGGCGCGGCAGAGGTACTTGGAAAAGATGCTGGCGGGGAAGTCGCGCACGCTGATGGCGAGCGGCGGCAACGAGCCCGTGGCGGACGACGGCGGGGGCAAGCACTCCGTCTTCGCGAAGGCGTTACTGCGCGGGCTCACCACGATAGATAAGGAACAGTTCACGGCGGACGAACTGTTCCGCGCCTACGTCCAGGAGAGCGTCGCCGGCGGGGCGAACCAGACGCCCGAATATAGCGCGCTGCGCAACTCCGGGCACGACAGCGGCGACTTCGTCTTCGTCCGCGGCGGCGGCAAGGGGGGCGCGGTGGCGGCGGCCCCCGGCGTCAACCCGAACCCGACGAGCACGGCCCCGCCCGCCGCGCCGATCCAGACGACCGGCGCGGCCGACGCTGCCGATCCCCGCGGGCGGTCTGCCGCCCCGACCGAGGGGGCGGGGTCAGTTGAGTCGCAGCTCGTAGGCACGACGTGGGTCGGGAGCAGCCCGGAGGCGGGGCAGTATCAGGTGGAGTTCCTTAAAGACGGTCAACTCAACTACGTCATTAACGTCCGGCAGAACGGCGTCACCTCACCGAAGACGGTCAAGGGTAAGTGGAGGCAGTCGGGCAACAACGTCCAGATCATCATCGGCGATTATTACTCCGTCTGGCAGGGCCAGATCGACGGGAGCACGATGAAGGGCGAAGGCAGTAACCAGGAGGGCGTCAAGTGGAACTGGTCCCTTTTCAAGAAAGGCTAGGGGAGCGGCGCGGCGCTCCCGTCTATAAAAGTTGACTGCCTTACGCGGCCCCGTGAAGGGGGCGGGTCTGGTCTCACGCCGGTCGCCCGCCACGCCCGCTGGTCGGTCGTCTGCGACGGCGTGACCGGGGGCATCGCGCCCGCGGAAAAAGCCGATCCCGCGTAACCGTACGCGCCCGCCTGTCGTCATCCACTCAGCACGCGGTTTACGGCACGGCACGGCCCGACGAGGGGCCGCCGAGCAGCGGTTCGCCTGCGCTGGCGCGCGCGGGCGTTCTCTAGGTACAATGCGCGCGCAAACCTTGTCGCTCGTCGCGGTCGCGCCCGCGCGATCTCTCTTTTCCAAACATCGAAGGCACGTCCGCCGCTTCGGCAGAAGCGGCGAGAGTCGTAGCCCGAAAACTCTTCCGGAAGTAACCCATGAAAAAAATATACCCTCTGCTCCTGCTCGCAACCTTCCTGCTCTCGTCCGCCGCCGCTACGGCGCGCGAGGCGAGGCTCGTCCGCTACCCCAACTACAACGCGGGGCGCGTCACGTTCAGCTACCTCGGCGACGTCTGGATCGCCAACGAGGACGGCACGAACATCCAGCGCCTGACCGTCCACAAGGCGCGCGACGTGTACCCGCGCTTCTCGCCCGACGGCAAGTGGATCGCCTTCTCGTCGGACAGGAACGGCAACCTCGACGTGTACCTCATCCCGGCGAGCGGCGGCACGGTCAAGCAGTTGACCTCGCACTCGTCTGACGACACCGTGCTCAACTGGACGCCGGACGGCGGCGCCGTCCTCTTCTCGGCAAACCGCGGCGAGGACTTCACGCCGAAGCTCTACACCGTCTCGACGAAGGGCGGGATGCCGGTGAGCGCGGGCGTGGACATGGGCGTCCAAGGGTCTTACTCGCCCGACGGGCGGCGGCTCGCCTACAACCAGAAGGCGCAGGTCTACTGGCGCAAGTATTACCGCGGCGCGATGCAGTCGGACGTGATGGTGATGGACGCCGCGTCGAAGAAGTTCACGAACCTGACGGACTTCGAGGGGCTGGACTCGTGGCCCATGTGGGCGCGCGACGGCAACATCTACTTCGTCAGCGACCGCGAGGGCAACGGCCTGACGAACATCTGGCGCGTCTCGGAGGCGGGCGGTAAGGCCGACCGCGTGACCTCCTTCAAGGAAGGCGACGTGCGCTTCCCCTCGATCAGCGCCGACGGCAGAACCATCGTCTTCGAGCACGACTTCGGCATCTCGAAGCTCGACCTCGCCTCCAAGCGCGTGACGCCCATGCGCTTCGACATCGGCGCGGAGACGCAGGAGTCTCTGGGCGAGGTGCGCGATTTCAACTCGATGGTGGACGACTACGCGCTCGCGCCCAACTCGCGCCGCATCGTCGTCTCCGTCCACGGCGAAATCTTCACCGCGCCGGTCGACGAGGGTGACCTCCGGCAGATCACCGACAGCCCCTTCCGCGACCGCAACGTCGAGTACTCGCCCGACGGCAAGTGGATCGCGTTCGTCTCCGACCGCAGCGGCCGCGAGGAGATTTACGTCGTCGCGGTCGACGGCGCGGGCGAGCCCCAGAAGCTCACCGACCTCGACGCGCTCAAACTCGGCTACTCGTGGTCGCCCGACTCGACGCAGATCGCCTACACGTCGTCCGACGATAAGCTCCGCGTCGTCACGGTGGCGAGCAAGCAGGCGAAGGAGATCACCTCTTCGCGCTACGGCCAGATCGGCTCGCCGCAGTGGTCGCCCGACGGCAAGTGGCTCGCCTACTCGAAGCCGGACGTGACGCGCACGACCGACATTTTCCTGAGCCCCGCGGCCGGCGGCGACGAGCACAAAGTCACCTTCGACTCCTTCAGCGAGACTGCGCCCATCTTCGCGCCCGACGGCAAGAAGCTCTTCTTCGCGCGCATCGAGAGCACGTCGAACAGCCAGGCGGCGGGGCTGCCCTCCGTCCAGCTCTTCTCCGTCGCGCTCGAAAAACTCGACCGCGATCCCGACGATCCGGAAGAGCGCGCCGAGGCCGAGGCCGCGCAGGCGGCGGCCGCACCCGCGGGCGGCGACATGGCGGCGATGATGGAAGCGGCGAACGCGCGCCGCGCGGGCGCGAACGCCCAGCGCACTCCGCCCAAGCCCGTCAACATCGACTGGGCCGGCCTGAAGCGTCGCACGAAGCAGTTGACGCGGATGCCCTTCCCCGTCACGGGGGGCAGCATCACGCCCGACGGCCGCACGCTCGTCTTCGTCACGAGCGAGCCCGCCGGCCTCGCCAACGTGCCGGTGATTTACGCCATCGGCGAGGACGGCAAGCGCCTGACGCGCATCACCTCCGGCACGCCGCCGGGCGGCGGCGACGGCGGTGGCGGCGGTGGCGGCGGCTTCGGCGGCGGCATCTCGAACCTCTCGGTCTCGCGCGACAGCCGCACCCTCTTCTTCCAGGAAGGCGACTACGTCTACTCGGTCGCGCTTCCGCCAGCGCCGCCCCCGGGCGCGCCCGCGTCGGCTCCCACCACGCCCCCCGCGGGCGCGGGCGGCGGCGCGCAACGCCGGCGCGTCAACTTCACCGCGAAGGTCAGGATCGACCGGCCCGCCGAGTGGGCGGAGATGTTCGACGACGCGTGGCGCACGATGAAGTACCGCTTCTACGATCCCAAGATGCACGGGATGGACTGGGACGCGATGCGCGCCAAGTACCGCCCGCTCGTCGAGTACGTCGGCGACCGGCAGGAGCTTTTGAACATCGTCAACGAGATGATCGGCGAGCTGAACGCCTCGCACACGGGCGCGGCGCCTCCGCCGGGCGGCGGGCGCGAGCCGGGCGCGGTCTCGACCGCACACCTCGGCCTGGAGCTTGAGCCGGACGCCTCGGCGGGCCGCTACCGCGTCACGCACGTCTACGAGGACGGCCCCGCCGACAAGGACTGGGTCAAGGTCAAAGTCGGCGACTACCTGATGGCGATTGACGGCAAGCCCGTCAAGGCGGGCGACGAGTACTGGGCGCTCCTGAACTACCGCCTGAACCGCAAGGTCGCCGTCACCTTCAACGACAAGCCGACGGACGAGGGCGCGTGGCGCACGCGCATCGAGCCCTCGTCGATGGGCACCTACTCGCAGCTCCGCTACGAGCGCTGGGTCAAGGATCGTCGCGCCACCGTGGACAAGCTCTCCGGCGGTCGCGTCGGCTACGTCCACATCCAGGCGATGAACCCGCCGAGCCTTCGCCGCTTCGAGAAGGAGCTGCGCGAGTACCACAACAAGGAGGCTCTGATCATCGACCAGCGCTGGAACGGCGGCGGCAACATCGAGCAGGAGCTCTTAGCCCTCCTCGTCCAGAAGCAGTACCAGGTCTGGCAGCCGCGCGGCACGGAGGCGACGACGCGCCCGTTCGCGGGCTTCTTCGGCCCGAAGGTCGTGCTGCAAAACTGGCGCTCGGCGTCGAACGCCGAGATGTTCCCGGCGGGCTTCCGCGCGCTCGGCCTGGGCAAAGTGATCGGCACGCCGACGATGGGCGCGGTCATCGGCACGGGCAGCTACTCGCTGATCGACGGCTCGACCGTGCGCACGCCGGGCGTCGGCGTCTACCTCTACGACAAGACGCAGACGAACCTTGAGAACTACGGCGTGCAGCCCGACATCCGCGTCGACAACACGCCGGAGGACAACCTCGCGGGCCGCGACCGTCAGCTCGAAGCCGCCGTCGCCGAACTGCTCAAGGAGCTCGGCGGCCCGAACCGCCAGATGGCCGGGCAGCAGCCGAAGTAAGCGCGTCCTGTGCAGGGTTGCGCTTGATGTGACCACTGTTCACCACAGAGGCACAGAGATCACGGAGGGGCAGAGAGTGTTTGAAACTCTCTGTGCATCCTCCGTGCCTCTGTGCCTCTGTGGTGAATCTTCCGTCCGCTTCATTTCCACGCCCGCACGATTCAGCCGGAATCTCCCAGGAGGGACTCTCAAATCATGCCGTGCCCACCGCCCGCCCGCCCGCGACTTAGAAATTTCCTCGCCGCCGCGGCCTTCACGTCGATCTTCTTAACGCCGCTCGCCGCGCGGGCACGGGAGTCCCAGGGCGGTCGGCGCGGCGGCGGGCAGTCCGCGCAGCAGCCGCAGCAGCGCCCGGACGCGCCCGCGCCGCAAACCCAAAACCCGCAAGGCGCGACGCAGGGCGCGCAGGGCGGCGCGCAGCGGCAGACGCCGCCCCCGCCGCCCGACCCGGCGATGACGGACGGCGCGCCCGTCGTCACGCACCGCACCGTCTCGGTCGGCTCTCGCACGCTCGAATACACCACGACGACCGGCATGATGCCGCTCCGCAACGCCGCCACGGGCGAGACCGAGGCGCGCATCTTCTACGTCGCCTACACGCTCGACGGCGTCGCCAACAAATCGCAGCGACCGCTGATGTTCTCCTTCAACGGCGGCCCCGGCTCGTCTTCGGTCTGGCTCCACCTCGGCGCGCTCGGCCCGCGCCGCGTCGAGATGATGGAGAGCGGCGAGATGCCCGCGCCGCCTTTCCGACTCGTCGACAACGATCAGACCTGGCTCGACGCGACCGACCTCGTCTTCATCGACCCCGTCGGGACGGGCTACAGCCGCGCCGCGCGGCCCGAACTCGGGCAGAGATTCTTCGGGCTCCAGGGCGACATCCAGTCGGTCGGCGACTTCATCCGCCTGTATCTGACGAAGAACGAGCGCTGGGCTTCGCCGCTCTTCCTCGTCGGCGAGAGCTACGGCACGACGCGCGCCTCGGGGCTGTCGGGTTACTTGATCGACCGCGGCATCGCCTTCAACGGCATACTTCTGATCTCGACGATCATGAACTTCCAGACCGCGCGGTTCGCGCGCGGCAACGATCTCCCCTACGTCCTCTTCCTGCCGACCTACACGGCCATCGCGTGGTATCACAAGAAGCTCCCGCCCGACTTGCAGCAGCAGCCCTTGCGCCGCGTGCTCGACGAGGTCGAGCGCTGGGCGGCGACCGACTACACGACCGCCCTCGCCAGAGGCAACAGGCTCGCCCCCGCCGAGCGTCAGGAGATCGTCAACAGACTCGCGCGCTACACGGGGCTCAGTAAGGAGTACGTCGACCGCAGCGACCTGCGCGTCGAGATTCAGCGGTTCGACAAGGAGCTGCTGCGCGCGGAGCGGCGCACGGTCGGCCGACTCGACGGCCGCTTCAAGGGCTTAGACTCGTCCGATATCTCCGAGACGCCCGACTTCGACCCCTCGATGGCGGCGATCCGCCCGCCCTACACGGCGACCTTCAACGACTACGTGCGCACTGAGCTGGGCTTCAAATCCGATCTCGAATACTTCATCCTCGGCGGGGGCATCGGCCGCTGGGACTTCGGCTCTGACAACTCTTACGCCGACACGTCCGTCTCGCTCCAGAGCGCGTTCGCGAAGAACCCGTACATGAGGTTGTTCGTCGGCTGCGGCTACTACGATCTCGCCACGCCCTACTTCGCCGCCCAGTACACGCTCGACCACATGGCGCTCGACCCCTCCCTGCGCGGCAACGTCACCCTCCACTACTACGAAGCCGGCCACATGATGTACATCGAGCGCCGCTCCCTCGCGCAGCTCAAGCGCGACGTGGCGGCCTTCGTCCAAAGCTCCACGTCGCGCGGCAGGTAGCGCGGCGCGTCGCCCGCGAAAACTTCGCGGGGCGAATTTCAATCGGGAGATGACTGTAGGGGCAGGGCTCGTCCCTGCCCGCGCGTAACTGACAGGCGCGTAACTGACAGGGGATCGCTAAGAGTCTGTTGCAAACCCTCTCAGCGTGCGTGATGAGTGTAGGGGCGGGGCTCGTCCCTGCCCGCCAGTCCCGCCGGATGCGTCGCCGAAGCTACCGCCGCCGCGGGCGGGGACCAGCCCTGCCCCTACTGTTTTGCAACGCACTCTAAAGAGGAAGCGCGGTCATTCGATCATGGAATGACCGCGCTTCTTTATTCGCGCTGCCGCGTCCGAGGGGGCAGGGACGAGCCCTGCCCCTCCAACTATCACGCGCGTGTCGCGCTCAACTGAAACTCGCGCTACTTCCGATCCTTGAACTGGTTGTACAACTCCGTGTGCTTGCTGACGAGCGGCACTTCGCGCCCGTTGATGAAGAGGTGGCGGATGTTGGTGCGCGCTTCCAGGAGGTCGCCGTCGGCGGCGACGACGTTGGCGATCTTGCCCACTTCGAGCGAGCCGAGCTGCGCGCCCGCGCCGACGATCTGCGCCGGGTTGAGCGTGACCGCGCGCAGCGCGGCGTCTCTCGGCAGGCCGAAGGCGGCCGCCATCCCGGCGTGGTAGGGCAGGTCGCGCACGTTCGCCGCCGTGTCGCCGGTCGAGATGGCGAACTGCACGCCCGCCGCCTGGAGCTTCGAGGCGTTCTCGTACATCAGATCGTAAGCGTCGTCCTCGCGGTTCGGCAGATCGAGCACGCCCGTGATGACGACGGGCACGTTGTGCTCCTTCAGGAACGAGGCGACCTTCCAGGCGTCGTTCGCGCCGAGGATGACGGGCTTGAGTTTCATCTCTTCGGCGAAGCGCACCGCCGCGCGGATGTCGGCCTCGCGGTCGACGCGGAAGACGACGGGGCGCTGCCCGCGCACGTAGGGCACGAGCGATTCGAGCACCACGTCGCGGTCGGGGCGCGGCAACTTGGCGTCGGCGTTCGCCGCGTCCCACGCGCGACCGTAAGCCTCGGCGTCGCGCAGGAGTTTGCGAATCTGCTCGACCTGCCGCTCGCGCTGCGTCGCCGCGTCCGCCGCGCCCGGCTGCTGCTGGACGGCGAAGAAGCCGCCGAAGCCTCCGCCGCCGCCGCCCGAGCGCGGGTAGTTGACGACGAGCGCCGCCGCGCGCTCCACCGCCATCTCCGGCGCGGTCGCGCCGAGCAGGTTGACGAGCGCCGACTGGCCGGAGACGAGACCGCCCTGCGGCGAACTCAGAACGGTCGTCACGCCGTTGACGCGCGTGACGGCGACGTGCGCGCTGTGCGGGTTGATGCCGTAGAAGGCGCGCGCGTTCGGGTTCAGCTCGCCGACCTCCTGCGTGTCCACCCACCCCGTCGCGCCCTGCTCCGTGATCTCGATGAGCCCCATCGACGTGCCCAGATCGATCATGCCGGGGTAGACCGACAGCCCGCGCCCCTCGATGACGCGCGCGCCCGACGGGACGGAGACGCCCACGCCGACCGCCGCGATCTTGCCGTTCGCTATAACTATCGTCCCGTTCTCGATGTCGGGGCCGGAGACGGGGTAGATGTGCGCGCCGCGGATGGCGTAGGTGCCGGGCGTGCCCGACATGAAGGCGGGACCCATGTTGCTCGAAGCCTGCTGCGCCGACGCGGCGACGACCGAGAGCGCGGCGACTATTGAGAGCAGCGCGGCGCGCGCGGCGAAGTCGCGGCTAAGGGAGAGGGCGCGCGCGAAGACTGTCGCGTGAGTTGAATGCTTCATCGGTTGTCGTGACCTCCGTCGGTGTCCTCGTCGTCGTGGCCGCCGGGCCGCCGGTTCGGGCGCGGGGCTCCGGCGGGCGTGCCGGCCGACGGCGCCTGGTTCGGCTCGGCCTTCTCCAGTTCCTCGCGCTCGCGCTGGAGCGCCGCGCGGTTCTTGATGTCCTGCTCGCGGTCGAAGAACAGCTCGCCCTCGATGTAGGTCTGATCGACGCGCGAGTAGACGCTGAACGGGTGGCCGTTCCAGATGACGATGTCGGCGTCCTTGCCCACGTCGATTGATCCGGTGCGGGCGTCGATGCCGAGCTGGATCGCCGGGTTGAGCGTGACGAGGCGGAGCGCCTCCTGCTCGGTGAGGCCGCCGTACTTCATCATCTTCGCGGCGTCGATGTTCAGGCGGCGCGCGCGCTCCGAGGAGTCGGAGTTGATGGAGACGAGGACGCCCGCCCTCGTCATGATCGCGCTGCTGTACGGGATGGAGTCGTAGGCTTCGAGCTTGTACGCCCAACTGTCGGCGAAGCTCGACGCGCCCGCGCCGTGGCGCGCGATCTCCGGCGCGACCTTGTAGCCTTCGAGCACGTGCTGCAAGGTCTTGACGCGGAAGCCGAACTCCTCGGCGACGTTTAAGAGCATCAGTATCTCGTCGCCGCGGTAGCTGTGCGCGTGGACGAAGCGCTTGCCTTCGAGCACTTCGACGAGCGGTTCGAGTTGCAGGTCGCGGCGCGGCGGGACGGCGTTGCGCTCGCCGCGCGTCTGCGCGGCGCGGTACTCGTCCCAGTCGCGCTTGTAGTTGCGCGCGCGCGTGAAGGCGTCGCGCAAGACCTCCTCCTGGCCCATGCGCGTCGTGGGGTAGCGGCGCGGCGGCTGCGGCTGGCCGACGATGATGAAGTTCTGGTTGTTCGAGCGCTTGACGTTCTCGCCGAGGGCGAACTTGATGCCGGGCGGCGCGCCGAAGAGCCACTCGGCGGCGGGCCGCCCGTACTTCATCTTCATGACCACGTTCTGCCCGCCGATGGTGTTGGCGGAGCCGTGCAGGGAGTTCTGCGCGGTGACGCCGCCGGCGAGCGCGCGGTAGACGTTGATGTCGTTCGGGTTCAGCGCGTCGCGGGTTCTGACCATCGAGGTCACGGAGAGCGTGCCTTCGTTGATGGCGTCGAGCGCCGAGTGCGAGTGGCAGTCGATGATGCCCGGCGTCACGTACTTGCCCGTCGCGTCGATGACGCGCACGTCCGACCCGGCGCGCAAGGAAGCCCCGACCGCCGCGATCTTGCCGCGGCGGATCAGGATGTCGGAGCCCGCGAGCGTGCCGTGCGAGGCGGTCAGGATCGTCGCGTTGCGGATCAGCACGTCGCCCGCCGCGCCGGCCGCCGATGCCGAGTCGGCGGCCGAGGGCGTGCCCGACTCCGGCTTGGTCGGCGGAGCGCCGCGCCGCTGGTTGCCGCGACGCGGTTGCGGCTGCGTCTGCGCCGACGCGCCCGCGAGCGACGCCGCGAGCGTCGTCAGTGCGACTAAGAGTGCGAACATTTTTCTCATCAGTTTCTACTCCATGAAAGCCCTGAACGGTAAACCGTGACGGGTGACAAGTCAGAACCGGAAGCTAACAGCTAATGGCTAACGGCTAATAGCTAGCAGCCTTCTCTTACCTGTCACTTGTCACGGTTCACTTGTCACGAGTTTGATCCCGGCCGCGTGCCCGTAAACGTCGCCGCGCCCTGAGAGGTGGTCGCGCTGCCGCTCATCGTGTTGCCGTTGGCGGTGCCGGTGAAGGTCACTTCCGTCGACTGTCCCTGGATCGGGACGACGACGGTGAAGCGGAATCCGTCCGCGCCCGCCGAGCCGTTGGCGACTTCCGCCGAGCCGAGCGGGCTCTGGAGCGTGCCCGACAGCCGGTTCTCCGCCTGCCTCAGCGTGAGCGTGGCGGGGACGTTCTGACCTTCGAGGTTGATCGCGAGCGTCCAAGTGCCCGACAGGTCTGCTCCCGTAGCCGCCGCCGCGCCTTCGCCGCCCGCGCCCGGCGGACGACGACCGCCGCCCGCGGGGGGCGTGAAGCCTTCGGGTCGCGTGCCGGTGAAGCTGCCGTTGCCGCCTCCCACGGTCGTCACCGTCCCGCGCATCTCCGTGCCCGTGACGGTGCCGGTGAAGGTTGCCTCGGTCGTCTGCCCGCCGGTGGTGACGGGCGCGGTGAACTTCAACTCGCCCGCCGGGCTCACGGAGGCGTTCGCGATCTGCGACGTGCCGAGGTCGCCCTGCAACCCGCCGCTCAGGCGCTCGCCCTCCTGACGCAGCGTCAACGTCACGGCCTTTTCGGGTTGACCTTGCAGCGTGACGCGCAGCGACCACGGGCCGGATATCCCCGCGCCGCTCGCGCCGCCCGCCGCGGCAGGGGCGGGGCGCAGATCGACGGGTCGTCCGTCGATGAAGACGTGCGTGATGCGCCGGTCGCGCGCGAAGATGTCGCCGCGCACGACCGTCAGGTTCGCGATCTTGCCGGCCTCGATGGTGCCGAGCTGGTTCTCGACGCCGAACAGCTCCGCCGGCCGGATCGTCATCGCGCGCAGGGCCTCGTCTCGCGCCAGGCCGCCCTCGACCGCCCGCGCGGCGTTAGCCAGAAAGTCGGAGAGGTTCGTCAATCCGCCCGACTGGAAGGCGAAGCGCACGCCCGCGGCGGCGAGCCGCCCCGCGTTCTTCGGCGCGTCGACCCTCTGGCGCAGGACGCGTATGGGATCGGGATCGGCGTCGGGCGAGGGCGCGGTCGTGCGGCGCGGGAAGTTCAGAGAGAGGAGCACGGGGACTTTCGCCGCCGCGAGCCGGTCGGCCACCTTCCACGCTTCGAGACCGCCGGAGATCATCGCGCGCAGCTTGAACTCTTCGGCCAAGTCGAGCGCGCGCTCGATCTCGCGCTGGCTGTCGGCGGTGAAGACGACCGGCATCTCGCGCGCGAGCGCGGGCTGGAGCGCGGCGAGCGATCTGTCCTGATCGGGCCGGCGCATCCCGCGCGGGCTGCGCTCGTAGATGGCGTTGACCTCGCGGTAGCGCTGCGCGTCGAGCATCATCTGGCGGAAGGCGGAGAAGACGCCGAGCAGCGATCCCGGGTAGCCGCCCGTGCGCAAGGGCGTGAAGCCGACGTGCAGGGCGACGGGCGAGCGCACGATCATCTGTTGCGGCGTGTCGCCGGCGAGGTTGATGAAGGCCGACTGCCCGGCGAAGACGCCCTCGCGCGGCGCCGTCAGCGCCGCGGTGATCCCGGCGCTCCGCTCGTTCTCGATCTGATCGCCGCCCGGCCTTAAGAACTCGTCGGCCCTCACCTCCGGCTGCAGGCCGACGGGCTGCGTCGAGTTGAGCGCGGCGATTGCGGGCGCGCTCTGCGGCGTCGTGACGACGGCGACCCCGCCGCCGCGCCCGCCGCCCTGCGCGCCGGCGCCCGCCGGCAAGCCGAGCGTCGAGTGGGCGTCGATCAAGCCGGGGTAGACGGTGAGCCCCGCGCCGTCGATGACGCGCGCGTCCGTCGGGGCCGTGACGTTCGCGCCGACCGCCGCGATCAAGCCCTCGCGTATCACGACCGTGCCGCGCGCGACTTCCGCCCCGGAGACGGGGACGATGCGCGCGTTCGTGATCGCGTAGGTGTCTATCGCGGGCGGGCGCTGCGGGTTCGGGTTCTGCGCGCGCGCCCGGCGGGCGGCGAGCGGCGCGAGCGCGAGCGCCAGCGCGCAGAGTGTGTGAACAGCGGTGCGGAGCCGCTTACGTGTGGTTCGCATAGTCATGTCCTACAGACCTTCGGGGGCGGCGTCGTAAGCGACCGGGCGCGAAGCCGCCGTGTTGTCACTCACGCACCAGAGCGCAAATTGTGAACTGACGAAAAGAGGGAAGCGGTCTCCCGGCGCAGGCGGGCTCCTTCCGTGGAGGACGGGAGCGCGTCCTGAACTGCCGAAACTTGTTGCCGGGTGGCCGTGTTTTTACGCGAGGCGGCATTGTAAGGTTTCCCGCCTGCGCCCGCAACGAAAAGTTTTACCAGAGAGACGAAAAAGCGGCGCGGTAGGACGGCGCGCGACGCGAGGCCGGTAGAGTCGCGCGAGGCGTCGCTTAGAACCGCGACCAAAAAGGGAGGGGCGCGAGCCGTGTACGGCTCGCGCCCCTCCTTCACTCAGTCGCCCGCTTGATCTCCTGCCCGCTCGATAATTACTTGTGGTTGGCGTTGTGCGCGCCCGCGTTGGCGTTGCGCGCGTTGTTCGCGTTCGCGCCGCCGGCCGCGCCGACGCTGAGCATGTTCTTGACCGACTTGACGCCGTCGAGCGCCTTGGCCGTCGCCTCGGCTTTCGTCTTCTGGGCGGCGTTGTCGACCGAGCCGCGCAGCGTCACGACCGAGTTATCCACGTCGACGTTGATGGTCGAGTCGCGGAGATCGTCGACGCCCGCGAGCGCGCCCTTCGCCTTGACCCAGAGCCAGCCGTCGGTGAGCCCCTGCCCGATGGTCTCGCCCTTCTCCTTCGCCTCGCGACCGTAACGCTCCTTGTCGCGCTCGTACTCCTCCTTCGTGATCCGCGCGTTGTAGTTGCGGCTCGCGGCGGAGTTCGCGTTCGCGGCGTTAGCGTTCACGTTCATGTTGGCGTTCACGTTCGAGTGGTTCATGTTCGACATGTTGGCGTTGCCGTTGCCGTTCGTGCCCGCGTCGCAGGCGGCGGTGAGCGCGGCCAGCGCCGTGCCGATAAGTAGAGCTGCTAGTTTCTTCATCTTCGTCTCTCCTGTGGCAGTAGAATTTGCCTTGACCGTTTTTCGGCACGCCCGACGCCGCCAGCAGGCTCGGCGACCGCGCACGCGCCAAATTTAAGACAGGCGGGAAACGGAGTTCTCCGCCGTCTGCATTCTAATCATACGAGGCGTAGCCGATGTAAGGTGGTTGAGCAACAACCGTGCCTGTGGCGCGCCCCGCGAGCCGTGTGTGGCGGGGCACGGAAGCAGGGATGAGGGCGGAGGGATGAAGGATGAAAATAGATGCCCAAGCGTGTTGACTACCATTTCACCCCTCATCCTTCATCCCTCGTCCCTACCATTTCACCGAGCCCTCTTTCGTCGTGTCGATGTCGGCCACGGGGAGCGACTCGTTGAAGAGGTAGCCCTTCATGTTGGCGAAGAGGAACTCCTGCGCGTCCGGGTTCGTCAGGTCGAGCCCGTAGTGGTTGATGATCTGCGTCTGCTTCTGCAACCACTCGCGCCAGCACCCGCCGCAGATCTCGGCGGCGACCTTCTGCCCCAGCTCGTTCGGCAGCGGCGCGTAACCCAGAGGCGCGCGCTTCTCCCCGCAGTGTTTGCACTTGATCTCGTCGGCCATCTCTTTAATTACTCCTTAGGACAAAATTATCGACGCCGGACGCGCGCGCTCTCGCTCACGCCCGCGCCGCTTTGATCGCCTCGATGACTTCGGCGTCGCGCGGGCGGAAGAGCGAGAGCGGCTGAACCTTGTGGTGGCGCACGACGCCGTTGGCGTCCACCACGACGACCGCGCGCGCGGCGCGGCCGGGCAGCCACGACGACGCGCGGTAGAGTTTGCTCACCTCGCCCCGCGGGTCGGAGAGCAGGCGCATCGGGAGCCTACGGTTCTCGGCGAAGCGTCTGTGCGACTCGACCGTGTCCGTCGAGATCGCCGCGACCTCCGCGCCCGTCTCTCGGTAAGCCTCCCAGTTGTCGCGCACCGAGCAGAGCTGCCGCGTGCAGACCGGCGTCTCGTCCTTCGGGTAGAAGAGGAGCACCACCGTCTTGCCGCGCTGCCCGGAGAGCCGCCAGTCGCCGCCGCGCTCGTCCTTGAGCGTGAAGTCGGGCGCGGGTTGATCGACCACGGCCCCTGTCCGTTGACTCATGCGTGCCCCTTCAATCTCTTCCCTCTAGTTTGAACGCATCGGGCATCGGCCCCGGTCACGTCAGTTCTGTTTAACAACCGTCCTCATCAACGCCGCGCCGACGAGGATGGTCAGCCCGCAGGCGATGTTCAGGGCCGACCAGAAGCCGCGCCGGGCCTGCATCCCGCGCAGCCTCTCGTGTGGGAGCGCGAGCAGAAACGTGATGCCGAAAAGCCCTACGGCCCCGACCATCTTGACGGCGAAGTAGGCGGCGTAGAGCCGCTTGTCCGTCACGGTCGGGTAAATCCAGAGCCACTGTAGCACCCCGGTCGCCGCGACCACCGTCACGCCCGTCCACTTGATGTAGGCGAAGCGGCGGATCGCCGCGTTCAAAAACCTCTCGCGCTCCGCGGCGGGCAGAGACTCAAGCGAAGGCAGCAGCACCGTCCGCGCGTAGAACAGGCCGCCGAGCGACGTGCAGGTCGCCGCGATGTGCAGCACGCGGCAGAGCAGCGTGAGGCTCATTCAGTTCGCCTCGCCCGCGACGTAGCCGACCCCCGCCTCCGTGCGCGCGAGCGACTTTCCGCGCAGGGCGGTCAAGAAGTAGGCGAGCGCGCCCGCTATCGCGCTGTGCGCGACGCGGTGCAGGAAGAGCTCGTCCTGGTAGGGGCGGAACAGCAGCCCGCTCAGCGCGCCCTGCGCCGCCCCGGCCGCCGCGCTCAAGACGACGGGCAGCGCCGACGCGCTCCACACCGAGTTGAGAAAAAAGTGGCTCACGCCCGCGGCGACGACGCCCGACATCGCGCCGACGACGAACGCCGTCGCCGCCACGTCCGCCGAGCGCGGCGCGAAGGCCAGCAGGTACGCGACCGCCCCGAAGGCGAAAGGCTCAAGCCAGTGGGCGTCGCGCCCGTAGTCCACGGGGCCATCAGCCGCGCCCGTCTCGATCCTCCGGTCGTCGCGGTAGAAGTAAGCGAGGAAGAGCCCGACGGCGACGCCGATATATATCCCGTCGAGCGACCAGATGACGTAGTGGCGTCGCAGCGTGGGCGAGAGGTAGAGGGCCACGGCGATGATCGCGCCGCCCGTCGCGCCGCCCCAGACGAGTCCGGCGCGTGCGCCGCGGTCGAGGCCGAGCGGGAAGAACGCCGCGCGCAGGATCGAAACCTGCGCCACGGCGGCGAGCGCGCCGACGAAGAGGAGCCAGCCGGCGGGCGGCGCGTCGCCGAAGGCGAGCTTGATGATCATCCCGACGATCACCATGAAGCCCACCCAGCCGATCAGCCCGGTCAGGAAGCTCGACGGCAGAGAGCTTCGACGTTGCAGCACCCTGGGAGTCATTCTTGTCCCCTCCGGTGAAAGTGTCGGGCTTTCTCAACGGCGGCGCGTAGCCTACGTGAAGTCGCGTATGTCTTTGAACGGCGTCTCACTGTCCGTGAAGTCGGGCCGGTAGTAGTGGGAAGCGCCGTCGTACTCCTGCATCCAGCCCTCCTCCATGCCCAGCTCGCCGAGCAGCGAGACGGCGCGCAGCCACTCGCCCTCCGAGACGCGCCGCGAGAGCAGCACGTAGCGCTCGTCGGTGGCGGCCCGGTTCGTCGCGTAGTACTGCGCCATCAGCGAGACGGCGACGCGCGGGCTCAACTCGTCGCGAATCCATTCGAGCGACTCGCGCACGCCCGCCACGTCGTTCGGCAAAACGAGCAGGCGGACGACGAGACCGCGGCGGAGCAGGCCCTGCTCGTCGAAAACTAGTTCGTCGCCCGTCTGGCGGAACATCTCTTTGAGCGCGCGGCGCGCGTGCTCGGCGTAGCCGGGGACTTTCGAGTAAGTGGAGCCGTCCGCCGAGTCCGCGTACTTCAGATCGGGGAGGTAGATGTCGACCACCCGGTCGAGCAGGCGCAGGACTTCGACCGAGTCGTAGGCGTTCGTGTTGTAAACAACCGGGAGACGCAAACCTTGTTCGGCGGCGATCAGGATCGCGCGCGCGAGTTGCGGGGCGAAGTGCGTGGGCGAGACGAAGTTGACGTTGTGGCAGCCGCGCGATTGCAGCTCCAGCATCATCCGCGCGAGGCGCTCGTGCGTCACCTCGTTTTTGATCTGCTCGCGGTGCGCCTGCGAGATCTGGTAGTTCTGGCAGTAGACGCAGCGCAGGTTGCAGTTGCCGAAGAAGATGTTGCCCGCGCCGCGCGCGCCGGTGAGCGCGGGCTCCTCGCCGAAGTGCGCGGTGTAGGAAGAGACGACGGGCAGCGCGCCCGAATAGCAGCGCGCGAGTTCATTCCGCGTGCGGTCGTTGCCGCAGTCGAGCGGGCAGACCGTGCATCGTTCGAGCAGGCGTTCCAACTCGGCGACGCGGCGCGCCAGCTCGCCCGACTCGTAAAGCGCGAGGTAGGAGGGCGCGCGCGCGGCGCGCGCCGCCCCGTCGCGCGCCGCCGTGTCGTTCGTGTGGTGCGTCGCGTCGCTCATTGCCGGGGCTTGATGTTGAGGCGGTAGTGGGGGCTGCGCTGCCGGACGAGATCGGCGGGCGCGTAGTGCTGGCTGAGCCGCCAGAGGAAATCCATCTCGGCGCGGATCGTCGACATCGAGAGCCGCGCCTCGAAGATGAGGATCACGCTGCCGTAGAACAGGAACGACGCGCCGACCAGACCGAGGGCGACGGGGAGCAGGCTGTATTGCAAGCCCACGAAGGCGACGAAGCCGATGGCGACGCTCGTCGCGACGAAGAGGCCGAGCGCGACGTAGAAGACCGTCATCGCGCGCTGGAGAATCCGCGCGCGCGAGGTCAGCTTGTCGAGCTGGTCGAAGATGACGGCGCGCCGCTCCTCGAAGAGCGGCAGCTTGTCGCCCTCCTGCGCCAGCCCCTCGAAGCGGTCGGAGAGCGAGCGCACGCGATCCACGACGCGACCGAGACGGACGGAGGTCGAAAGGATGAGCGCGCCGCACGCCGAGATCAGCACGGCGGGCGTGATCATCGCCGTCAGGACGGCGAGAGCCTGGGAGAGCGGTTCCATGCTTCTTCAGTCGCGCGAGGGGAGGTCGATCTTGCGCCCTTCGTTTCAGCCGACTGGGTTCGTGCGAGGCTATTTTATAACCGCAGGTTCGCGTCACGGCAACCGCGCGCGGCGCGGCGGCAATTTCCCCACATTGCGCGTTGAT
>DATLMC010000152.1:0-37805 GCA_035537435.1 Pyrinomonadaceae bacterium | reverse complement strand
TTCGACTTCGCGAACTCGATGCCGTTGGTCGCCGCCTGCACGGAGTTGTAGCCGACCTTGCGCGAGTAGCGCACCGAGTCGAGGAAGTAGGGCGAGATGGTCGGCTCGCCGCCGGAGAACTGCACGGACATCTGGCGGCGCGGCTTGATCGAGATCGCCTTGTCGAGGATGTCCTTGATCTCGTCGAACGACAGCTCGTGGACGAAACCGACCTGGTTGGCGTCCATGAAGCACGGGTCGCACATCATGTTGCAGCGGTTCGTGAGATCGATGGTCAGAACCGACCCGCGGCCGAACTTGATCGAGCTGGAGCCGTGATCGTGCAGCCCCTTGTCGTTGTGCGCCTGGATGTCGCGACCGGGGAACATCTTCTCGATGTGCGCGAGGAACTTCGAGTCCATCGCCATGATGTCCTCGAAGTGACCGTGGACGGGGCAGTCCTTGATCATCCAGATTTCGCCGTCGCGCTCGATGATCGTCGCCTTGATCTCGCCGACCTTCTCGTTGATCAGGACGGACGGGTCGATCACGTCGGCGCTCAGAATCTTGGCGCGCGCCTCGATGACGCACTTCGGACACAGGCTGTCGGTCGTGCGCGGGAAGCCCAAGGGCGGCTTCGACTTCTGCCACGACTTCAAGAGCGGCTTGTCAGACCACTTCGGCGTGAAAGTCTCGCTCGGCCTGTACTTGTTGAAAAACTGAATTGTGTTGAACAGACCGCCCGCGACGACGGTCAATCCCTTCTCGGCGTGTTTAATCGGTCGCATCTTTTTCCTTCTCTTTTATTTGTTTCACCCGCCAAACGTAAGCCCTGCTTGAACATAGCAGGCATCGGGGGTTCATCTCCCCGGATCAGCCCTGACGCATTTTTCAAGCAATTTCTCTTCAGGCGGACTTCCCGTTTGAACGGTCAGCAGGTTTTATTAAGCAATGACTATGCCAACTCTCATACGGTAAGCTAAGTTGAATAATAGTTGAGGTTAAGTCGTTAATTTAGTGTTTTGACGACTCCTATTCCCAATACCTCTTACGTATCACCAGGCGTCAATTCAAGGACTGCCGCTATTTCTGCCTCTTTATGACACGAATCGTCGAAGCCCGAACACCGGGAGTCTAGTTTCTGACACATAAGAGAGAGAAAGACCCGACGCCGAAACTTAAACGGCGTCGGGTCTTCTTAACAGTCTCAATGGAAGGGGCGCGCGCGTCGCCCTCGCGGTGCCGCCCCCTGAGCTTGCAGTGGAAGCGTGTTTTGCTCTACGCGGAAGCGGATTTCTGTTGCAGTTGCCGCTTCTTCTCCGCTTCCATGCGCGCGCCGAGGTCTTCGATCTGCTCCTTGCTCAGGACTTCGCGCGCCCCCTTAAACATCTCGCCCTCTTCTTCCTCGACGTGGTGCTCGACGTTCTCTTTGAGCACCTTCAACTTCGCCGTCCACTGCTCGGTCTCGACCGACTGACCTTCGAGTTCCTTGAGCAGCGTCTTGATCACGTGGTGCTCCTCGAAGCCTTCCATCGTGATGTCGCGCGTCTCAGCCTCCTGTTTGAGCACGGGGTAGAAGATGGTCTCCTCGATGTGCGCGTGCACGTCGAGTTCCTGCTTCAACTGCGTGAACAACTCCTCGCGCGTCTTGGCGGCGCGCTCGGTCGTCTCTTCCAACTTGGCGAAAATGCCCGACACCTTTTCGTGATCAGCTTTCAAAAGCGTAATAGCGTCCATGATTCATCCTCCGTGTGAACTGCGCCCCAGATTTTGCACGATATCGGTACGTGCGACAGGACTCACAGGGTATGAAGTCAAATGCAGTGCCGCGGGGAGCGCACCCCGCCCTCCTCTCCCATCCCCGACGGAAGAGCAGCCTGCGGCTGGCGCGAGCCGGGTGGAATTTACGGGTAACTATTCTCAGCCGCGCGGGGCGAAGTAGCCGACGCGCGACGAGACGCGCAGCGCGGGGTCTGTCAGGCGCACCTGGACGCGGCGGAATCTGCCGTCGCGCGCCTTGTCGAGCGGGGTGTAATAGAGGGCGTACTGGCTGCGCAACTCTTCGGCGACTTCGGCGTAGACGCGTTCGAGCCCGGCGAAGGCCGTCGGCTTGTAGAGCCGGCCGCCCGTCGCCGCCGTGAGCGCGTCGAGGTTGCGCTCGCTCGCGTCGAGCACGCGCAAGCCTTCGCCGAGGTCGTCGATGCGCAGTTGGTTGAACTTGACGGCGGAGGGTGGCGCGTCGCGCAGCCTGTCCAGCTCGGCGCGTTTTTCGGCGCGCATGATCTCCGTGTTGCTGATGCAGTAGACGCTCGCGCCGGCTTCGAGCAGCGCGCGCAGCGCGACCTGCGACGAGGCGGAGGCGCTGCCGTTGTCGATGCCGTCGGAGAGGACGACGACGGCGTGGCGGCGGCGCGAGTCTTTGAACAGCTCGCGCGCCGAGAGGTAGAGCGCGTCGTTGAAGTGCGTGAACGTGCCCGCCGTGATGCGGCGCAGCGCGCGGCGCAACTGCGTGCGGCTCGCCGTCCAGTCCTGCAACAGCTCGACGCGGTCGTCGAACTTCAGCAGCGCGACGCGGTCGTCCTCGGCGAGACGGGCGGCGAACTCTTCGACGGCGCGGCGGAAGTCTTCGAGGTTGTTCGCGACCGACGACGAAGAGTCGATCATCAGCAGCACGTCGACGGGCACGCGGCGCAGGCGCAGATCGCTCAAGGGCTGCTCTCTACCGTCCTCCCAGACGCGGAAGTTCCCGCGCGCGAGGTTCGTCACGAGCCGCCCTTCGGCGTCGCGCACGGTCACCGGCAGCAGCACCTCGGAGGTGGTGACGGTTAAGACCTCGTCGTCGCCGATGTCCTGCGCCTGCTGCGTCGGCGCGGGCGCGCCCTTCGGCGTCTGCGCGGTTTGCGCCGCGGCGCGCGCGAGCAAAAGAGCGTGCGCGAGCGCGGCCAGGGCGACGAGCGCGCAGACGAGGAGCAGCCGCGCGACCAGCGATCCCGTGCGCGGCTGCGGCTGCTCCGTGTGAAAGTAGCTCGACATCGGAAATTATTTAGCGGTTGTCGTTCGGTCGCGCCGGGGCGGCGGGCGCGTCGTCGCCCATCGCGGCGCGCATCGCGTTGATGACGGGCTCACTCACGCGACGCTTGCGCAAGTCCGCGAGCTTCGCCGGCGAGAGGTCGAACTCCGCCGGCGAGTTCTCGATGCGGCGGACGATAGTGCCCTCGGAGAACCCCGCCTCGACGAGGTCGATGACCGACTGGTTCGTCAGCGTCGGCGTGCGTTCGAGCTTCGCCGCCGCGCCGTTCTGCTCCTGCGGCCGGATGATCCGCACGGTCGCGGAGCCGGTCGTCTGCGTCTCGCCCGACACGCCGCCGTTCACCCCGTTCGTCTGCGTCTGCCCGCGCACCCCGCCCGACGAACCGAAGATGTCCACGCTGTTCGGATCACTCTGATTCGGCTGCGCCCCCGCGTTCAACTTGCGCGGCGAGCCGCCGAGACCTTCGAAGAAGGCGTCATCTTCCGGATCGCCGCCGCCCTGCGCGCCCGCGAACTGGCCCTCGTCGCCGCGCGAGAGCATCGCGAGGATGACGCGCTCGCTCGCGCCGCCCTTCTTCAGCTCGATGAGACGGTCAGGGGACAGGTCGAAGCGCGCCGGGCGCGAGCGGATGATGGCGACGATCATCTTGTCGCTGAACTTGGCGCGCACGAGCTTGATCACGGCGGCGTTCGTCAGCGTCGCGTCGCCCTCGGTCTGCGGCTGATCGACCGCGCGCGACTGCGCGGCGGCGGCGGCGGCGAGGGCGCACGCCAGCACTGTCGCGAGCGCGAACTTGACAGGGCGTCGTTGCGGGAGAGTTCTTAACGCGGAGTCGGCGGCGGTGAATCTTGCGCTGATGGGGCTCATCCAGTCCTCCGTCATCGGGGCTGCGGCTTTTCGGTCGAGACCGCCTCGCGCTTCGCGGCGGCGGCGACGGGCGCGTGCGCGAGGCTGAGGCTGCTGCCGTAGCGCGTGCCGATCTTACGCACGTAGTTGCGCGTCTCGCGGAAGGGGGGCACGCGGTAGCCGAACTTCACGACGTTGCCCTCGCCCGCATTATAACTCGCCAGCACGAGATCGACGCGGTTGTTGAACCTGCCGAGCAACTGCTTGAGGAAGCGCGTGCCCCCGGCGATGTTCTGCGCCGGATCGTGCGAGTTGCGCACGCCGAAGCGCGCCGCCGTGCCCGGCATCAACTGCATCAGCCCGCGCGCGCCGACCGGCGAGACGGCGCGCGAATTGAAGTGCGACTCCTGCTCCATGACGAGAAAGATCAAGTAGGGATCGACGCCGTGGCGCGCGCCGTTCTGCCGGATCAACTGATCCAGGCGCGCGCTGCCCGTCGTCCAGCGGCGCTCGCGCCGCGCGGCGACTTTCCCCGCCCCGACTTCATCCGCCGCCGGCTTCTCGCGCTCGACGCGGTCGATCCGCTCGCGCGCGATGAAGATCGAGAGGCTGCCGCGCTTGTACCAGACGCCCTCGTTCGTCTCCGCCGCCTCGTCCACTTCAAAGCTCGCGCCGTCCTTCAGGTAGATCGTGATCGGCTGCTGAAGAGCGGCGCCGCCGCTGCTCAACGCTTCATCGCTAGCCGTCGACAACGACGCGGGCAAGCCCGCGTCGTCCGGGCTGAAGCTCGCGCCGACGATCTTCACGCCGGGCACCGGCTTCGCATTCTTCGTCGCGTCGCCCGTCGTGCGCTCGATGGATTTCACGCGCGCGCGCTCGACGAGATAGCTCACGCCGCCCTGCCTGTACCAGACTCCCTGCGGGTCGTCCCAGGCTTCGTCCGCCTCGATGGTCGTGCCGTCCTTCAGGTGTACGCGATCCGCTAGCGCCGCGCCAGCACAACACATAAACAGAACTAATGAGGTCGTTAATCCTGCGAGGTGGAAGATGAAAGCGGGGCGCGACTTTCTTTGTAGGGGCAGGGCGCGTCCCTGCCCGCCGCGCGACGGCGCGGACGAAGGTGTGCGCTCATTCATTGCCACGTGATCGCGAAACGTTTGAGCGACCTGGCGGTCGCTGCGGGCAGGGACGAGCCCGGCCCCTACAAATGCTCCGCGCGTCGAGCCTTGATCTTTAGATGTGCAAGGGGTCGGCATTGACTAGCTCCCCGGTGTGTCTGCGTTCGGGCACGGCGTTGCGCGGCGCGGCGGCGACGCCCGGCTCGGCACCCGCGCGCATCTCGACCGCGGCGGCGCGGCGTTCGGGTTCGAGGGTGAAGCCGTGCGACGTGCCGAAGTAGTTGCGCCAGGCGGCGTCGATGGTCTTCGGCGACAGCTCCAGCTCCCTACCCTCGAAGCGGCAGATGTCGATCACGCGCTCCAGCAGATCGCGCGGCTCGCACGACTTCATCTGCCGGTGCGAGATCATGTAGTTGTTCAGGACGTAGTCGAGCACCGCCTGATCGACCCTCATCCCGCGCGTGTGCGCCGCGCGGCGGAAGATCTCGCTGTAGGCGGCGGGCGTCGGCGGCTCGACCTTCGCGCGATACCCCATGCGGCGCAGGAACGCCTCGTCGACCAGGTCCTTCTCGTCTAAGTTCGTCGAGAAGACGACC
Organism: Pyrinomonadaceae bacterium; assembly: GCA_035537435.1. Classification (GTDB taxonomy): domain Bacteria; phylum Acidobacteriota; class Blastocatellia; order Pyrinomonadales; family Pyrinomonadaceae; genus JAIVGV01. The sequence goes on along the minus strand of DATLMC010000152.1, from coordinate 32,235 downwards.
AACTGCTCGAACGGCACTTCGATCTTCTTGCCCGTGTGCAGAGTTAAATAATCGACGCGGCGTTCGAGCGGCACGATCCAGCGGTTCAGCAGCTCGGTCGGCGCGACGCGCTGGCGGCCGAAGTCGTCGATGACGAGCGTGCCGCCGTTGGACTTCATCTGGAACGGCGCTTCGTAAAAGCGCGCCGCCTCGCTCCACGTCAGGTCGGCGTTCTCAAGGGTGAGTTCGCCGCCGACGATGACGAGCGGTCGCTCGACGCAGACCCAGCGGCGGTCGTACTCCGTGGGCGTCTTGTCGGCGGCGGCCGGCCGGTGGTTGTGCGAGTCGAAGACGCGGATGACCTGCCCGTCGATCTCGATGGCGTAGGGGATCCAGATGACGCCCGGCAACCCGGCGTTGATGCGCTCGGCGACCGCCGTCTTACCCGTGCCCGGAGGGCCGGACAGGAAGAGCGAGCGGCGCGAGTTGATGACGCAGCCCATCGTCTGCATGAGCGATTCCGGCAGGACGAGATCGCGGAAAGCGGCGCGCAGCGTGTCGATGGTCGCGGGCGTCGAGGGGACGGCTTGCAGGCGCATCATGTGCGCGTAGTCGGCGAGCGAGACGGGCGCGGGGCCGTCGTAGCCGCAGAACATGCGCGCGCGCGTGAGGCGGTCCCAGCCGCGGTCGAGCATCGCGTAGCGGGTCGAGCCCATCGCCGCCTGCTGCTTCACCTCGACGAGCTTCTCGCGGTAGAGCTGCTGCAACAGCTCCTCGACGAGCGCGCGCGGCAGGTGAATCCGCTCGGTGACGTTCGCGGTCGTCGGCTCGGGTAAGCTGGCGACGACTTTGAGCGTGAGGTCGCACAGGAAGCTCTCGGAAACGTCGGTCTCCGCCAGTTCTTCCGGCACGGGCGGCCCCATCGTCTCAACTTCAAGGCGCGTTAGTATGCTTGTGTGCGTCATCGTTCGACTCCAACCGTTGTCGTGGGGGCAGGGCTCGTCCCTGCCCGGTTGAGCGCGTGAGCGCGGAAGATAAGGATCGTCATCAGTCACTGATGAGTGATCGCGGATCGGTTGAGCGGCCTGGCGGCCGCGGCGGGCAGGGGCGAGCCCGGCCCCTACAATTATTCCTTCGTCGCGAGCTGCGCCTGCACGCCTTCGAGTGACTGGCGCGTGCGCGCCGCGTCGTCGCCGCGGCTGTTGCGCTGGTAGAGGTCTGCGAGGCGGCGCAGCGCGACCTCGGACGAGGGCTGAAGCTTGCGCGCGGCTTCGTAGTGCTCGATGGCCTGCTCGTCGCGGCCGACGCGCTCGGCGAGGGCGGCGGCGTTCATGTGACCGTCGAACTCGCCGCGGGCGCGGGCGAAACTCCGGTAGGCGTCGTCGAACTTGCCGAGCCGGGCCTGCGCGAGCGCGAGGTTATTCAGGATGCGCTCGTCGGCGGGCGCGTAACGGGCGGCGCGCTTCAGCTTATCGACCGCCGCGCGGTAGTTGCCGTTCTCGTAGAGCCAGTAGCCGACGTTGTTCAGGGCCTGCGCGTCGCGGGAGTCGTCCGCCGCGCGCTCGAAGGATTCGCGGGCGCGATCCTTGAGCCCCTTGCGGTCGTAGGCGAGCGCGAGCAGGCTGTGCGCCTGCGAGAGCTTGCGGTCGAGCGAGACGGCGCGCGTCAGCTCGGTGATGGCCTCGTTCAAGCGGCCCTCGGCGAGCAGCGCGCGACCGCGTTCGAGGTAGTCGCGCGCGGTCTCGCCGCCGCCGCGGTCAACCTCTTTCGCCGCGGGCGTGCGCGAGTCTTCAACGCGCTGGAGCGGTGAGCTTTCAAAGTGCGCCACGTCCTTCTCGGAGAGGCGGCGCATCTTGTTCTCGTCGTCGCCGCCGAAGAGTTTGCCGACGGCTTTGAACGGGGCCTTGAAGAAGCGCGCGAAGCGGTTGCCCTTCTTCTTCGCGCCGTCGGTCGCCGACGCCGTGTCTTCCGCCGCGCCGACCTTCGAGCCGTCGGCGGCGATCACGTTCGCCGCGTCGTCGCCGTCCGGGTTGGTCGACGTCGCGCTCCAGAAGGCGGTGACGGTCAGGACGAGCGCGAAGGCGATGAGTGTTGCGTTGATGCTGCGGTAGCGCATGACTTTTGAAAACCTCCCTCACATCTTGGCGAAACTGTCGATGAGGTTGAGCGCGGCGGGACCGAGGATGGCGATGAACAGCGTCGGGAACAGGAAGCACGAGAGCGGGAACAGCAGTTTCACCGCCGCCTTCTGCGCCGCCTGCTCGGCGCGCTGCCGTCGCTTCGTGCGGAGCGAATCGGAGTAGACGCGCACGGCGCGGGCGATGGAGGTGCCGAATCTGTCCGCCTGGATGAGCATCGCGACGAGGCTGCGCAGGTCGTCGACGCCGGTGCGCTCGGCGAGGTTTCGCAGCGCCTCGTCGCGCTCGCGCCCGACGCGGATTTCGAGGTTCGTCAGCTCGAACTCGTCGCTGATGTCTTTGTGCACGTCGCTCAGCTCGTCGGAGACTTTGACGATCGCCGCGTTCAGGCCGAGCCCGGCTTCGATGGAGACGACCATCAGATCGAGCGCGTCGGCCAGGCCCCACTGCACGAGCTGCTGTCGCCGCTTGACCAGTTTCTTCAGGACGTAGCGCGGGAAGAAGAAGCCCACGACGAAGGCGAGCAGAATCCACGTCAGCGCGCTGTCGAGCGGGCGCGCGAGCAGGGCGCACGTGAGCGCGACCGCGCCGGGCAAGCCCATCATCGCGGCGACGTGGATCGCGCGGAAGGTCATCGGCGCGGACGACTTGCGGTAGCCCGCCTGCATCAACTGCTTCTGGAGCTTGTGCACCTCGGCGGCGGACGCGGGCACGATCTTGCTGAGCGGCGCGGCGACGCGCTCGGCGAAGGCGGCGACGCCCGTCTCTTCGGGCATGGTGGCGACCGCCGACGAGCCGACCGACCCGCCGGAGCCGGGCGCTTCGCCCATCCGGCGCAGGCGTTCGGTCGCCGCGCTCGCCGGGCGGAACATCGTCCAGTACGCGCCCACCGCGAGCAGCGTGATGCAGACGAAGGTGGAGATGGTGATGATTAAAATCATGTCAGTTGTCCGTTGTCCGTTGTCAGTAGTCGGGCGCTCGCTTCGTCCCCGTCCAGCCGCCCGTCGGCCAAGTGCGACGGACAACGGACCACTGACGACGGACGGCTTTTCAAATCTTGATCCGCAAAATTTTTCGGATGACGAGCATGCCCGTGACTTGCAGCGTCATCGCGACGGCGATCAGGTTGTGCCCGCGGGGGTCTTTCCAGAGGATGCTCATGTAGTCGGGGTTCATGAACGTGACGGCGCAGGCGACGAAGATCGGCAGCCCGCACAGGATCCACGCCGACATGCGCGAGCTGGTCGTCAGCGTCTTCAGGTCTTCCATGATGCGGAAGCGCTCGCGGATCGTGTGGGCGACCTTCTCCAGAATCTCGGCGAGGTTGCCGCCCGTCTCGCGCTGGATCATGATCGCCGTGACGCACAGCCGCAGGTCTAAGAGCGGGATGCGCTGCGTCAGGTTTTCGAGGGCGAGCTTGAGCGAGAGCCCGAGGTTCTGCTCCTCGTAAGTCTTGCGGAACTCGGTCGCGATGGGCTCCGGCATCTCCTCCGAGATCATGTGGAGCGATTCGGCGAAGGCGTGTCCGGCTTGCAGCGCGCGGCTCATCAGCTCCAGCGCGTCCGGCAGGTGTTCGAGGAACTTGTTGAGGCGCTTGCGGCGCGCCCACCAGACGTGGAGGAACGGCACGCCCGCGGCGGCGAGACCGGCCGCGAAGATGACGACGAGCGAGATGGTGAGCACCGAGGCGGCCATCGCCGCGAGCAGCCCCGCCATCGCCGAGAACATCAGGAGGCGCGTGACCGTGATCTGCAAGTCCGCCTGATCGAGCATCCGCTTGAGGCGCGTCGCGACGGGCACGCGCATCAGCGCGCGGTTCATCGCCGGGATTTCGCTCATCAGCTCCGAGCGCGCGAGCTGCACTTCCAGGTCCTCGACGCTCGACGAGTGCATCAGGGCTTCGGACAGCCGCTGGTTCAGGCGCGCGCGCCGCTGCTCCGACCCGCGCGTCGCCACGAGGTAGATCGCGTAGGTCAGGAACAGGCAGAAGACGAAGACGATAAAAGGGATCATGTCAGTTGTCCGTGGTCAGTCGTCCGTGGTCGATTGTCTGTCCATCGGCGGCTCATCAAGTTTGAGCTACGGACGACGGACAACTGACCACGGGCAAGTTATGCCTCTTCAAAAAAGACGCGCGGCAGCGTCATGCCGTACTGCTTGAGCCGCTCGGCGAAGCGCGGGCGCACGCCCGTCGGGCGGAAGCGGCCGATGACTTTGCCGTCCTTGTCCACGCCCTTGCGCTCGAACTGGAAGATCTCCTGCATCGTGATCGTCTCGCCCTCCATGCCCGTGATCTCCGAGATCGACGTGACGCGGCGCGTGCCGTCGGACAGGCGCGCGGCCTGGATGACGAGGTCGAGCGCGGAGGCGATCTGCTGGCGCATGGCGCGATCCGAGAGGCGCATCCCGGTCATCTGGATCATGGTTTCGAGTCTGACCAGCGCGTCGCGCGGGGTGTTGGCGTGGACGGTGGTGAGCGAGCCGTCGTGGCCGGTGTTCATCGCCTGGAGCATGTCGATGGCCTCGCCGCCGCGGACTTCGCCGATGACGATGCGGTCGGGCCTCATGCGCAGCGCGTTCTTGACGAGGTCGCGCTGGGTGACTTCGCCGCGCCCTTCGATGTTGGGCGGGCGGGTCTCCAGGCGGACGACGTGCGGCTGCTGCAACTGCAACTCCGCCGAGTCCTCGATCGTCACGATGCGTTGCGTTTCGGGGATGAATGCGGAGAGCGCGTTCAGAAGCGTCGTCTTGCCCGCGCCCGTGCCGCCGGAGATCAGGACGTTCAGGCGCGCGTGGACGCACATCTGGAACATGTCCGCGATGTCTTTCGTGATCGCTTCCACCTCGATCAGCTTGTCGATGCGCAGGGGGTCTGCGCCGAAGCGGCGGATCGAGAGGACGGGGCCGTCCAGGGCGAGCGGCGGGATGATGGCGTTGACGCGCGAGCCGTCCTTGAGGCGCGCGTCGACCATCGGCGACGACTCGTCGATGCGGCGGCCGACCGAGGAGACGATGCGCTCGATGACGCGCATCAGGTGCTCGTCGTCCTTGAACTCGACGCCCGTGCGCTCGAGCTTGCCGCGCCGCTCGATGTAGATGTTGTTCGGCGCGTTGACGAGGATGTCGGAGACGGTCGGGTCGGCCAGGAGCGGCTCCAGGGGGCCGAGCCCGAACAGCTCGTGGCGGACTTCCTCGACCAGCCGGTCGCGCTCGACCGTCGAGAGCGGCGCGTTCTCGGCGGCGAGCAGGCCCTCGGCGAGCCGCGCGACCTCGGCGTGGAGCTGTTCGGGCTCCAACTGGCCGAGCTTGGTCAAGTCCATCCGGTTGATGATCGCGCGGTGCAGCCGCGACTTCATCTCCTGGAAGGAGTGCTGGCTGCTCGGCGGCTCTTCGACGCCGCTGCCGCCCGCGCCGCCCGCGCGCGAGAGCATCGGCGTCGGCGGCTGGGTCGTTTCCCGGATGAGTCGTTCTCTTAGTGACATGGTGTTGGAGCAGTCAGCAGTCAGCAATCAGCAGTCAGCCAAACAATTGTTACTGCTTTTCCTGATTGAAGGACTTCGCTGACGCCGTGACCTCCCTCGTCTTAGCTGAGTGCTGAATGCTGAGTGCTGAGTGCTTCAAATTGCGGCGGTCGCGCTGCCCTTGCCGATGCGCGCGTTCAAGCCTTCGTTGCTGACCTTGCCGACGGAGCGACCGAAGATCGACTGCCAGAGGCGGCGGCGCGGCTCCGTCACCGTCGAGGGCGTCACCGAGCCGGTGACGCTCGCGGCGATCTGGCGAATCTCGGCGGAGATGCGCGACGCGGGCTCGGACTCGACGAGCGGCTGGCCGAGGTTGATCGAGTTGACCGCCGTGTTGTAGTCGCTCTGCACGTAGCCGACGACGCGCTCGCCGAGGAAGCGTTCGACCTGCTTGATGTCCAGCTCGATCTGCTTCGACCAGCGGTTGACGACGATCTTCACCTTGTGGCGGGGGTAGCCGAGCCGGTCGAAGATTTGCAGCGCGCGCTGCGTGCTGCGCACCGCCGGGATGTCGAGCGTCAGGACGAGCACGATCTCGTCGGACTGATCGAGCGCGGCGAGCGTGATCGAGTCGAAGGTGTGCTGCGGGTCGATGACGACGTACTCGAAGCGCTCGCGCAACAGCTCGATCACCTCGAAGACGTGCTCCGGCTCGATGTCGTCGGCGAGATCGGCCTCGCGCGGGGCCGACAGCAGCGAGAGGTTCGCGTTGTGCGGCGCGAGGTAGCTCTTCATCAGCGAGTCGTCGACGCGCGCGCGGTTCTCGACCAGGTCGGCAATGGAATACTTCGGCTCGACGCCGAGGAAGAGCGAGAGGTCGCCCGCCTGGAGGTTCAGATCGACGAGCACGGTCGGCGCGCCGGTCGCCGCGGCGAGGTTCGTCGCGATGAAGGAGGTGCCGCAGCCGCCCTTCGACGAGAAGACGCTGATCGCGCGCCCGCGCTTCTTCGGCGCTTCCGTCTGCCCGGCGCAGAACTCGGCGGTGCGCTCCAGGACGGTGCTGAACTCTTCCGGGCGGACGGGCAGGCGCAGGAAGTCGCGCGCGCCGGCGCGCAAAGAGCGCAGGATGAGATCGGGCGAGGAGTCGCGCGCGGCGCAGACCACGGCCGTGCGCGGGCACTCGGCGGCGACGCGCTCGACGAACCTGAGCCCCGCCTCCGTCTCCGCGCCGAGCGCGACGACGACGACGTTCGGCTTGAGCCGCACGATCTCGGGGTAGACCTGTTCGGAGTCGTCGCCCGCGACGAGCAGGCGCGTCTGCTCGTGCGCGGAGAGCGCGCCGCGCAGCTCCTTGAGCGATTCGAGTCCGGTGCTGAGGATGGCGAATGATAGCGGGTTCATGATTGGCTGTTAGCGATTGGCTGTTAGCTGTTAGCTTATGGGTTGTTGCTGTCGGCTGTTAACGACTTGCTGTCGGCTGTCGGCTAAGAGCTAATCGCTAACAGCTATCTTCAGATCGGGTTGGGGACCCAGCCGGCGTTCTCGCCCGTGAGCGTCGTGCGGTAGGCGGGCATGCGGATGGTCGTGCCGACGAGCGGGAGGACGAACTTGAAGTCGTAGTTCTGAATCTCGACCTTGACCGTGCCCGCGCCGACGCCGAAGTTCGCGTGGGTGACGACGACGTTGCCGGTCGTCAGATCGCTGACGAGCGGGGCGCCCGTGCCCGCCGTGTTGCCGTAGACCGCCATCCGCTGAACGTCGAGGACGGAGCCCTGCGGCTGGTTGACGGCGTAGCGCGCGCCGCGGCGTGCGGCGTCGGCGAGCGCGTTGTGAACCCAGAGCAGGCGGCCGAGTTCGAGCACGCCGAACGTGATGGTGAGGAAGACGGTCGCGCCGATGGCGAACTCCACCAGCGCCGCGCCGCGCTCGCCCCTCCTACGTGAAATCATCGCTCGTCTCATCTGCGTCCCCCTCTTGAAAATTCAGATTGCCGATCCCAACGACCCTCCGCGCCGCCGCCGCGCGCTCGCGCTCACTGGACGAGCTGCCGCATCGTGGCGCTCGGGCTGACGTTGACGGCGAGCGAGAGCGAGGGCGATTTAGTCAGCTTGCCGAGGTCGAAGACGGGCGTGTAGGCGTAGTTGCTGATGGTCACCGAGACCGTCTGCACCGCGCCCGCCGGGGTCTTGTTCTCGACGACCAGCACGTTCGCCGGCGTGAGCCCCGCGGCGACCGGCGTGCCCGTGCCCGCCGTGTTGCCGTAGACGACGAGGTTCTTGGTCTGCGTCATGTTCGTGCCCGGCGGCTGGCTGATCTGGAAGCGGGCGCCGGCGCGCGTCGCCTTCGAGAGCGTCGAGTAGGTGTAGAAGAAGCGCCCGAACTCGGCGGTCGCCCCGACGAGCATCAGCATGATCGGGAGGACGAGCGCCAGTTCGACGAGCTGCGTGCCGCGCTCGTCGCGGCGCAGGCCCGCGGCCGACGCGCGCAACGGCGACAATGTTCGCCAACCTCTTTTTGTTCTCTCACACACGCGCATCTTCGTTCACCTCAGCGGTAGAGCACGGGGATCGTCAGCTCGGGGCTCGGCGTGCCGCCCGACGGATCGTAGCCGCCGCGACCGAGGACGGTGCGGATGCCGATGTACTCGGCCTTGATGTCGCCGCCGTTACCGTTGTCCACCGCCGTCTGGAGGAAGAAGGCGGCGAAGCGGTCGATCTTGACGAGGTCGCGCCCGTTGTCGAACTCGCCCTCTTTGACGATCGGGATGAGCACGACGCGGCGGTTGCGCACGCCGGCGCCGCGAGACGGCGACTCGAAGTAGAGCGGGTCGGGGCTCAGGCCGTCGTCGATGCGCTGCTGCTGGTTGAGGTAGTCCCTGTAGACGATGTTCTCTTTGACGTTCTCGTCGGGCGGGTACTCGTCGGCGTCGAGGCCGCCGCCGTAGTCGCCGAAGCGCGTGTTGAGCCCCTGCCGGACGGGGCCGGCGGCGACGCCCGGCTTCGTCTGCACGTAGTTGCCCGCCGTGATGCAGTTGCGCACGCCCTTGCCGAGGCCGACGCGGTCGTCGCTGCCGCCGGGGCCGTCGACGGCGAGAATCTGGTAGTTGCCCGGCGAGACCGCGCCGCCGGGGGGGCGGCGGATCGTGTAGGTCTGCCCCGGCTCGAAGAAGACGCCGTCGGCGTCGATGGCGGTGACGGGGATGTAGTCGCAGAAGGTGTTGAGCGAGACGCTCATGCCCGCGGTCGCCTCGGCCGCGACGTTGCGCGAAGCGCCGAGGACGGGCGCGGAGAAGGTCGTGTTGACGGCGACCGCCGGGATCGCGACTTTGACGAAGCGGATGTTCGCCGCGTCGTTCTTCGCCGCGCCCTCGTTGACGTATGTGCCGTTGAGGTTGCGCGAGAAGACGACGTCCGTGCGTTTGATCGTGATCTTGTTCTTGTTGAACTCGGACTTGTTCATCTCGGCCATGGCGAGATCGACCGCCTTCTCGATGCCGCCGTCGTCGGAGTTGAGCGCGCTGGCTCCGGCCAGAGCCGCGGCGTCAGCCGCGTTCTGAAGCTCCGTCTTGACGAGGTAGAAGTGGCTGATGTCGACGCACAGGCCGGTGGCGAGGAGAAAGCCGAGCATTCCAAACGCGCTGACGACGAGTACCGAGCCGCGCTCGCCCCGCCGCCGATGGCCGAATGAGAGTTTCATCGCTTCCCTCCCTCGTGATTCGTTCGTTCGCCGATCAGTTCCGAAAGTTTGCGGCGGGGGCGAGCCGCGCGCTCGGCCCCCGCCGTCTTTTTAGGGCGCGCCCGTCTCACTGGTGATTCGGCGGCGGCGCGACGCGCGCGACACTCGGCGTCAGTAACAACAGATCGTTGGCCCCGCTCCTGACGGGGAGCGGCGCGGCCGCGGCCGAAGCCTCGGTCTTCGTCGCCTCGGCCTTCGTCGCGTCAACCTTCGGCGCTTCCTTCACGGCGTCCTTCGCGGGCGCGGGCTGCGGGGCCGCCGGGGCGGGCGCGACCGTCGCGTCCGTCGCGGCAGACTTCGCGTCCGCCTTCGCCGCGTCGGCCTTCTCGCCGGACGCCGCGGCGGCCGCGCCGTCGCCGACGGTCGAGTAGCCGCTCGCGCCCTTGATGCCTTCGCCCTTCGGCTCGACGCCGAGCGGCGACGCGCCGCGCAGACCGTCGAGGCCCTTCATCTGCGGCAGTTCGTCGCGGCTGACGGGGTGCACGAGCTGCGCCGTGACGAAGAACATCAGCTCCGTCTCGTCCTTGCTGAAGGACTTCGACTTGAAGAGGTTGCCGATGATGGGGAGGTCGCCGATGCCGGGGACTTTCGACATGGTCTGCGTCTCGTTGTTGTCCAGGAGGCCCGCGAGCGCGAACGACTGGCCGTCGCGCAGTTCGACGCCGGTCTTGGCGCGGCGCGTCTTGAGCGCCGGGATCAGGAAGCCCTCGAACTTGACGCCGTTGGCGAAGTCGATGGTCGAGACTTCGGGCTCCAACTCCAGGCGGATGTGATCCTCGTCGATGATCGTCGGCTTGAAGTTCAGGCGCACGCCGTATTCCTTCCACACGATGGCGACGCCGATCTTGTCGGTGCCCGACTGCACGATGGGCACGGGGAACTCGCCGCCCGCGAGGAAGCTCGCCTGCTGCCCGTCCATCGCGATCAGGTTCGGCTCGGCGAGGCTGCGGATCGCGCCCACCGATTTCAGCGCGCGCAGGAAGCCGGTCAGCCCCGCCGTGCCGTTGCCGAGCAGGAGGTTCAAAGGCGGCGCGAGGTTGGTGAGCAGGGAGGAGGAGAAGGGGCTGAGCGACACCTCCTTAGCGGACGTCGGCGAGTTGCCGGAGTTGAGGTAGCCGACCGAGTTGTTGTGCGCGAAGCCGTAAGACGGCGCGATCTCGCGCGCCTTCGTGCGACTCACCTCGGCGACGCGCACCTGGAGCTGCACCTGCGGCTTGTCGCCCGCGGGCGAGGTCAGCATGTTGACGGTCTGGAAGCCGGCGGCCTTCACGACCAGCTCGGCCTGCTGCGCGACGAGCGGGTTCTTGACGCTCCCCGAAATGACGACCGAGCCGTTCGCCTGGCTGAGGCGGATGTCGTCCTTGGGGAAGAGCGCGCGTATCTGCGAGTCGATCAGGGAGAGGTTGGCGCGGACGAACACGTCGAAGACGAGGAACTTGCCCGAGTCCTTCTCCCACGCGATGAAGTTGACCTGGCCGAAGCCCTTGCCGTTGACCAGCACCTGGTCGGGCGCGACCAGCACGGCCTCGGCGACTTCGGGGTTCGACACCGAGAAGCGGCCGATCTTGCGGTCGAAGTTGATGACGCGCGACTGACCGACCAGCACGTTGATCGGGATCGACTCCTGCTGCACCCTCTCGAAAGAGGCGGCGACGGAAGTCTCCTGCGCGTGCGCCGCGGCGGGCAGGCCGAGCAGTATGACGCCGACCAGCGCGGCGATCAGGGGGATTAAGCGACGGGTCGTCTGCATGATTCGAACCTCCAGGTAGTCAGTAATCGGTTAGTTCGTCGTTCATCAGCGCCCAGTCCGCGCCGGCCGGCCTTCAACGTCGCCGGCCGGCGCGGGCTGATTACTGACTACTGCTGCTGCGGGAAATCAACGCTGCGCTTCTTCGCGCCCTCGATGACTTCGACCGAGTTGCGCGGCGGCGCGGGGGCCGCGGGCGCGGCCGGCGCGGCGGGCTTCTCTTCGTGCGCGGTCGCGACGCGCGCCACGCGGCGCGGCGCGACTTGCGCGACCGGCTTCGCCGTCTGCTCGCTCTTCATCGCGCCGGGGTCGGGGACGGGCGCGGCGTGCTCGCCGCCGAGGAGGCGGCGCTTGTCGACGCCCTGCGTCTGCTCGTCGCCCTGATCCACCGAGCCGCGCATGACGAGCTGGAGCTTGCCCTCGGTCGCCGCGAGCGCGAGTTTCTCGGCCTGCTCCGGCAAGACCTGGAGCGTGACGGCCTTCACGCTCTCCGGCTCGCGCTCCGACTTCGGGCGGTCGATGTTCTGGCCGTTGGCGAGCACCTTGATGTTCTGCAAGACGATCTTCGAGATCGGGTTCTGCTGGCCGCCGTTGTCGACCGGGTTGATGACGACGACCACGTCGACGAGCGCGCCCGGCATGATGAAGCCCGAGATGCCCACCACGTCGTCGACCTTCACGGTCATCGCGCGGTAGCCCTCCGGGATCATCGCCGAGAGCCCGCCGGTCGAGCCCACGGGCGCGAGCTAGAAGTCCGTGACCGGCTCGCGCGCGGCGATGGAGACGACCGCGACGCGCCCGACGAGTTTGTCGGGGGATTCGAACACGCCGTCGGGGGTCGCGCCGCGGGGGAACTGGACGGCTTCGAGTTGCTCGGCGATGATCTTCTCGCCGGGGTTGATGCCGACCTTCGCGACCATCACCATCGAGAGGTTCTTCGAGTAAGCCTGCGCGCTCGACAGGTACTTGCTGACCGAGACCGCCGCCACGAGGCCGAAGACGACCGCGCCGCCGAGCACAATGACGAAACGTTTATTCTTCATTTTCCGAACCTCCTCCGAGCCGTAACACCGGATTGAAAAGTCTGCGCCCGCTCACGCGTGGAAGATCGCCACAGAGATCAGGCTGCCGAATGTGATCGCCACGCCGTAGGGGATCGTGTGCCTGCGCTCGGCGGGCACGGCGAAGCGCGGCATCTCCCACCCGGGCAGCAGGCCCACAAAAATCTGCGCCACGCGGAACAGCGTCTCCTTGACGACGCCCCCGCGCACCATCGTCACGACCGCGAGCAGGCCGCCCGTCAGCACCACCGTCAGGAACGTCGGGACGACGAGCGGCGCGCCGACTATCGAGCCGATGGCCGCGAACAGCTTCACGTCGCCCGCGCCCATCGCGCCGAAGATGTGCAGCATGAACATCAACACGAAGGCGAGCAGGCAGCCGCCCGCGCTCGACCCCGCGCCGCCCCAGCCGCCCGCGACCGTGTTGACCGTCAGCCCGCCGACCAGGGCGGCGAGCACGAAGGCGTTCGGGATGCGGCGGTAGCGCGCGTCGTAATACGTGATGAGCGCCGCCAGCGGGACCAGCAGCGCGTAGTTGACGATGGTAAGGGTATCGAACATTTCCGGCGGACACTCCGTTGACGATCTGCCGCTTGAAAAAGGACTTAAAAAAGGTTTGCGGTGAAGGCCGCCCCGGCGGCTCGCTTGCGACGAATATGCGTTTGAAATACTGCGGGCGGAAAAAGTCGGGAGGCGCGTCCGCGTCCGCTCACGTGGACGCGCCTCCTCTGGTCAACCGTCTTCCGGTCAGGGGGTGCTGGTGATCTTCGAGGCGAGATCGGTGATCTTCGTCCCGATGTTCGTGCCGAGCGTGGTGAACGCCGTGATGACTGCCAGCGCTACGAGCGCCGCGGCGACCGCATACTCCGACAGCTCCAGACCGCTCTCGTCTCTGAGGAATTTCTTCAACATCTGTCGTCCCTCCTCCTGGAGTCTGGTCGTCACGCGCCGGGCGTTACGGGGTGGTGGAAATCTTCGAGGCGAGGTTGGTGATCTTCGTCCCGATGTTCGTGCCGAGCGTCGTGAACGCGGTGATGACTGCCAGTGCGACGAGCGCGGCCGCCACGGCGTACTCGGAAAGCTCCAATCCCGTCTCATCCTTCATGAATTTCTTGAACATCTTCTTGCTCCTTCGCTGCTGTGGTGTTGGGGTGATGGTCGGCAGGGTTACGAACCGATCTTGGTGGCGAGGTTGTTGATCTTCGCACCGATGTTCGTGCCGAGGGTGGTGAACGCGGTGATGACCGCGAGCGCGACCAGCGCGGCGGCGACGGCGTACTCGGAAAGCTCCAAACCGCTCTCGTCCTTCAGGAATTTCTTGATCATTTTCGTTTGCTCCTTCGTCGTAAGATTTCCGTCCTGTCTCTCCGCCCGGCGCTTCCTGCGAACTCGGCTGCCACAACCTTCTGCTCGCCTCGCGCGGACTCTCGTGCTGTCTCATTACAAAGCCCGTGCCGCGGTCGGCGAAAACAGAAAAAGCCGGCAGATGCCGGCCCCTCCGTGATTCTGTCTGTTCGACCTGTTAACCCGCGGCGACAACTTTCGCCGACCCGCCGTGACGGGCAAAGACCTCCTCGGCGGATCAACCCATGCGCGCGCAGCGACTTAACTTCCTGTCAACTTCGGTTGACAACTTCCGCGCGCGCATTGACGGCCGGTGACGGGCATTAAGCTACTTGCGCGTGGTGCGAAAGGATTTTTCTCAAGATAAGGACGTAGCCTGCGGCTTTCGCCGCAGGCTACGTCCTTTTCCCGTCGCGGGGCTGGCATCGTGAGTCGGCTCTTAACGCCTGAAGAAGATCACGGCCTGCCCGTCCTCGTAAACTTTCGCCCACCCCGCGTCTTCTCCGAGCAGGCTCGCGAGCGGCGCGGCCGGTTTAATCATCACGGCGCGGACGGCGTACTTGTCGAGCGTCGCGCGCCATCCCTTCTCGCCGTTCTCCGCGCTCAGGTACTCTTCGAGCAGGGCGTCGCCGTAAACGTCGGCGCGGCCGTCGATGAAGACGCGCCGTTCGGGGTAGAGCTTCCAGATGAGGTAGCCGCCCCAGCCGTAGTAATTAAAGACGGGACCCGCGTCAGCGCGCACGCGCAGGAACTCGACCGCCGCCGCAGGAAACTTCTCCGCCTCGATCGACGGCTGTGCCCGCGCCACACTCGCCAGCTTCGCGGCGCACAACCCGGCCGGAACGCACACGAACAAAGCGACGTTCAACGCGAGCTGGGCCGTCGTCACCTTGCCCACGGCTCGTCTCTTCGCGCCGAGGCCCGCGCGCGCGCTCGTCTCGACGAGACTCCAGCCATGTTCGGCGAGCGCTGGCGCGGCGGCGAGCGCGAAGAAGGGGATGTTGCGCCACGCGCGCAGGGCCGCGTAAGCCGCGACGCACAGGAGCAGCACCTCGCCCGCGCGGGTGCGCTTCGGCGAGAGCGCGAGCGCGGCGAAGGTGGCGAAGAGCAGCAGGGCCAGCGCGTGCGCGTAGGGCTGGTGGAAGTCCGGCGAGAACCACTCGACGATGTACTTCTGCATCGCCCGCGAGTTGAGCGTCTCGAACGGGTATGAGTACAGTCGCGCGCCGCTCGGATTCAGCGGCACGACGCCCACGCAAGCCGCGAAGACGAAACACAGCGGGCGCACCCGCGACCACACGCGCCGAAACGTCGCAGCCTTCCACGCCCCCGCGCCGCCGCCCAGCAATTCGTCGAGCGCGACGCCCGCGCCCGTCAGGAGGATCAATCCGAGCCCCAGCGCGAACCCGCCGTGCATGTTCACCCAGACGAGAGTTAGCGGGATTAACGACCAGAGGGCGGGTCTACGAGCGACGCGCGCGCCATCACCCTCCGCGTTACAGGCGCGTGCGTAATCTTCGAGGATGAGGAGGAAGATACTTGTGAAGAGGAACGAAAACATCTGCGGGCGCACGCCCCAGATAGGCATCGTGGCGAGCGCCCCCAACAGCGTCGCCGCGCAAGCGACGAAGACGTGCGCGCCGCGCCGCGCCGCGCGCCGGTACGCGATCCAGAGCGCGGCGGTCGTCACGAGCGAGAACGCGGCGACGAGGCCGGCCCAGCCGGAAAGCCTGTAGACCACGAACATCACGACCTCGGTCAGCCACTCGTGCGTGACCCACCCCCAGCCGAGAGCCGTGAAGGAGAAAACATCTGCGCGGGGGATTGACCGAGTCTCAAAGATGAGTTGCCCCGTGCGCAGGTGCCACCAGAAATCAGGATCATCGATTGCGCCCGCGGTCATCGTGAAGACGGACGCCAGCATGACGAATACGATCAATCGCCGCGGCGAGAGCGCGGCGGCGAGCCGCGAGTCAGCCAGGCGGCTCCGCTCGCCTGCTTCTTCGCGGGCGGGGGTGACGATTCTCGCCGGCAGTTCCATCGTGCGTTTGATCGCGGGCGGCGCGGCCCGCCGTCGGCGCGTCTTCAGGGCGGGGCTTGTTCAGGAACGCAGTTGGAGACCGGGTTGGCTGTCGTCCTGTAAGAAGTCGCCGACGTTAATGGCGAGGCGCTTGAGCTTCTTGTAGAGCGTCTGGCGCGAGCCGAGGCCGAGCGCGGTGGCGGCCCGCGCGACGTTGTAGTCGTGCAGCTTCAGCGTCTCGGTGATGACCCGGCGCTCGAAGTCGTCGAGCATGTTTTCGAGCGGCACGGGCGATCTGTTGCCCTCGCCTTCCGCACCGTCCGCGCGCGAAGCGTCGGGGTTGATGCGCGAGCTCAGGTCGGCGGCGGCGATGACCCTGCCCTCGTCGGCGTAGAGCACGAGGCGCTCGATCTCCGCCGCCAGCTCGCGGACGTTGCCGTGCCAGGCGTGGTTCTGCAACACCTGGATCGCCTCGGCGGTGATGCCGGCGACGGCGCGGTCGTTGCGTCGCGAGTAGTAAGTCAGGTAGTGCGAGATGAGCGCGGCGATGTCTTCGGGGCGCTCGCGCAGCGGCGGTACGCTCAGCGTCAGAGCCGCGACGCGGTAGTACAAGTCCTCGCGGAAGCGACCCTCGCGCGCCTCGCGCTCCAAGTCTTTGTGCGTCGCCGCGACGACGCGCACGTTCACCTTGCGCGGCGACTTCTCGCCGAGCGTGTGCACCTCGCCCTCCTGTAGGAAGCGCAGCAGCTTCGGCTGGAGCGCGAGCGGGAGGTCGCCGATCTCGTCTAGGAAGAGCGTCCCGCCTTCGGCGGCGCGCACGAGCCCTTCGTGATCGGCGTGCGCGCCGGTGAACGAGCCCTTGCGGTGCCCGAACAGCAGGCTCTCGATCAGCTCGGCTGGCGCGGCGGTGCAGTTGAAGGGGATGAACGGCGCGTGTGCGCGTCGGCTCCGCCGGTGGATCGCGCGCGCGATCAGCTCCTTGCCCGTGCCCGACTCGCCGGTGATTAGAACCGTGGATTCCGAGTCCTTGACGCGCCCGACCGCGCGCGCCACCTCGGACATCCGGCGGCTGACGAAGACCATGCCCGGCAGCTCGGCTGAGGCGACGAACGGCGCGGCGCTCTCGGCGGCGGGCGACTCCGCCTGCTTCTGCGTCTCCTCGCGCAGCCGCGCGTGCTCGTGCGCGAGTTGCGCGACTTCAGTCAGCAAACGCAGCTCGCACGCCTGCCGCTCGCTCAGCGGCCGCACGAGACGGCCGTAGATCGCGACACCCTCTCTTTTCGGACTCGGCGTGGCGAGCACGAGACAGATCGCGCGGTCGCCCGCCTTCATCTTTTGTATCGCGCCCGCCGTCGATAGGATTGAATTGATCTGCGCCTCGGCTTCCGCGATCTCGTCTTGCTCCAGCCCTTCCACCCACTTGAGACGCGGCGGCTCCTGGAGTTCCTGTGCGAAGGTGGCGAGCCCGTAAGTCTGTGCGGTCGCGTCCACCATCAGCGCGACCTTCAGCATGACGTCGTAGAGCATGTCCGCGCTGGTCGTGGCAGCCCTGCGCAGGGCGCAGACCATTGAGGCTAACGGCAGTTTGAACTCGCCGCCGCCCGCGTCCGAATCCTCTGCCGCGAACGGAAGATTTAATCCTGGCATAAAGAGACTGATCCTGAACTGACTCGCCTGCGCTGATGTTTCGTTAATGCCGACACAACGCCGCGCCGGAGAGCGAACCGGGAGAGTCTTGGGGCAAGTGCTGAGTGGGGTACTTAAAGCGGGGCGACTCGCCGCCGACGAACACGCGAGGTGTCTCGACTTGAGCTGAAAACAGTCTATGCACTGACACTGCGCTCTGTCAATAAAACTCTCATTTTAACCGGCAGTTAACCGGCAGCCGGGCTGCACGGCGTGCAGATTCGCGTGTTCGTGAGAGGTCGTCAGGGAGGAATCATCTAACCGTGGGTGTCTACCAAAAGCCGAGTGCCGCCCGGTAATCCGAGGCGGCACTCGTTAATTGGCAGAAGCTATTGCAGTTGCGCTCAGCCGTTCTCGGCGGGAATCTTCAGTTCCTGCCCGACCTGGATCTTGTCAGGGTCTTTCAGGTGATCACGGTTAGCGTAGAAGATACGCATATACTCGTTCGCGTCGCCGTAGAACTGCTTGCTGATCTTCGACAGTGTGTCGCCAGCTTTGACCGTGTAGGACTGCGTGCTCCCACCGCCGCCGACCGCCGCGGCCTGCGCCTGCTGCTGGGAGACGCTGATGTCCGCCGTGATGTCGTCGGTGCTCGGATTCACGAGCTTTATCTGATCCCAGAACTTGTTCTTAGCCTCTTCCGACGGAGCCGTCGCCCTGATAAACAACTTATTGTCCTGTACATGCAGGTTCTGAAACTGGACGCGCTCCTGATCCGCGACGTTCAGAACCGTCTGGTACTTCTGCTTCAGTTCGTTAAACCTTTTCTGAGCATCCGGCTGCTTCTCGGCTTCGGAGGCCCCATGCCCGAACATTTTGTCGAAAAGTCCCATCTTCGTATTTCCTTTCTCCGCATTGAATGAATTTCACACGCTTCTTGGCTGTGTAACAAGTTTATGGCAAATCGTGTACCTATATTTTTTAAGCACTTTTGCTCGCGAAATCAAGCCCGTGCTGATTTCCACATCTGTGCTGATCTAATTGGACTCGTATCTTGGTGTCTTTGTTTGCCATTCTATCTTGCTGCCCAAATTGCGGATTTTCGTTCGCCCCCTGTTCGCCATCTTAAGCACTCAAATCCTCGTTACTTCATGTAACCGTTGAACTTAGTCACATAAACCATTGTAAAGAAAAGTCTTTACTCAATATTTCCCCCATGCTAAATTCCCGCCACTTTGTCGCTAGACTACCGTGACAAGTTGCCTAAACTGTTTAGGAAGTTACAGTTGTTCGTACAGGTCGCGAAACGAACAGTTTAAGCACATCAAGCGCGAAAATAATTGGAAATGGTAATTAAGTTCGGGACATCAGGTTGGAGGGCTATCATCGCGGATGAATTTACATTCGCCAATGTTCGACGTGTAACTGGCTCAATTTGCAACCACTTACAGGCTTCAGGGTTGTTTGAAAGCACCAAACTGGTTGTAAGTTATGACACCCGCTTTCTTGGTGAGAGGTTCGCTGAAGAGTGCGTTGATGAGATTACGGCTAACGGTTTCAATGCAATCTTCTGCGATCAGCCGACGCCGACGCCGACGCTCTCCCACACCGTTCGTTCACTCGAAGCTTCCGGCGCGATTAATTTCACGGCATCTCATAACCCGCCTGAATACAACGGGATGAAGTTTTCCACGGCGGATGGTGCCCCGGCGATGCCCGAAGTTACCAGAAAAATCGAGGAGCGAATTCAAGCCACCGAGATGTCTGTTTTTGATAAGAAGGGCAAGAAGGATTCAAGCAAAGTTGAAGTTCACGACCCCCGACCCGCCTATTTCGCCGATCTGGAGAACAAAGTCCGTTTCGACACCATCGCAAATGCGGGTGGTAGCTACGCTTATGATCCTCTCTGGGGAACGGGCCGTGGTTATCTCGATCAGGTTTTGAGGAATCACGGCGTCGAAGTCGAAACCATTCACGACTGGCGGGATGTTCTATTTGGCGGACGGTCTCCGGAACCGGACGACGAACATCTAGAAGAATTGCGCGAGGCGATGAGGCGGCGTGGCTGCGTGCTGGGACTCGCGACCGATGGTGACGGAGATCGCTTCGGCGTGGTCGACCGCGACGGGACTTTCATCACACCGAACCAACTCATACCGGTGCTTTTTGATTACCTGGTGGAATCCCGCGGCTGGACGCAGGGCGTGGCTCGCTCGGTCGCCACTTCCCACTTAGTTGATCGCGTCGCGAAGTCTCGCGATCTGCCGGTTTACGAGACCCCGGTCGGCTTCAAGTTCATCGGCGAGATGATCAACGAGGATAAGATCGTGCTCGGCGGAGAGGAATCGGCCGGGCTCTCGATCCGCGGTCACTACCCGGAGAAGGACGGCATCCTTGCGTGCCTGCTCGCCGCGGAAGCCGTCGCGGCGCGCGGGGCGAGCCTGAAGGAACAGCTCGGCGGGCTTTACGCGCTCGTCGGGCGGTTAGAGTCGAAGCGCGTCGGCGTGCGGCTGACCCCTGACATTGTCGCCTCGCTCCCGGAAAGGCTCGCCCGCGACCCGCAAGACATTGGCGGGCGTCGCGTCGCGAGCGTCAACCGCGCGGACGGCGTGAAGTTCATTTTTGCAGACGGCTCGTGGCTGCTGTTGCGCCCTTCGGGGACCGAGCCGGTGGTCAGAATTTACGCGGAGTCGGAATCCGCAAATGATTTGGAGGTGCTCATTGAACAAGGTCGCAAATTCTTACTGGACTGATTCGCGTCTCGCGGCACAGCGCCCGTCGGCGCGCCCCCTCTCGCTCCCTTCGGCCGCCGAACTGTCGCGCGAGCTGATCGGCACTCGTGCCGAGGTGCGCAGGCGCGGCGGACTGATCCCCTCGTGGGTCGTCTTCACGATGATCATGTTCGCGACGTTCGCGCTCTGCCTGACGGTGACGCTGCGCACGCACGCGCAGATGAGCACCGCCGGGCAGAAATATTCGCAGATGAACGCGGACGTGCAGACCCTGCGCAACTCGAACGAGTCGCTGCGCCGCGAGGTCGAGCGTTTGCGCAAGGACCCGCGCGCCATCGAGGCGGCGGCGCGCACGCGCCTGAGCATGGTGCGCCCGAACGAGATCGTGATCCCGGTCGAATAGCCATTGCCGCCGGTCGAATGCCCAGGACGCGCGAATGTTTTCATCAGAGGCACAAACAGCCCGATTCAGTTTCATTTCCTCCGGTCGCCCGCCCGTCGCCGCTCGCTTGGCCGCTACACTCTGACCGCGCCCGCCAGATGACGCGCGCGGCTGCCCCGGACCGATGGCAGCCGCGCGCATTCCCCTCCCCCGGCAGCGATAATCCGTCGCGAATCACCCGGTTGACACCCCGCGCGAGCGTCAACTAATATCGAACTCTGCTTATCACGTCCTAAATTTTTCTGACGCGTGCGCGTTCCGCGCGGGAGACGAGAGAGCCATGCCCGAAGTTAAAGATGTGGCGACGCCCGAAGAGGCGGCGGTCGAGCGGTGGGAGCAGGAGACGCTGGAGCCCGCGCTGCGCAAGACGCCGGAGCGTAGGCAGAAGTTTGAAACCGTCTCGCTCGACGCCGTCGAACGCCTCTACACGCCCGCGGATGCGGCCGGCGTCGACTTCGAGCGCGACACGTCCTTCCCCGGAGAGTTCCCCTACACGCGCGGCATCCACCCCACGGGCTACCGCGGCAAGCTCTGGACGATGCGGCAGTTCGCGGGCTTCAGCACGCCTGAGGAGACCAACCAGCGGTTCAAGTTTCTGATGGCGCAGGGTCAGACCGGGCTCTCCGTCGCCTACGACCTGCCGACGCTGATGGGCTACGACGCCGACTCCCCTCTCTCGGAGGGCGAGGTCGGCAAGTGCGGCGTCGCCGTCTCGTCGCTCGCCGACATGGAAGTCCTCTTCGACGGCATCCCGCTGGAGCAGGTCACCGTCTCGCAGACCATTAACGCGCCCGCGAGCGTCCTGCTCGCGATGTACCTGGTGGTAGCGGAGAAGCAGGGCGCCGACTGGCGCAAGATTTCGGGGACGCTCCAGAACGACATCCTCAAAGAGTACATCGCGCAGAAGGAATGGATCTACCCGATCCGCCCGGCGATGAAGCTCGTCATCGACACCTTCGAGTTCTGTACGAAAAACGTCCCAAAGTACAACCCGATCTCCGTCAGCGGCTACCACATCCGCGAGGCGGGTGCGACGGCCTTGCAGGAACTCGCCTTCACGCTGCGCGACGGCATCGAGTACGTCCAGTGGGGCGTTGACGCCGGATTGGACGTTGACGAGTTCGTGCCGCGCATCAGCTTCTTCTTCAACGCCCACAACGACTTCTTCGAGGAGATCGCGAAGTACCGCGCGGCGCGCCGCATCTGGGCGCGCGCGATGGTCGAGCGCTTCAACGCCAAGAACCCGCGCACGTGGCAGATGCGCTTCCACACGCAGACGGCGGGCGTCTCGCTCACCGTCCAGCAGCCGCTCAACAACATCGTCCGCGTCGCGATCCAGGCGCTCGCCGGGGTGCTCGGCGGCACGCAGAGTTTGCACACGGACGCTTACGACGAGGCGCTGGCGCTGCCGACCGACAGGGCCGCGCTCATCGCGCTGCGCACGCAGCAGATCATCGCGGAAGAAACGGGCGTCGTGAACACGGTCGATCCGCTCGGCGGCTCCTACTTCGTCGAGTCCCTGACGAAGAAGATGGAAGACGGCGCGCTCGACTACTTCGAGAAGATCGACGCGATGGGCGGGATGGTCGAGGCGGTCGAGAAGGGGTTCCCCCAACGCGAGATACAGGACTCGGCCTACCAGTACCAGAAGGCGGTCGAGCGCGGCGATCAGACCATCGTCGGCGTCAACAAGTACGCGATGGAAGAGGAGCAGGGGAAGATCGACATCCTCGTCATCGACGAGGGCGTGCGCGCCCACCAGATCGAGCGTCTCGAACAGACCCGCGCGCGGCGCGACGAGGGGTCGGTCTCGAACGCCCTCGACAAGCTCCGGCGCGCGGCGCGCGACGGCGACAACACCATGCCCGCGACCATCGAGGCGGTGCGCGCCTACTCCACGCTCGGCGAAATCTGCTCCGCCCT
This sequence comes from Pyrinomonadaceae bacterium, assembly GCA_035537435.1. Classification (GTDB taxonomy): domain Bacteria; phylum Acidobacteriota; class Blastocatellia; order Pyrinomonadales; family Pyrinomonadaceae; genus JAIVGV01. The sequence continues at coordinate 10,027 of DATLMC010000152.1, read as the reverse complement.
GCGCGACGTTTACGGCGTCTACGAAGAGCCGGCATTCTAAAGAGCTGTTAGCGATTAGCCGTGAGCTGTGAGCCAAACGAAGTGCCGGAACTTTCTGGCTCACAGCTCACGGCTAATCGCTAACAGCTAACAGCCCCTTATGCCTGACAGAAAGATTCGCGTCCTCGTCGCCAAGCCCGGTCTCGACGGTCACGACCGCGGGGCGAAGGTGCTCGCGCGGGCGCTGCGCGACGCCGGGATGGAGGTCATCTACACGGGCTTGCGTCAGACGCCGGAGATGATCGCCGCCGCCGCGCTCCAGGAGGACGTGGACGCGGTCGGCGTCTCCATCTTGAGCGGCGCGCACAATACGCTCTGCCCGCGCATCGTCGAGTTGCTGCGCGAGCGCGGGATGGACGACTGCCTCGTCGTCGTCGGCGGCATCGTCCCGAAGGAAGACATCGCGCGCCTGAAAGAGCAGGGCGTCTCGGAAGTGTTCCCGCCCGGCACCTCGACCGAAGACATCGTCACCTTCCTCCGCCAGAACATCCAACCCCGCACATGAGCGAGGGCGAGCGACACGCGCAGTCTGACTCTCAAACTGCGGCGGTCGTCGTCGAGGAGCGCGACGCGCTCGCCGTCGTCCGCCTCGACCGCCCCCTCCAGCGCAACCCCCTCTCCGTCTCGACCCTCGAAGAATTGGACGCCGCCGTCTCGTCGCTCGCCGCGCGCGCAGACCTGCGCGCCGTCGTCTTCACCGGCGCGGACGACGTTTTCGCCTCCGGCGCGAATATCCGGGAGCTTCGACAACTCACGCCCGAATCCGCGCGCGGGTTCGCGCTGCGCGGTCAACGCCTCATGCAGAAGATCGCGGACGCGCCGCAGCTCACCGTCGCCGCGGTCAACGGCTACTGCATGGGCGGGGGGCTCGACCTCGCGCTCGCCTGCGACCTGCGCGTCGCCTCCTCGTCCGCCGTCTTCGCGCACCCCGGCGCGCGCCTCGGCATCATCACCGGCTGGGGCGGCACGCAGCGGCTCCCGCGCGCCGTCGGCGCAACCCGCGCGCTCGAAATGTTCACGACGGCTCGGCATCTGACGAGCAGAGAGGCCTTCGAGATCGGACTCGTCAACCGCATCGGCGATCCCGCGCTCGATTCCGCGATTGAGTTGGCGCGCTCGTTCACCACTTCCCCTTCCGATTAACCGCGCGTCACTTTCCTCAGCGACTCCAGCGCCTCTGCGTGAAATTTATCTCACGCAAAGGCGCTGGAGTCGCGAAGAGGCGAGGGAGTCTTGAAGGCAACCCCTCACCCCGCGCGATCTGTGGCTGTGTTTTGGTGGCTCCGAGGCTAAGACTTTTTGAGGAAGCGGGCGATGCCGCGCTGGCAGTCTTCGGTCATGCGGGCGATGGCGTTCACGTCCACCCCGGCGGCGAGCGCGGCGTCGAAGGTGAGGCCGTCCATCTGGTAGAGCAGCCGCTTCGTGAGCACGACCGCCGACCGACTCACGCGCTCGAAGCCCGCGACGTAGCGTTCGACCTCCGACTCGAAATCCTCTTCGTCGAAGACTCGGTTGACGAGACCGACGCGCTCCGCCTCCTCCGCGCCGATCTCGCCCCCGCGCGTGACCAGCTCGAAGGCGCGCTTCTCCGAGACGTTGCGGCGCAGGATCGCCATCACCATCGCGGGCACGAAGCCGATCTTCACCTCCGGGTAGCCGAAGCGCGCCGTGCGCGCCGCCAGCACCACGTCGCACGCGGTCGCGAGCCCGCAGCCGCCGGCGAGCGCGCGCCCGCGCACCGCCGCGACGACGGGGACGCTCACGCGGCGAATCAGCACGAACAGCTCCGCGAGCGTGCGCGCGTCTTCGAGGTTCTCGTCGATTGAGGACTCGGAGATTTTTTGCAGCGCGGAGAGATCTGCGCCGGAGCAGAAGTCTGCGCCCGCGCCCGTGATGACGGCCACGCGCACCGCGGCGTCGGCGTCGGCGGCGCGCAGCGCGTCCTTGAGCCCGGCGACGACCGCGTCGTTCAGCGCGTTGCGCTTCTCTGGGCGGTTCAGCGTGACGAGCGCGACCGCGCCCTCGACCGCGTAGACGACTGGCTTCTCTTCCCCCATCACTCAGACAGAAAACCGAGCAGCGCCGCGCTGACTTCGTTCGGGTACTCCTGCTGCACCCAGTGACCGGCGCGCGCGAGGCGCACTTCGCGGAACGGCGCGTCCACGTAAGCGCCGACGCCGCGCACCGTCTCCGGCATGACGAACGCGTCGCGCTCGCCGTAGACGAAGAGCGTCGGCACGCGCACGCGCGCGGACACTCCCTCCCCGCGCCCGAAGATCGACGAGAAGTTCCGCGTGAGGAGCGAGAAGTTCGCGCGGTAGTAGTTGATCCCCGCCGAGAGCGCGGTCGTCTCGCCCGAAGCGCCGCGGCGCTTGAGCATCTCCTTGTAGAGCGCGATGTCGGAGTCCGTGAATGTGCCGCTGCGCGAGGTGGTCTTGAACATCCGTTCGAGCCCGGCGAAGTTGTTCGCGCCGATCCACCATTCGGGCAGTCGCGGGAGCTGGAAGAAGAGCATGTACCAGCTCGCGAGCGCCTGCCGCCACGTCATGTTCGCCGCCCAGACCGCGCCCGGCGGCACCTGGAGCGCGGCGAGCTTCGAGACGTAGTCGGGAAAGAACTGCGCGAGCGCCCACGCCACCACGGCCCCCCAGTCGTGACCGACGACCGCCGCCCGTCGCGCGCCGAAGTGGCGTATGAGGCCCGTCACGTCGTCCATCAACTTCTCGACGCGGTAGTCCTCCGCGCGCTGCGGCTTGTCGCTCAGGTTATAGCCGCGCAGGTCTGGCGCGACCGTGTGGAAGTGCTCGCCGAGGGCGACGAGCTGGTGACGCCACGAGTACCAGAATTCCGGGAAGCCGTGCAGCAGCAGGACGAGCGGGCGATCCGCTGCGCCGCTCTCCGCGTAGTGCAGGCGCACGTCGCCCACCTGCGCGGAGCCGTGCCGGATGCGCGGATCGGTGTTGGTCAAATCGTCGCCCATGTCTCTCGTCACCTCGCGAGGTTGAGCGCGCGCGCCTCCGCCTCGTCGAGATCGATCTCCATGCGGAGCAGCGCCGTGGAAAAAGTTTTGCCCTGCGCGTCGGTCATGAGCGAGAGCGTGCCGCCGCCGCCGAGCGATTCGTGCAGGAGGAAGTTGAGCGCGCCGAGGTTCGGCAGCTCGAAGCGTTCGACTTCGCCCCGGCAGATGCCGGCGAAATGTTTTTTGACGCGCGCGGCCGTGACCTCGCGGACGAGGGCGGGGTAGAACTCCTCGCGCAGGGCGATGAGGCCGACGTTCGCCGTGTCGCCCTTGTCGCCGGAGCGCGCGTGCGCGAGTTTGACGAGTTGCACTTTCATCGTTGGCGTTATCCGGGCAGTCTCAAATTTGGCCCCGCCGCCGGAGCGCGAGCCAGTGAAATCCCACCACGACGAGCGCGTGCGTGATCGTGCCGTCGGCGATGAGCGCGGGCACGCGCGCGACGGGGACGCGCCGCACCGCGCAATGCTCGGTCGTGTCGAACTGCGGCGGGCGCACGAACGCGGCGCGGCGCGCGAGGAACGTGTGCAGCCAGTTGTTGTGAATCGCGGGGTTCGGGCGCACGCGGCCGAGCGCGACGATCTCATCAGACGAGTAGCCGGTCTCTTCGAGCAGCTCGCGCGCGGCGGCTTCGCGCGGCGTCTCGCCCTCGTCCACCATCCCGCCCGGTATTTCGAGCGTCACGTCTTCCGAGCCGTGCCGGTACTGCTCGATCATGACGACCTCGTCGTCGTCCGTCAGCGGGATGACGTTGATCCAGTCGCCCGCTTCGAGGACGAAGAAGTCGTGCTCGGAGCTGCCGTCGGGGCTCAGGCTCAGGTCGCGCCGGACTTTGAAGACGCGGCAGTCCGCGACGATCTCCGAACTCCTTCGCCGCCACGCGGGGCTCTCGGAGCCGAAGCTCGCGCCGTCGAAGTACGCGACCGACGACTGGCGGGCGGCGGGGGGCGTCGGCGCGGCGTGCGCGCGCCGGACGGCGCCGCCCTCATTCTCCCACCTCGCCTCCCAGCGCGCCTCGTCTTTCAAACTTCCGCCACCTCCACGCGCGGCGTGATCTCCGTCTTCGGGATGAGCGCGGGCCAGTAGGCGACGATCTCCTCGACCTTCGGGCGACCGCCCGCGAAGCCGGTCACGCCGGGCGGCCCCGTCAGGATGAGCGGCGCGATCTCCTTCGTGAAACGCTCGACCGCCGCCTTGTCCGGCCCGCGCACGCCGACGCGCAGTTGGACTTCGGGCGCGTCCGGCGACGGCTCGCCCGCGAGCGCGCCGTGCGTGGCGTTCGCCCCGACGAACTCGGTGTGGACGAGGTCGAACTTGAGGCCGAGGCGTTCGAGGCGCGCGCGCAGGATCAGATCGGCGGCGCGCGCCTTCTCGTAAGCCTGGGGCCAGGAGTAGACGAGCGTCCCGACGGCCTTGAAGCCCGCCGAGTAGCTGATCGAGACTTTGTAAAACTGCGTCGCGGGCTTCCCTTCGATGCCGTAGACGCGGACGCGGTCGCGCCCGGCGTCTTCGAGGCGGATGGTCGTGAAGTCCGCGACGCAGTCGGGCGTGATGTACTCGTGCGGATCGCCCATCTCGTAGACGAGCTGTTCTTTGATCGCGGGGACGTTGACGCGCCCGCCCGTGCCCTCGTGCTTCGTGACGACGAACGTGCCGTCGGGCGACGCCTCGACGATGGGGAATCCGACGTTGGCGAGATCGGGGATCGACTCCCACTCGAACTGGCAGTTGCCGCCCGAAGCCTGCGCGCCGCACTCGATGATGTGACCCGCGATGGTTCCGGCGGCGAGCCTGTCCCAGTCGTCCGCGCGCCAGCCGAACTCGTGGACGAGCGGCGCGAGCGTGAGCCCCGTGTCGGTCGCGCGCCCCGTAATGACGACGCGCGCGCCGCCATTTAACGCCTCGACCATCGGCTGCGCGCCCAAGTAGACGTTGGCGCTCTGCACGCGCCCGCGCACGGTCGAGAGCGGCTCGCCCGTGTCCATGTTGCGCAGCTCGACGCCGCGCGCGAGGAGATCGTCGAGGTCGCCCATGATGTCGTCGCCCGTGACGATGCCGAGCTTGAGCCTTCCCCCCAGGCCCAGCTCGCGCGCCACGTCGCGCACGGCTTCGGCGCACCCGCGCGGGTTGACGCCGCCCGCGTTCGCCGTCACGCGGATATCGCGCTCGACGCAGGCGGGCAGAATCTCGCGCATGAGCGGGACGAAGTCGCGCGCGTAGCCGGCGCGCGGGTCGCGCGCGCGCTGCTTCTGCATGATCGACATCGTGACCTCGGCGAGGTAGTCGAGCATCAGGTAGTCGATCTGCCCCCCCTCGACCTGCCGGACGGGCGCGTCCAGCAGGTCGCCCCAGAAGCCCTGCCCGCTGGCGATGCGAATTTTCTCTCTCATCACGGAAAAGTTAGAGGCTTAATAGACAAAAGGCAAAGGCGGAAACTGTGTGCGAATGAAAGTTGGTCGCGCGGCTTCCGCCTTTGCCTTCCGTAATCTCCGCTCCCGACTCAGTGCGCCGGGGGCGGCGTGGCCGACTCGGCGGGCGGCGGGGGCGGGGCCGCGCGCCGGCCGCGACGACCACGCCGCGCGCGACCGCCGCCGCCGCCGCCAGTCGTGAACGAGAACGAGTGCGACTCGCCGGGGACGCTCGTCAGCGACAGGCCGCTCGCGCCCAACTTCTTCGCGCGTACGCTGACGATGGTCGCGGGCAGCGTCGTGCCGAATCGCATCGAGGCGGCGATCTGGCCGGGCCACTGCCGCGCCGTGAGCGTGCCCGACTGCACGTTGCCGCCCGCGTCGAGCGTGAAGGTGTTGCCCGTGATGGTGAGCGTGGCGGGTCCCGACATGCTCATGTCGGGGGCGTTGACCGTGCCCGTGTAAGTCCCGGAGAGGTCAACGTCCGAGCCCGGCGTGCCCATGCTCATGCCGCCGGTCTCCTGCGGCATGGCGGCCGCCGTGTCGGTCGGCGTCGCGGCCGAGGCGTCGGTCGCAGGCGCGTCGGCCGCGGCGGGCATCTCCACCGGCACGCCGCGGCGTCCGCGGCGTCCGCGGCCGCGGCGGCGGCCCCTGTTCGTGTTCGTCATCGAGCCGCCCGACGAGTTCCCGTTATCGTTGGTGTTCTGCATCGAGGCGTCGGACGTGTTGGTGTTCTCGGTCGAGTTCGAGTTCATCTCGCCGGTGTTGGCGTTGCCGCTGCGCGTGCGGCGCGACCCGCGACGCCCGCGGTTGCGGCGCGGGGCCATATTCGTGTTCGCCGTGTTGTCGTTCTGCGTCGTCGTGCTGCTGTTGGTGTTCTGCGCGAGGACGGCGAAGTCCGCCCCGGCGAAGACGACCGCGCACAGGATCGCGACGAGCGCAGTGAGAAGGTTACGAGCTGGGTTTCTCCGAGTCATGATTCGTTCATCCTCCAGTGGGTTAGACGTGCCGCGCACAGGTTCGTGCCTGTAAAGCGCAGGCGTTCGGGGGATTTCGGTTAGCCTCGGGGTTCGGTGGCGCAATTCTCGCATAGAGAGCCGCGCCGTGGCAAAACTTTCCGGCGCGGGCTGCGGCTCAGGCGAGCGTAGGCGGGAGGACGAACGAGCCGAGGTGCGCCCCGTCGAAGTTGCCGCCGACGCGCAGCGCCAGCTCCAGCGCGCCCCTCACCTCTTCCGGGGTGATGACGGCGTCGACGAAGCCGCGCGCCGCGGCGTACTTGGCGTCGAGCTGCTGCTCGTAGTCCTCCCTGACGCGCGCCATCTCCGCCTTCATCTTTTCGTCCGGCTCCCGCCCCTCTCTTTTGAGCTTGTCGAGCTGCGTGCCGTAGATGGCCTGCACGGCGGAGTCGCCCTCCATCACGCCCATCCTGCCGGTGGGCAGGCTGAAGATGAAGTCGGGGTCGAAGCCCTGCCCGGCCATCGCGTAGTAGCCCGCGCCGGAGGCGTGGTTGATCGTCAGGACGATCTTCGGCACGGCGGCGGTCGCCATCGCCTCGACGAAGCGCGCGCCGGCGCGGATGATGCCGCTGTGCTCGGCCTCCGCGCCGACCATGAAGCCCGAAACGTCCTGGACGAACAGGAGCGGCGTGCGGTGGCGGTTGCACAGGTCGATGAAGTAGGCGACCTTCTCCGCCGACTCGGTGTAGACGATGCCGCCGAAGCGCGGCGCGCCCTGCGGCTGGCGGATGAGGCCGCGGCTGTTCGCGATGACGCCGACCTGTATGCCGCCGACCCGCGCGTGACCCGTGATCATCTCGCGGGCGTAGTCGGCCTGAAACTCGTCGAAGGCTCCGGCGTCGATGACGCAGTCGAGCACCGCGCGCGCGTCGTAGGGCTGCCGGTGATCCTCCGGCAAGATGTCGTACAAGTCCTCCGCCGGCCGCGCGCCCGCGCGGCTCTCGGCGACCGAGAGCAGGCTCGTCTTGCTCGCCGGCAGTTCCGCGACGAACTCGCGGAGCTTCGCGAGGCACTCCTCGTCGGTCTTCGCGCGGTAGTGTGCGACGCCGGACAGCTCCGTGTGCGTGCGCGCGCCGCCCAGCGTCTCGTTGTCGATGGTCTGACCCGTCGCGCCTTTGACGAGGTTCGCGCCGCCGAGCCCCATGAACGAGGTCTGTTCGACCATCACGATGATGTCGGAGAGCGCGGGCAGGTACGCCCCGCCCGCCACGCACGGCCCCATCACCGCCGCGAGCTGCGGGACGTGCAGGTAGCGGCGCATGATGGAGTTGTAATAGAAGATGCGCGCCGCGCCGTACTGACCCGGAAAGACGCCCCCCTGGAAGGGCAGGTTCACGCCCGCGGAATCGACGAGGTAGATGATCGGCACGCGCGAGCGCATCGCGATCTCCTGCGCGCGCAGGATCTTCTTGATCGTCTCGGGCCACCACGAGCCGGCCTTGACCGTCGCATCGTTCGCGACGACGACGACCTCGCGCCCGGCGACGCGGCCGACGGTCGTGACGACGCCCGCGGCGGGCGCGCCGCCCTTGTACTCGTCGTAGGCGACGAGCAGGCCGATCTCCTGGGAGTAGGCGTCGCGGTCGAGCAGCAGCCCGATGCGCTCGCGCGCCGTGAGCTTCCCCTGCTGGTGCTGGCGCTCGATCTTGTCCGCGCCGCCGCCGAGCCTGAGCTTCGCTTCGAGCGTCCGCAGCTCGCCGACCAGCTCGCGCAGTCGCGTCCGCTTTTCGCTGCGCGGTGCTGCCGCATCGGCGCGCGCTGCCGACCGCGCCGCGCCGCTTCCGCCCGCGTGGGGCGAGCGGGATGCGGGCTGCGGCGGGGGCGGTTCGTGTGTGGTCGCGTCTGGCGGCGACACCTTTCGCAGAGGGCGGACTTTAAACTCGCTCATCGATTGCGTCTCGCGAGCCGTTTCGGGATTCGGATGTTAGAGCTAACTGATGACTCAAAATAGCATGGGGGCGCGCGGCGAGACAACGCGACCGCCCGAATTACTCACGCGCCGGCCCGCCCCATGCCAGAGCAATTCGGCGAGCCGCGCGGCCCTCGCCCTCTGCGGAACGCCTTCGAGGACGGCGACCTGCGAGCCGCGCTGCTCGACGTAGATCGCGCCGCCCTTCATGGTGAACGTATTCCGCGCCGGATTGTCGGCGGGCGGGGCCGCCCCGCCGGACTCTTTGCCGGCGTAGCGTCGCCCGGTGCGCTTGACGTAGGCGTCGAAGAACTCGCGCGCGTCCTGCTCGGTGTCCCAGGATGTCAGTTGAGCCAGCAGTGTCCTGCCGGTCTTACGATCCTCATACAGTGCGTAGCGGTCGCCGCCCCAGCCGGCGGCGGCCTGCTTCGACTCGGTCTCGTTCTTCAGGAACTCGTCGAGGATGAGGTAGTAGCCCCACTCGCCGTTCACGTCCGTGTCGATCCGTCTCCACCCTTTGCCGAGTGAGGGCGTGAGGTCGCGCAGGAGGATGCGCGCCGGGGCCTCGCGCGAGAAATATTTTTCCGGGTGGATGATCTGCTCGGTCGACTGCGGGAGGCTCGCGTAAGCCTCGTCCACGGCCTTCCAGCCGCCGCGCTGGTAGAGCTGCCTGACCCAGGCCATCCCCTGCTCGTAGGGGAAGAGCAACGACTCGCGCAGCGCGCGCGGCGCGCTGTCGATCTTCGCCGTCGAGGTCGCGCCGACCGACTTCATCATGCCGATGACGCGGCGCGGGTCTTTCAGCACGTAGAGCGTCATGAGCCACGTGGCGTCGCCCTCGACGAGCGCGCGGGCGGCGAGCTCGGCGTCGGCGTCGCCTTTGCGCCAGTGCTCGAAGCGGCGCAGGTCGAAGTGCTGATCCTGCAGGGCGTGCGTCAGCTCGTGCGCGAGGACGGACTGCTGGCCGTCGAGCTCGACCCAGTCGGCGAGGTAAAACTGCCGCGTCTTGGGATCGTAGTAGCCCAGGATCTGCTCGGTGAGGACGGAGACGGTGAAGGGTCGCAGCTCGAAGCCCGCGGGGATCAGCCCGAGCTTCTTCATCGTCAACTCGCCGGCGCGCATCTCTTCGGGCTTCGACTCCTCGTCGAGGCTGCGCAAAAGCATCTGCTCGATCTCCGCGCGCGACTGCGCCCCGCTCTTGACCGCGCGCAGCACCGAGAGCTTCCTCAGCTCGCTCGTCTCGCGCAAGACCTCTTCGGCCGCGGTCGCCACGGCGGCAGCCTTCACACCCGCCGCGGGCTTCGCCGTGGCCTGCGCCCCGGCCTGCGCCGCGGCGCGCGGCTGATACGGCAGCAGGCTCGCGCACAGGGCGAGGGCGAAGACGGGCGCGCCCGCCCGCCGGATTCTCTTTGACATCTCGAACCTTTCGCTTTTATAGTCCGGTCACACGGCGGTCATGAGTTTACAGCAGCAGCAGTCTCCGGAGGGAGCGCGTGGAGTCTTTCAGGATGGCGGAAGCGGCGCAGGACGATCCACTGTTCGACATCTGGCACGAGACAGAGGTGCGCGTGCGCTACGCCGAGACCGACCGGATGGGCGTCGTCTACCACGCCAACTACCTCGTCTGGTTCGAGATCGG